>NZ_LMRC01000023.1:0-371176 GCF_001425565.1 Methylobacterium sp. Leaf466 | reverse complement strand
GGTCAGCGTGATCTTGACCTCGTTGGTGCCGCTGAAGTTGGCGGTGCCGGTACCCGAGCCGAAGCCGGCGGTGCCGGTGAGCGAGGTGGTGCCGGTGACCTGGGCGGCGGTGGCGGCGGTCTGAACGCTGGCCGAGTTGGTGTCGTAGAGCTTGATCGCGTTCACATCGACGGTGATCTCGGAGAAGTTGATGGTGCCGTCCGTGGCGCGGGCGAAGCCGGCGATGACCTTCGGGGCGGCCTGGTAGGCGGGGTTGGTGCCGGTGTCGGAGTTCACCGAGAGCCAGTTCTGGCCGCTGGAGTTCGACGAGTTGGCGGTGGCCTTCATCTTCTCCTGGATGGCGTCGATCTCGGTCTGGACCTTGGCGCGGTCGACGCCGGGCTGCAGGGCGGTCTGCAGCTTGGCGCGCATGTTCTGCAGGTCGCCGATGATGCTGTTGAGACCGTTGTAGGCGGTGTCSACGGCCGAGGAGCCGAGGCSGAGGGAGTCCTTCACGGCGCCSAGCGAGGCGTTGTCGGTGCGGACGGTGGTGGCGATCGACCAGTAGGCGGCGTTGTCGGAGGCGGTGGAGACGCGCTGGCCCGTGGAGACCCGGTTGCTCGTCATGTCGAGCGACTGGTTGATGGACTTCAGGGTCGTCAGGGCGGTCATCGCTCCACGGCCGAGGAGCCGAGGCCGAGGGAGTCCTTCACGGCGCCGAGCGAGGCGTTGTCGGTGCGGACGGTGGTGGCGATCGACCAGTAGGCGGCGTTGTCGGAGGCGGTGGAGACGCGCTGGCCCGTGGAGACCCGGTTGCTCGTCATGTCGAGCGACTGGTTGATGGACTTCAGGGTCGTCAGGGCGGTCATCGCCGCATTGTTGGTGAGCAGGCTGGTCATGGTGGGGGTTTTTCCGGAAGCGTGAAATTTGCGGGAAGGGCGCGGAATTCGGGCCTACACGAGCGCAGCCGTCCCGTTCGACACCGGAACGGTGTCGGCGCAGTCGAGGGCGGGCGCTTGACATCCCGGATTCTCACCGGACCAGTGGAACGACATCATGTCTTAGGTCTCGTCGACCTATCCACTGCGAAGTCACCGGCGTGATCTTGTCTATAGCCAACAGGACCGGCCGCCGATGTGTTCACATTGGCGTGTCCGCGTTAGCAACGGGTTAAGCCGGGCGACATCGCCTCCGAAAGGGTGCCGCGACGGCCGCGTCCATCCACAGGGCGGCGGGGGGGCGGTATCGCGTCAGGCCCCCGCGCCGAGGCGGCGCAGGAAGGCGACGCCGGCGAACTCGCCGCGCTGCCAGCGCAGCTCCACCTCGAAGACCCGCAGGTCGTGGGCGGCGATCATCAGCTCGAACGTCGCCGGCAGGGCGACCGGCCGCACGAGGCGGATCTTGGCGCCGTCCCGCGAGAGGTCGCGCACCACGCAGAAGGCCAGGGTCTCGCGCCCGAACAGGACGCGGGCCTGCTGCATCACCCGCTGGCGCCGGGGCCCGCGCTGGACGAGCGCCCTGTGCTGCCCCGCTCCGTCACGGTCGTCCGTCATCGCCCGTCTTTCCGTTCCCGCCCCAGGAGGCGCGCCTTACAGCAGGCGGCGCGAAAGGGGAATCCCGCGGCGCGAAAACATCATGCGGCGACAAGGGGATAGGGTCCGCGGTAGGCGCGCCGGCGCCGGCCGGCCGGTACGCACAGGGCCACGACGCCGGATGGGCCGCAGGGCACCCTCTTAACGGGCCATTAACCATGAGACCGTTAATCATATGATCGGAAATACCACAGGGACGTCGACCGCGATGGCCTTCTCACCAGGATTGCGCAAGGGCGCCGCCGCTCACCTCGCCACGACGGCGAGGGAGGCCGCGGTGCGCCGCCCCTCGGCCAGCGCCACCATCCTGCGCCGGGCCCGCGACGCGGCCCTGGAGCGCACCGCCATCGGCGGCTGCCTCGTCCTGGCCGCGGTCTGCGGCGGATGGGCCGCCGTCTCCATCGCCGGAAGCCCCAACGGCTACGACGTCCGCGAGATCGTGCCGCCGATCGCCAACGGGTTCGCCTGGAAGAAGAGTGTCTCGCCCGTCCGAACGGCGGCGGTGGACCTCGACCCCCTCACCACCGGCTCGCTGCCCGACCGCGCCGTCCCGGCCGCGGCGGAGGCGGGCGCGACGCCCCTGGCCGCCGTGTCCGGGCGCCCCTACGTCCTGCGCCGCGTCGGCGACGGCACTGCCCTCGTGGAGGGTCCCAGCGGCCTCCGGCAGATCGTCCCGGGCGCCGTCCTGCCCGGCGCCGGCCGCGTGATCTCGATCCGCCAGACCGGCGCGGGCTGGGTGGTGGTGACCTCCGAGACCATCATCGGCCCGACCCCGCTGTGAGCCCTTCCCCGGCACGGCCGTTCCCCCATCATACCGTCGGCGTTGCCGCCAACCCGGATCGCACCATGGCCCTCCACCACCCCGACGCCGGTGCGTCCGCGTCCGCGGGGGCCGGCCCATGCTGAACACCTCCTTCAGCTACCGCCTGATCGCCCGGGACCTCGACCTCTCCCTGGCGCGCAAGGCCGCCACCACCGACGTCGCCCGCGAGACCGCCTACTTCGAGGCCAACATCGGCAAGGTGAAATCCGTCGACGACCTGTTCGGCGACCAGCGCCTCTATGCCTACGCCATGAAGGCGATGGGGCTCGAGGAGATGACCTACGCCAAGGCGTTGATGCGCAAGGTGGTGACCGAGGGCGTGACCAGCGCCACCAGCTTCGCCAACCGCCTCAACGACAGCCGCTACAAGGCGTTCGCCAGCGCCTTCGACTTCGCGCAGGGCGCCAAGGCCAGCGGCCTCGCCACCACGCCGGCGCAGCTGAGCGGCGCCCTCGACATCTCCGACGTGTTCGACTTCTCCGGCAGCAAGGAGGCCAGCTTCTCGCTCACCAGCCAGCTCGACGCGTCGACCACCCGCTCGATCACGATCGTCCTCAACAAGGACACCCTGGCCAGGCCGGGCCTCGACCTGGCATCCGTCTCGGGCGCGCAGATCGTCGAGGCCATCAACGCCCGGATCGAGGCCTCGGGCGAGGCCGGGCTGAAGGGCAAGGTCAAGGCGGGCCTGGGCGTGCGCAACAACCTGTTCTTCGAGACCACGGCCTACAACAGCCTGTCCGCCAACGATCTCTCGGGGGCGGCCTACGTCAGCTACCCCGCCGGCGCCAACCGGACGGTGGCGGTGGCCAACGTGGCGCTCTCGGGCCCCGGCCGGACCGCCTTCGACCTCGGCTTCGGCACCGCGCTGCCCCTCGACGCCAAGGCCAAGAGCGTCACCGACGCCTACCTGCGCCAGAGCCTCGAGGTCGACGCGGGCGCCGAGGACGCCGGCGTGCGCCTCGCCCTCTATTTCTCGCGCATCGCGCCGACCGTGAGCAGCGGCTTCGGCATCCTGGGCGACGACGCCCTCTCGCAAGTGGTCAAGACCGTGCTCGGCCTGCCCGACGGCGGCTCGGCCGAGGCCATCGCCCGCCAGGCGGCGATCATCGAGGAGAAGGTCGACGTCGCGAGCTTCAAGGACCCGGTCAAGCTCGACCGCTTCATCCAAACGTTCACCGCGATCTGGGACGCGCAGAACAACACCGCCGGCGATCCCATCCTGGCCCTCTTCGACGGCAGCAGCGCCTCGCAGGGGCTCGATGCCGACCTGCTCCTGAGCGCGCTCCAGAACCGGTCGCGGGGCTGAGCGCGGTGCAGAACGGACTCTACGTCGCGCTCTCGGCCCAGGTGAACCTGGAAAAGCGCCTCAACGCCGTGGCCAACAACGTGGCCAACCTCTCCACCGCCGGCTACCGGGCGGAGGACACCCATTTCGAGGCCCTGCTCGCCCAGGCGAGCAAGGGCCCGATCGCCTTCACGAGTGCCGGCGACACCTTCATCTCGCGCCGGGCCGGGCCGGTCAGCAAGACCGACTCGCCCCTCGACGTGGCGATCCAGGGCGACGCCTGGCTCAGCGTCGGCGGCACCAAGGGCCCCGTCTACACCCGCGACGGGCGCATGAAGATGGATGCCAACGGCCAGCTGCGGAACATGTCCGGCCAGCCCGTGCTCGATCCGGGCGGCGGCCCGCTGCTGCTCGATCCGCAGGCCGGCCCGCCCAAGATCGGCCGCGACGGCAGCATCTACCAGGGCGAGAGTCCCAACATCAATCAGGTCGGCGCGCTCGGCCTGTTCACCATCGACCCGAGGGCCAGGCTCACCCGCGCCGAGGCCAACGCGGTGTCGCCGAGCGTGCCGGCCGAGCGGGTCCAGGACTTCACCCGGATGGGCGTGATCCAGGGCCATATCGAGGGCGCCAACGTCAATCCGGTCATGGAGATGACCAAGCTCATCACCATCCAGCGGGCCTTCGAGAGCGCGGCGACGCTGACCTCGGAGACCGAGAACTCCTTCGCGGGAGCGATCCGCTCCCTCAGCCCGCAGGGTTAGGCCGATGCAAGGCGATGCCATCGACCGCCTCGGGGCGGCCCTGGAGAGCGGGCGCGAGGCCCTGCCGCTGGTGCGCATCGGCGGCACGATCCAGGAGGTCACCGCCAGCTCCGCTCGGGTGGCGGGCGTGGGCGCCTTCGTCAGGCTCGGCGACCGGATGGGCTTTTCGGCCGGCGGCCGCGAGGAGGTGGCCGAGGTGGTGCGGGTGGATGCCGGCGGCGTCACGCTCAAGCCGTTCGCCTCGCGCATCGAGGCCGGCATCGGCACCCCCGCCTTCCGCCTCGGCGACCCGGTGCTGCGGCCCGACCAGAGCTGGAAGGGCCGGGTCATCGACGCGCTGGGCCGCCCCGTCGACGGCGGCGGCGCGCTCGCCCCCGGCCCGGTGGCGGTGCCGGTGGACGCCTCGCCGCCCCCGGCGATGGAGCGGGCGCGGGTGCGGGACGCCCTGCGCACCGGGGTGCGCGCCTTCGACCTGTTCACGCCGCTGTGCTTCGGCCAGCGCATCGGCGTCTTCGCCGGCTCGGGCGTCGGCAAGTCGACCCTGCTCGCGATGCTGGCGCGGGCGCAGGGGTTCGACAGCGTCGTGGTCGCCCTGGTGGGCGAGCGCGGCCGCGAGGTCCGCGAGTTCCTCGACGGCGCCATGGCCGCCAGCCGCGACCGCGCCGTCATCGTGGTCTCCACCGGCGACGAGAGCCCGATGATGCGCCGCCAGGCGCCCAAGGTCGCCATGGCCATCGCCGAATCGTTCCGCGACCGGGGCGAGGCGGTGCTGCTCATCGTCGATTCGGTGACCCGCTACGCCCATGCCGCCCGCGACGTGGCGCTGGCTGCCGGCGAGCCGGCGGTGGCGCGCGGCTATCCGCCGAGCGTGTTCTCGGACCTGCCGCGCCTCCTCGAACGGGCGGGGCCGGGCCTCGACCGGCCCGGGGCGAGCGGGAGCATCACCGGCATCTTCGCCGTCCTCGTGGACGGGGACGACCACAACGATCCCGTGGCCGACAGCATCCGCGGCACGCTCGACGGGCACGTGGTCCTCGACCGGGGCATCGCCGAGCAGGGCCGCTATCCGGCGATCGATCTCCTCGGCTCGATCTCGCGCCTGGCCGGCGAGGTCTGGACGCCCGAGCAGCGCGAACTCGTGCGCCGGCTCAAGGCGATGATGGCCCGCTTCGAGGAGACCCGCGATCTGCGCCTGATGGGCGGCTACCGCGCCGGGGAGGACCCCGAGCTCGATCAGGCGATCCTGCTGGTGCCCCGGATCTACGAGGGCCTGCGCCAGGAGCCGCACATGGCCCCGAGCGAGGACGCCTTCCTCGAGCTCGCCCAGTCGCTGCGCGGCTGAAGAACCGCGCGCGATGCCCCGAACCCCGTCTCCAAGACGCCCAAGGCCAGTCCCCGCCAAGCCCCGCGCAAGCGAATCTCCCTCTAGTGCCCGCCAAGCGGCCGAACGATTTCAAGAGGTAACCCCATGAGCCTGATCTCCGTCCTGCGAACCGGCGTGTCCGGCATGAACGCCCAGTCCAACCGCATCTCCACGGTGGCCGAGAACATCCAGAACTCGAGCACGACGGGCTACAAGCGCACGTCGGCCGAGTTCTCCTCGCTGCTCATCGAGGGCAACTCGGCGACCAACTACAACTCCGGCGCGGTCCAGACCACGATCCGCAACGAGATCAGCAAGGAAGGCCCGATCTCCTTCACCACCTCGAAGAGCGACCTCGCCATCCAGGGCAACGGCTTCTTCGTGGTGCAGGACGACAACGCGGTGGTCGCGCTGACCCGCGCGGGCAACTTCGTGATGGACGGCGAGACCAAGAACTTCGTCAATTCCGCCGGCTTCACCCTGATGGGCTACAGCCTGGCCAACGGCGAGCCCAACCCCGCGCTCAACAGCACCGAGGGGATGGTGCCGGTGAACCTCACCTCGTTCAGCGCCAAGGCCACCCCGACCACCGAGGGCAGCTTCTCGGGCAACCTGCCCGTCGACGGGCCCGTGCTCGCGCCGCCGCAGGTGGCCACGCCCGCCGGCAGCGACTACTCCAAGAAGACCTCGCTCGTGACCTTCGACAACGTCGGGCGCAAGGTCACCCTCGACATCTACCTCGCCAAGACCGGGGCCAATACCTGGTCGGCCAGCGTCTACGATGCCGCCGCCCCGGCGAGCTTCCCGGGCACGCCGCTCGACACCACGACCCTGACCTTCGGCGCCAACGGCCGGATCGCCGGCCCGGCGGCGGCCTCCTTCACGATCCCGAACGGCGGGCCGTTCACCCTCGACATGTCCACCGTGACCCAGCTCGGCTCCCCCTACGACGTCAAGGGGCAGGCCGACGGCCAGGCGCCGTCCGCGGTGACGGGCTCGGAATTCGGTGCCGACGGCACCGTCTTCGCGCTCTACGAGGACGGCAGCAAGGTCGCCGCCTTCAAGGTTCCGCTGGCCAACGTGGCGAGCCCCGACGAGCTCGAGCCGCGGGCCGGCAACATCTTCCGGCCCACCAACGAGTCCGGCAACCTCCAGATCGGGTTCGCCAAGCTCGGCGGCCTCGGATCGATCCAGGCCGGTGCCCTCGAGCAGTCGAGCGTCGACGTCAGCACCGAACTCACCAGCATGATCGAATCGCAGACGATCTACACCGCCAACTCGAAGGTCTTCATGACCGGCGACGAGATGCTCGACACCCTGATGAACCTCAAGCGCTGACGGGATCGCCGCCCGCCAGGCGGCGCCCGCCTCGCACCGTCACGGGACGCGCCGGCCGGCGCGTCCCGCACCATCCGTGCCCCAGGATACCGACGATGGGCCTGTCCCTCGCCCTCAACAACGCCCGCGCCTCGCTCTCCGCGACCTCGAGCCAGATCGCGGCGGCCTCCCGCAACACCACGGGGGCCGACGACCCGAACTATTCGCGCAAGATCGCCACCCTCGTCACCGGCGGCGGCACCACCGCCGTGGTGATCCAGCGGGCCACCGACGACGCCCTGTTCGCGAGGAAGCTCCTGAGCACCTCCGATGCGGCCGCCGCCGGAGCGGTGAGCGCCGGGCTCGACAGCCTGAGCCGGACGGTGGGCGACACCGACGACCCGACCTCCCCGGCCGCGCGCCTGGGCAGCCTCAACGCCGCCCTCCAGGCCGCGGCCAACCGGCCCGACGACGGCCAGCTCGCCCGCGAGGCGGTGGAGAGCGCCCGCGACCTCGCCCTCAGCCTCAACGCCGCGGCGGATGCGGTCCATACGGTGCGCGCCGACGCCGACACGGCGCTCGGCGCCTCCGTGACGCGGATCAACGACCTGCTCTCCCAGTTCGCCGTGGCCAACGGCGCGGTGACCCGCGGCAGCGCCAACGGCGCCGACGTCACCGACGCCCTCGACGACCGCGACCGCATCCTCGGTGCCCTGTCCGAGGAGATCGGCATCACCACGGTGTCGCGCCCGGGCGACGACATGGCGATCTACACCGACAGCGGCGTGCCGCTGTTCGACCGCACCGCCCGGCGCGTCACCTTCGCCGAGACGGTGGGATTCACCGCCGGCACCGTGGGCAACAGCGTCATGGCGGACGGGGTGCCGGTGACGGGCGCCAACTCGCCGATGCCGGTGCAGTCCGGGCGCATCGCCGGCCTGGCGGCCCTGCGCGACACCGTGGCGGTGCGCTACGAGAGCCAGCTCGACGCCATGGCCGGCGCCCTGGTCGACGCCTTCGCGGAGACCGGCGACCTCGGCGCCGGCCCGGTCCGTCGCGCGGGCCTGTTCTCGGACGGAACCAGCGGCCTCGTCCCGGGCGGGGCTGCCTCGGCCACCCTGGGCCTCGCCGCCGCGATCCGCATCAACGCGGCGGTGGACCCCAGGACCGGCGGCAGCCTCGACACCCTGCGCGACGGCGGCATGAACGGGCCGGCCTTCCGCGCCAACCCGGGGACCGAGGCCGGCTTCGACGGGCGCCTGCGCGACCTCGCATCGGCGCTGGGCACCGCCCGCGCCTTCGATCCCGGCACCCAGATCACCGGCGTGCTCACCCTGCAGTCCTTCGCCGCGGCGTCGGCGGGCTGGCTGTCCAACGAGCGCAAGCTCGCCACCTCGGAAGCCGACTACCAGTCGACCCTGCTGTCGCGGGCGGGCGAGGCCTATTCGAACGCGGTGGGCGTCAACGTCGACGACGAGACCGCCCGCATCCTGCAGCTCGAACAATCCTACACCGCCTCGGCCCGCCTGATCTCGGTGGTGGACCAACTCCTGAAGACCCTGATGGACGTGGTGCGATAGACCCCATGAGAACCAACGCCATCTCCACCGCCAGCCTCTGGAACACCCCGCGCACGGGGGTCGCCCGCATGCAGTCCGAGATCGCGAGCGCCAACAAGGAGCTCGTCACCGGCCGGCACGCCGACATGGGCCTGACGCTCGGCAGCCGCACCGGCGTCGCCCTGAGCCTGCGCCAGACCTCGGCCGAACTCACGGCGCTGCGCGACGGCAACGATATCACCGGCCTGCGCCTCAGCTCGACCCAGACCATCCTGCAGCAGATCCAGGCCGACACCGACACGGCGCTCGCCGCCATCACCGGCGCGCCGCCCGACCAGCGCGCCAGGGTGATCGCCGACACCGCCGCCTCGCGGCTGGCCTCCCTCACCGCCGCCCTCAACACCACCGCCGGCGGCCAGTCGATCTTCGGGGGCACAAACACCCTCGAGACGCCGATGAAGGCCTACGGCGGAACCGCCAAGGCCGCGGTCGATCTGGCCTTCACGAGCACGTTCGGTGCCCGCGGCAGCGCCGGCCTCGCCACGGCCACGGGCGCGCAGATGGCCGCCTTCCTCGCCCCCGGGGGCGCCTTCGACGCCCTGTTCGACGATGCGTCCTGGGGGGCGAACTGGTCTGCGGCCTCCGACGGCACCATCCAGAGCCGGATCTCCCGCAACGAGACCGTGGAGACCTCGACGAGCGCCAACGCCGCCGCGTTCCGCGATCTGGCCAAGGCCCATGTCCTCGCCTCCGACCTCGACCTGTCGCACTTCTCCGCGGAGGTGCAGGACGTGATGGCCGGGCGGATCGCCGGGCTGCTCGGCTCGGCCAGCGCCAGCCTCGTGACGCTGCAGGCTAACCTCGGCCGCTCGCAGGCGGCGATCGCCGACGCCAACGGCCGGCTCGAGGCGCAGCAGACCCTCCTGGCCAAGCAGATCCGCGACATGGAGAGCGTGGACACCGCCGAGGCCAAGACGCGGATCGACCAGCTCACCACCCAGGTCCAGATCTCCTATTCCCTGACCTCCGAGCTACGGCAGCTCAGCCTGGTCAACTACCTCTGATCGTTCCCCGACCATCGCCCTACCGACATCGCGTCCCCCAGCCGCCGTCCGCGGCGGCCGGCTAAGGACAGGACACACGAGGCGTCCCCGACCATGTATCAATTCTCCTACGCCGAGATCCTGGACGACGCCCCCGAGATCGGGCGCCAGCGCGAACTCGCCGCCTTCGACCGGGCCCTCGACCTCCTGCACATCGCCGGGCGCCCCGACGCGGCCCAGAAGGACCGGCAGGCGGCGGCGAGCTTCCTGCAGAACCTCTGGGCCGTCCTGATCGACGACCTGTGCAGCCCCGACAACGCCCTGCCCGAGGCCCTGCGCGGCGACCTCGTCTCGGTGGGCCTGTGGAGCATGCGCGAGAGCGGCGCGGTGTTGAGCACCCCCGACCGCAGCCTCGCCGCCCTGATCGAGGTGAACACCTCGGTGCGGGACGGCCTGCGGTGAGCAAGGCGATGCATCTCTCGCTGCGCGCGGGCGAGCGCGTCTACATCAACGGCGCCGTGCTGCGGGTCGACCGCAAGGTCTCGATCGAGCTCCTCAACGACGCCACCTTCCTCCTGGAGAACCACGTCCTCCACGCGGACGAGGCGACCACGCCCCTGCGCCAGCTCTATTTCTCGGTTCAGACGATCCTGATCGAGCCGGCCGAGGCCGCCCGGGCGCGGGAGGTGTTCCACGGCCTCCACGCCGGCCTCCTCGGCGCGGTGACGCAGGCCGAGATCCGCGAGGGCATTGTCGCGGCGCACGCCCTCGTGGAAGCCGGTCGCCTGATCGAGGCGCTCAAGCTGATCCGCGGGCTCTACCGGACCGAGGCCGCGATCATCGCCGCGCCCAACACCGCCGCCGTGCCCAATACCGCCGCGGCCCCCGCCTCCGCCCGCCGGCCAAGCCGGGGGAGCCCCGCTCTCCAGGACCAGCCGGCCTGACCGCCGGCACCCGAAACGAAGGCACCACGACCCATGGACGTCACCAGCGCCACCTCCGCCCAACCGGCGACGAGCACCGCCACGGCCGCCAAGACCGGTGCGGCCGCCAAGACCGCCAGCGGCTTTGCCGCCTCGCTCAACGCGGACACGTTCCTGACGCTGCTGGTCACGCAGCTGAAGAACCAGGACCCGACCAAGCCGATGGATTCCACCGAATACATCGGCCAGATCGCGACGCTGTCGCAGGTCGAGCAGACCGCCGCCACCAACAAGAAGCTCGACGACCTGCTCGCCTCGAGCTTCCTCTCCCAGGCCGACCAGATCATCGGCCGCACCGTGACCTCGGCCGACGGCACCGTCTCCGGCCAGGTCAACTCGGTGGTGGTCACCAGCGAGGGCGCGCTGGCCAAGTTCACCGACGGGCGCAGCCTGCTCCTGTCCGAGGGCATCACCGTCTCCTGAGGGGATGGGGAGGGGAGGCCCGCGGTTTCCTTCTCCCGCGCCCCGTGACAAGGACGGAGGGCGACATCGGCCGCCGGCCGCGAAAGGACGGGCCATCATGAACGAGGTCGACGCCCTCGAACTCGTGCGCGGCGCGATCTGGACCGTGATCATCGGCGCCGGCCCCGCCATCGGCGCGGCGATGCTGGTGGGCATCCTGGTGGCCCTGCTCCAGGCGCTGACCCAGATCCAGGAAGTGACGCTCACCTTCGTGCCCAAGATCGTGGTGATCCTGCTGATGCTCCTGATCACCAGCTCGTTCATCGGCGCCCAGATCTACGCCTTCGCCGAGACCACCTACGGCCGGATCGTCACGGGGTTCTGAGGGCGGGGTCCGGCGCTCGAACCGCGGCCCGCATGCGGCGGGCGCTCGCACCGTGACCGCAATGCAGCAAAGGCCGCGCGACCCGAAGAGTCGCGGCGGCCTAAGGCGTCGTGGAACGCGATGGACCGCCCGCCGTGTGGGGCGGGCGGCGGTCGGGATGGGAGGCCACCTTAGAAAGCCTGCGCGGCGGCGCTGACCTTCGCGATGGGGGTCTTCACGATGGCGGACTCGGCGATGGGAGCCTGGATCCACTGGACGGCGCCGGCGCTGGCGAAGCCGCCCTGGCGGGCGACCTGGGTGCCGTTGGTGGCCCGGCCCAGGGTCGCCAGCGTCATTGCGCCGGTGGTCTTGGCGCCGGTGGTCTTCTCGCCGACGGTGGGCTCGGCGGCGACGGCGGCGCTGGCGAAGGTGGTCAGCGCGATGGCGGCGGCGGTGAAGAGAGAGACCTGACGGTTGGACATGTGCTTTATCCTCGAGCGGTGCGGCGGGCGTCCCGTCGCTTCGTGAGGCTGAATGTGCATCGCACCATTTCATGAATCAAATGGATCGATTTCATAATGCGCATCGACCATGTGCATCTTGCCAAACTCGATCTCAATCTCCTGGTCGCCCTCGACGCCCTGCTGGCGGAGCGGAGCGTCACGCGGGCAGCGGCGCGGATCGGGATCAGCCAGTCGGCGATGAGCCATGCTCTCGGGCGCCTGCGCACGACCTTCTCGGACGAACTCCTGACGCGGGCACCGGACGGCATGCGGCCGACGCCGCGCGCGCTGGCCCTTGTCGGCCCGATGCAGGCGGCGCTCGCCCAGATCCAGGCGATCACCGCGCCGCCGTCCGCCTTCGACCCGGCCACCGCCGACGTCACCTTCTCCCTCGGCATTCCCGACTCGACGGAGGTGCTGCTCATGCCCCACCTCGTCGCCCACCTGCGCGCCGTCGCGCCGGGCGTGAAGCTCCTGCTGCGCACGGTCGACCGGAACCGCATCCTCGATGACCTCGACAGCGGGCGGGTCGACCTGGGCATCGGCATCTTCGAGCAGGGGCAGACCCACCACAAGCGGCGCATCCTCAACAAGGAGACGTACCTGTGCGTCTTCAACGCCGAGCTGGTGGGGGTGACGCCGCCGATCTCCCTCGAGGACTACCTGCGGCTGCCCCACGTGCTGACGAGCCTCGTGGAGAGCGCCCACGGCGTCGTGGACGACGCGCTGGCCAAGATCGGCCGGACGCGGGTGATCGCGATGACCTCGCCGCGCTTCACGGTCATGCCCTTCGTCGTCCGGGAGGCGCCGGTCATCGCCACCATGCACTCGCGGCTGGCGCGCTTCTTCGGCGACGCCATGGGACTGGCCGTGAGCCCCGCGCCGATCGCCCTGCCGGACGTGGCGATCTCGATGATCTGGCACGCCTCGAACGACGAGGTGCCCGGGCAACGCTGGCTGCGCGAGACCATCGTCGCGCTGCGCCGCATCGACCGTCACGGCTGACCCCGCACCGGGGCCACGACCGTTAGGGACCGTTCAACCATCCTCGCACCGAGACGCCGCGGCGGGACGACAGACGTTTCCCGCCCCCCGGAATCGGTGTATGCCGACCGCATGCGCGTCGATCGGCACATCGTCTGCCTGATAGCCGCGATGATCCTCGCGATCGTCGCCAGCGCACTGCCGTCCGCGGCGCAGGCCCATGCAGGCCACGATCACGGGGTCACGGTCTCGGCGCGGATCGCCGAACCGGCGCCGGATGTTTTCCTTGCCGTGGCGACCCAGCCCGGCATGGCGGCGGCGATCGCCTCGCGGGGAACACAGGACGCCGACGGCCAAAAACGTCCGGGCTGCGACGGCTCCTGCTGTGGCCGTCTCGCCTGCTGCGTGCCCTGCATCCTGCCGGCCCAGGTGACGCTCCCCTATCGGGTCGCGCGCCCCGTCGCCGTATGGCCACCGGATTGCGCCGCCTTGCGGGGCGTCGGGCCGGAATCCCTGCGCAAACCACCCAGAACGCTCGCGTAACGCGCACGCAGACGCTGCGTGCTGTCTGACGGTCGGCCTTCGCCTCGGCGGATGCCCGGCCGGCGTTGCAACGCGAGGGATTTCCCATGTCCGCCCGTTCGGCCGCCGCCCTTGGCGCGGCGATGCTGCTTGCCGTCCTCGTCCCCAGCCCCGCGCCGGCGCACGAGGGGCACGACCATGCCGCTCCGCCCCCGCCGGTCACCCGGACGATGGGCCCCCGCGCCGAGGCCGCCTCGGACACGGTGGAACTCGTGGCGATGCCGCGCGACGGCCGCCTCGTGATCTTCCTCGACGGGTTCCGCACGAACCGGCCTTTGGCCGGCGCCACCGTCGAGATCGAGACGCCGGACGGCCCCGGTGTCGCCGAACCGGCGGGACCGGGCGTCTACACCCTGTCTGCCCCATGGCTGGCCAAGCCCGGACGCCACGACCTGATCGCCACGGTCGCCACCGAGGCCGGGCTCGACGTGCTCACCCTGAGCCTCGACATCCCGGTCGCCGGGCCGGGGGAGGGGGCGGCGCTCGCCCCGACGCCCCCGCGGCGGTTCCTGGCCGCCGTCGAGGACCTGAGGGAGCGCCTCGCGCTCAAGGATCCGGCGGTGGTGACGGCCGCCGCCGCCGGTTTCCTCCTCGGCGTCCTGCTCCTGCTCGTGGCCGGCGGGCGGCGATCGGCCCCGGCGGTGGCGGCGGTGGCCGTGGCGGTCACGGTCCTCGTCGGCACGGCGGCCTTGGCGGCCGGGGGCGACGAGGGCGCGGGCCTCGCCCGGGGGGCGGCGCTGAGCCCACCCCGGCAGGCCGCTACCGACCTCGCCCAGCGCCTGCCCGACGGCAGCGTCTTCGTGCCCAAGCCGACGCAGCACCTCCTGGGGGTGGAGACCGCCATGACCGAATCGGCGCGCTTCCGGCGTACCGTCGAGCTGCCCGGGCGCGTCATCCCCGATCCCGACGCCAGCGGCGTCGTGCAATCGTCCATCGGCGGGCGCATCGCTCCGCCGCCCTCCGGCCTGTTCCCGCGGCTGGGGTCGCCGGTGAGGAAAGGCGACGTCCTCGCCCTCGTCGCGCCGCCGGTGCAGGCGATCGACGTCTCCGACATGCGCCAGCGCCAGGGCGAGCTCGACCAGCAGATCGCCATCGTGGCCCGTCGCGTGGACCGGTTCGGGCGGCTCGCCGCCACCGGTGCGGTGGCGCAGACGCAGCTCGACGACGCCCGCGCCGAGCTCGCCGGCCTGCGCGACCGCCGCGCGGCCCTCGACACGGCCCGGCGCGAG
Organism: Methylobacterium sp. Leaf466; assembly: GCF_001425565.1. Taxonomy (NCBI): domain Bacteria; kingdom Pseudomonadati; phylum Pseudomonadota; class Alphaproteobacteria; order Hyphomicrobiales; family Methylobacteriaceae; genus Methylobacterium; species Methylobacterium sp. Leaf466. The sequence continues at coordinate 356,404 of NZ_LMRC01000023.1, read as the reverse complement.
CCGGAGGCCCTGGTGGCGCCGGTGGACGGCGTCGTGGCCCAGGCCGCGGCGGTCGCCGGGCAGATGGCGACCCCCGGGGCGATGGTGTTCCAGATCGTCGATCCGACCCGCCTGTGGGTGGAGGCCCTCAGCTTCGACGCCTTGACCACCGCACAGGATGCCAGCGCCCACCTGGCGGATGGCCGCAGCCTCGCGCTGGCCTACCGCGGCTCGGGCCTCTCGGACCGCAACCAGGCCATCCCGGTGCAGTTCGCGGTCCGGGGCGACACCGCCGGCCTGCGGATCGGGCAGTTCGTGACGGTGCTGGCGGTCACCGACGCCGAGCAGGGCGGCGTGGCCCTGCCCCGCGCCAGCGTCGTTCGCGCGGGCAACGGCCAGGACATCGTCTACGAGCACACCACCGCCGAGCGGTTCACGGCCCGCCCCGTGCGCGTCGCGCCGCTGGACGCCGCCCGCGTGCTGGTGGCCGAGGGCATCGGGCCCGGCCGGCGCGTGGTGACGCTCGGCGCCGAACTCCTCGATCAGGTGCGTTAGGGCTCCCACGGACATCGATGCGTCGATCCACCAGACTTTCGCAGAACGATCCGCGTCGCGAGACGACGCACCGATGTCCGTGGGGACCCTGAGCCATGTTCGCGATCCTCGTCGCGCAGTCCCTGCGCAACCGCCTCCTGGTGCTCGCCATCGCCGCGGTGCTCGTCGCCTACGGCGCGGTGACGGTGACGCGGCTGCCGGTGGACGTCTTCCCCGACCTCAACAAGCCGACCGTCACGGTCATGACCGAGGCCGAGGGCCTGGCGCCGCCGGACGTGGAGCAGCGCGTCACCTACCCCATCGAGACCCGGATGAACGGCCTGCCGGGCGTGGGCCGGGTGCGCTCGGTCTCCGGCGTCGGGCTGTCGATCGTCATGATCGAGTTCGACTGGGGCACCGACATCTTCCGTAACCGCCAGCAGGTCGCCGAACGGCTGGCCCTGGTGCGCGACCAGCTTCCCCCCGGCACCACCCCGCAGATGGGGCCGGTCTCCTCGATCATGGGCCAGATCCTCCTCGTCGCGATGACGAGCGAGACCGCCTCGCCGATGGAGGTGCGCGAGGCCGCCGACTTCGTGCTGCGGCCCCGCCTCCTGTCCATTCCCGGCGTGGCGCAGGTGATCCCCATGGGCGGCGAGGTCCGCCAGTTCCGGGTCGGCCCGAACCCGGCCGCGATGCGCGCCCTCGGCGTGACCAACGCGCAACTCGAGGCGGCGCTGGCGCAGTTCGGCACCAATGCCGGCGGCGGCTTCACCGACCAGTCTTCCCGCGAGTACCTGATCCGCACCATCGCCAGGACCATGAGCCTGGACGACCTTCGCAGCCTCGTCGTGGCGACGGCGGGCGGCGTGCCGGTCCACCTGCGCCAGGTGGCGGAGGTGTCCTTTGCCGCCAAGGTCAAGCGCGGCGACAGCGGCTACCAGGGCCGGCCGGCGGTGGTCGTCTCGGTGGAAAAGCAGCCCGACGTCGACACGGTGGCGCTCACCCGCGCCATCGAGGCGGCGCTCACCGAGGTGACGGCCACCCTGCCCGGCGGAATCAGGGCCGACCGGATCGTGTTCCGCCAGGCCGATTTCATCGCCGCCTCCATCGCCAACGTCGAGGCGGTGCTCCTGGAGGCCGTGGCCGTGGTGGGACTCGTCCTGTTCGCCTTCCTCCTCAACCTGCGCACCACCGCGATCTCGCTCACCGCGATTCCCGTCTCGATCCTGACCACGGCGGTGGTGTTCCATCTGCTCGGGCTGTCGATCAACACGATGACGCTGGGCGGGCTCGCCATCGCCGTCGGCGAACTCGTCGACGATGCCGTCGTCGACGTGGAGAACATCTTTCGCCGGCTGCGCGAGAACCGTGCGGCCGGATCCCCGCACTCGGTCTTCGACGTGGTCGTCTCCGCCTCCAACGAGGTCCGCTCCGGCATCGTCTACGCCACCGCGATCATCGTCCTGGTGTTCGTGCCGCTGTTCGCCCTGTCGGGCATCGAAGGTCGCCTGTTCGCGCCCCTGGGGCAGGCCTACATCGTCTCGATCCTGGCGAGCCTGTGCGTGTCGGTGACCCTGACGCCGGTGATGGCCTCCTACCTGCTGCCGTCCCTGAAGAGCCTCGGCCACCGCGAGAGCGGGCTCATCCGGGGGCTTAAGCGCGCCAACGCGGCCCTGCTCGGGCTCGCCTTCCGGCACCAGGGCGCGCTGGTCGGCGCCGTCCTGGCGGCGGTGGTGGCGGCCGGCCTGACCGCCTGGCACCTCCCGCGCACCTTCCTGCCGCCGTTCAACGAGGGCTCGTTCACCGTTACCATGACGTTCAGGCCGGGGATCTCGCTGGCCGAGAGCAACCGGGTCGGACTGATCGCGGAGAAGCTGCTCCTGGAGATGCCGGACGTCGCCACCGTGGGACGCCGCACCGGCCGGGCCGAACTCGACGAGCACGCCGAGGGCGTCCATTCCTCCGACATCGAGATCGCGCTCAAGGACGCGCGGCGTCCCAAGGAGGCGCTGGTCGCCGACATCCGCGCCCGTCTGGCCGCCCTGCCGGTGACCACCAACGTCGGCCAGCCGATCTCGCACCGGCTCGACCACATGCTGTCGGGGGTCCGCGCCGAGCTCGCCCTCAAGGTCTTCGGCGAGGACCTCGACGCCCTGCGCCGGATCGCCGAGGACCTGCGCGCGCGCATGGCCGCCATTCCGGGCCTCGTCGACCTCCAGGTCGAGCGCCAGGTGCTGATCCCGCAGCTCGAGATCCGCGTCGACTACACCCGTGCCGCCCTCTACGGCGTCCAGCCGGCGGCGGTGGTCGAGCAGCTGAGCCGGCTCTCGAACGGCCGCGTGGTCTCGACGGTGGCGGACGGCGTCCGCCGTTTCGACGTGGTCCTGCGCCTGCCCGAGCGCGTGCGCACGACGCAGGGGCTCGGCGACCTCCTGATCGAGACGCCCTCGGGCTGGGTTCCGGCCCGCCAGGTGGCCGACGTCCGCGAGACCGACGGCCCCAACCAGATCCTTCGCGAGAACGGGCGCCGGCGGCTGGTGGTCCAGGCCAACACCGACGGCCGGAGCGACATGGCGAGCGTGGTCGCCGCCATCCGGAGGGCGGTGGCCGAGGCGGGCCTGCCCCCCGGCATCGAGGCCCGGCTGGAGGGGACCTTCCAGGCGCAGGAGGAGGCGAGCCGCACCATCGGCCTCCTGTCGCTCCTGTCCCTGGGGCTGGTCTTCGCCGTTCTCTACAGCCGTTACCGCTCGGGCGTCCTGGCGCTCATCATCATGGGCAACGTGCCGCTCGCGCTCATCGGCAGCGTCGCCGCCCTGTGGCTCGCCGGCCAGCCGCTCTCGGTGGCCTCGATGATCGGGTTCGTCACCCTGACGGGGATCGCCGCGCGCAACGGCATCCTCAAGATCAGCCACATCCTCAACCTCGCCCTCCTCGAAGGGATGCCGTTCGGGCGCGAGCTCGTGGTGCGCGCCAGCCTGGAGCGGATGACGCCGGTGCTGATGACGGCGCTCTCGGCCGGGGTCGCCCTGGTGCCGCTGCTGGTGGATGCGGGCGCGCCCGGCAAGGAGATCCTGCACCCGGTGGCGGTGACGATCGTGGGCGGCCTCCTCAGCGCCACCCTCCTCGACACCGTCCTGACCCCGGTGCTGTTCCTGCGCTACGGCGCCGGGCCCCTCGAACGCCTGCGTGCGAGCCGGGCCCCAGCGACGCCCAGCCGGCAGGACGCGACCGCGTGCGCCGCGGAAGCGTTCTGAAGGCTTGCCGCTTCCACCCTCATTTTTCCTGCGGAGACCGACCATGAAAACCCGGACGATCGCCCTCTCGGCAAACCTTCTCGCCGCAAGTCTTCTCGCCGCCACCCCGGCGCTCGCGCACGAGGCGAAGGGCGTCCACGGCGGGCGCGTCGCCGATGCCGGGCGCTACCACGTCGAGCTCGTGACCGGGGAGGGGTTCGTCGACGTCTACGTCTCCGACGACGGCGCCAGGCCGGTTGCGGCCAAGGGCTTCAAGGCGACCGCGATCCTGGTGGTGGACGGCAAGGCGGCCCGCATCGCCCTCGAACCCGTCGCCGCCAACCGCCTGTCGGGATCGACCGCCGTGCCGCTGTCCAAGAGCCCGAAGGGCGCGGTGCAGCTCACCGCCCCGGACGGATCGACCGCGAGCGGCCGGTTCGACTGACGCTTCCTCTCGACCCCCACCAAGGACAGACCGCATGACCCCGACGACCCGATTCCTCGCCGCCCTCGCCCTCGCCACCGGCCTTTCGGGCACCGCCCTGGCCGGCGGCACGGGCCACCACCACGGCGGCCACGCTCCGGCCGGCGGCGTGCCGGCCACGCACGACGCAGACCACGACGCCGACATGGCGAAGATGATCGACGCCATGAAGCCTTCGCCGGGGGATGCCGCCTCGACGCTGGCGTACAAGGCCGCCGATATGGCGATGATGCACGACATGCACGTGCCCTACACCGGCGACCCCGACGTCGACTTTCGCACCCACATGATCCCGCACCACCAGGGCGCCATCGCCATGGCGATGGTCGCGCTCCAGCACGCCAAGGATCCGCAGACCAGGCGGCTGGCCGAGCAGATCATCGCCGATCAGGACAAGGAGATCGCGCAGATGCGGGACTGGCTGGCCAAGAACCGGAAATAGAACCGGAAATAGACCGGCCGCGCCGGCGACGGGCGGGCCCTTCGCGCGCAGGCGGGCGGCCGCCTCTATTCGGCCGCCGCCGGAAGGGGGCCGGCGGCCGTCCCGGGGCTTTCTGCGACCCGGGACGGTCTGGCGAAGCGGGCGTAGAGGGCCGGCAGGGCGACGAGGGTGAGGAGGGTCGCGCTGATCAGCCCGCCGATGACCACGGTGGCCAGCGGCCGCTGCACCTCCGCGCCGGTGCCCGTGGCCAGCGCCATCGGCACGAACCCGAGCGAGGCCACCAGCGCCGTCATCGCCACGGGGCGCAGCCGGGTCACGGCGCCCTCCAGGATCGCCTCGTGCAGGGACCGGCCCTCCTTCATCAGCTGCTTGATGAAGATCAGCATAACGAGGCCGTTGAGCACGGCGATGCCGGACAGGGCGATGAAGCCCACCGCGGCGGGCACCGAGAACGGCATGTCGCGCAGCCACAGGGCGCAGACGCCCCCCGTCAGCGCCAGCGGCACGGCGCTGAAGACCAGGAGCGCGTCCCGGGGCGATCCCAGCGCCGAGTACAGCAGCAGGAAGATCAGGAAGAAGCAGCCCGGCACCACCACCGTCAGGCGCTGGCGGGCGGCGGCCAGGTTCTCGAACTGGCCGCCCCAGGTGATCCAGGATCCGGCCGGCAGCGGGACGGCGGAGGCCACCTTGGCCTGCGCCTCGGCCACCACCGCGCCGATGTCGCGCCCGCGCACGTTGGCGGTGACCACGATGCGGCGCTTGCCGTTCTCCCGTGAGATCTGGTTGGGCCCCTCGGAGAACACGAAGGACGCCACCTGCTTGAGCGGCACCGAGGCGACGCGGCCGTCCCTGCCCGGCGGCAGCGGGACCGGCAGGGTCTTGAGCGCCTCGATGTCGTCGCGGATCGCATCGGGCAGCCTCACCACGATGGGGAAGCGCCGGTCGCCCTCGAAGACGAGGCCCGCCTCGCGCCCTCCGATGGCCGCCCCGACCACGTCCTGCACCGCCGCATGGGTCAGGCCGAGTCTCGCGATCTCGCCCTTGTCGGCCCTGATCTCCAGGGACGGCAGGCCGGTGACCTGCTCGACCCGGACGTCCTGCGCGCCCTCGACCCCGCGCAGCACCGTGGCGACGCGGTTGGCCGCCGGCAGCATCGTCTCGAAGCTCTCGCCGAACACCTTCACCGCGAGGTCGCCGCGGGTTCCGGCCAAGAGCTCGTTGAAGCGCATCTGGATCGGCTGGGTGAACTCGTAGGCGTTGCCGGTGACCTTGCCCACCGCCGCCTGGAGGGCGGCGATGAGGGCGTCCTTGGCCATGTCCGGGTCGGGCCATTCGGCCTGGGCTTTCAGGATGATGAAGGTGTCCGATACGTTGGGCGGCATCGGGTCGGAGGCGACCTCGGCGGTGCCGGTCTTCGAGAACACGAAGGCCACCTGCGGGAAGCCGCGCACCGCCGTCTCGACGGCGGTCTGCATGGCCTGCGACTGCGTCAGCGAGGTCGAGGGGATGCGCATCGCGTGCATGGCGATGTTCTTCTCGTCGAGCTGGGGGATGAACTCCTGGCCGAGCCGCTGGAACAGCAGGCCGCTGGCCAGGAACAGCACCACCGCCCCGCCGATCACCGGCAGGGGGTGGCGCACGGCCCCCGCCAGCAGCGGGCGGTAGACCGCCTTGAGCCCGCGGATGAGGACGTTCTCCGTCTCCCGGACCCTGCCGGTGATCGCGATGGCGATGAGGGCGGGCACGAAGGTGAGCGAGAGCACGAAGGCGCAGGCGAGCGCGACGATCACGGTCAGCGCCATCGGCGCGAACATCTTGCCCTCGACGCCCGTGAAGGTGAGGAGCGGCACGTAGACGAGCATGATGATCGCCTGCCCGTAGACCGAGGGCTTGATCATCTCCTCGGCCGAGCGCCGCACCGTGGCGAGGCGCTCCTCGCGGTCGAGGGTGCGCCCGAGCGCGTGCTGCCTCTCGGCCAGGTGCCGCAGGGAGTTCTCGGCGATGATGACGGCGCCGTCGACGATCAGCCCGAAATCGAGCGCGCCCAGGCTCATCAGGTTGGCGCTGATCCGTCCCTGGACCATGCCGGTGACGGTCATCAGCATCGCCACCGGGATGACGAGCGCGGTGATGACGGCGGCGCGGACGTTGCCCAGCAGCAGGAACAGCACCGCGACGACCAGCAGCGCGCCCTCGGCGAGGTTCTTGGCCACCGTCCTCACCGTGGCGTCGACCAGCAGCGTCCGGTCGAGGACGGTACGGACCTCGATGCCGGGGGGGAGGTTGCGGGCGATCTCCTTCAGGCGCACGTCGACGGCGGCCGAGACCGTGCGGCTGTTGGCGCCGATCAGCATCAGGGCGGTGCCGACCACGGCCTCCTCGCCGTTCTCGCTGGCCGAGCCGGTGCGCAATTCGCGCCCGATCCGGACCTCGGCGACGTCGGAGACCCGCACCGGCACGCCGCCGCGGGTGGCGACCACCGTCCGGCCGATCTCCTCCATGCTCTCGATGCGGCCGCCCGAGCGGACGACGTAGCCCTCGCCGTTGCGCTCGAGGTAGCCGGCGCCGCGGTTCTGGTTGTTCTGCTCCACCGCCTCGGCGATGTCCTTGAACGACAGGTTCAGGCCGATCAGCTTCGCCGGGTCCGGCTGGATGTGGTACTGCTTCTTGTAGCCGCCGATGGCGTCGACGCCGGCCACGCCGGGCACCGTCTTCAGCTGCGGCCCGATCACCCAGTCCTGGATCGTGCGCAGGTAGGCGGCGCGCTCGAACGGCTTGTCGAGGCGCTGGCCTTCCGGCGTCAGGTAGCTGCCGTCCGCCTGCCAGCCGGGTTGGCCGGCCTGTGCCGCCTTGCGATCCTCGGGCCGGCCGTAGTGGACCGTCCACATGTAGATCTCGCCGAGCCCAGTGGAGATCGGGCCCATGTGGACCTCCGCTCCCGGCGGCAGCGCGGCCTTGGCCTCGCCCAGGCGCTCGGTGACCTGCTGGCGGGCGAAGTACAGGTCGGTCGCCTCGGCGAACACGGCGGTGACCTGGGCGAACCCGTTGCGCGAGAGCGAGCGGGTGTATTCGAGCCCCGGAATGCCGGCCAGCGCGGTCTCGATGGGGTAGGTGACCTGCTTCTCGACGTCGAAGGGCGAGAGCTGCGGCACCACCGCGTTCACCTGGACCTGGTTGTTGGTGATGTCGGGCACCGCGTCGATGGGAAGCCGGCTCAGCGAGACGACGCCGAAGGCGGCCGCGGCCAGGTACAGCAGCACCACGAGCCAGCGCTGCCGGACGGAGAAGCCCAGGATGGAGTTGATCACGCTCGGCGCCTTCAATGCACGTGTTTGGCTTCAGTGGACGTGTTCGGCTTCGGCCTTGCCGAGCTCGGCCTTGAGGATGAAGGAGTTGGCCACCGCCACCTCCTCCCCGGGGTCGAGGCCGAACACGACCTCGACGGCCTCGTCGTCGCCCTTGCCCAGCACCACCTCGCGCTTCTCGAATCCGGTCTGCGTGCGCACGAAGACGACCTGTTCGCCCGCGATGGTCTGGAGGGCGCCGCGCGGCAGCCGCAGCGCCACCGGCATCTCCTCCACCGCGACCTTGACGGTGGCGTAGGAGCCCGGCCGCCAGGCCAGACCCTCGTTGGCCACCGAGGCGATGACCTTGGCCGAGCGCGTCTCGGGGTTCAGCATCGGGCTCACGAACACGATCCGCCCCGGCGTCGCCGGCCCGCCGCCGGCACCGGTGAGGGCGACGGGAAGGTCCTGGCGAATCGCGCCGAGGTCGGCGGTGGGCACGGCGAGCTCGACCCAGACCCGGGACAGGTCGGCGATGGTGTAGATCTCCTTGATCTGGCCCTCGCCGTTGACCGGCGCGCCGACGTCCACCTGCCGCTCCACCACCTGCCCGGCGATGGGCGAGCGGATCTCGTAGCGCTGCAGGCCGAGCTTCGGCGCACGGTCGAGGCCCGCCAGATGATCCTCGTGGCCGCCGGCGGTGGCCTTGGCCACGGGCGCCGAGGATTCGGAGAGCGCGGCGACCTCCCGGTCGGGCACGCCCAGGGCCGAGAGCTTCTGGCGGGCGAGGTCGACCTTCAAACGCGCCTCGATCAACGTGGTGCGCGCCCGCAGGAAGACCTGCTCGGCCGAGATGCCCTTGTCGCGCAGGGCATGGTCGCGCTCGAACAGGTTCTCCTGCAGCTCCCGGCCGACGAAGGCCGCGATGAACTCATTCTTGGCCTCCGCGACCTCGCGGCTATCGAGGACGGCGACGACCTCGCCCTTGGCGACGGTGTCGCCCAGGCGCTTGTGCAGTTCGGCCACGGTGCCCACGACCCGGGCCGCCACCCGTGCGACCCGGTCCGCATCCGGCATGACGACGCCGGGCACGGTGAGACGCCGCGACAGGACGCCCCCGTCGACGGCCGCGACCTCGATCCTCGCCGTCGCGACCTGCTCGGGCGTCATCGGGACGATGCCCTCGGGGGCCTCCTCGCCCGCCCCGTGCCCGTGACCGGCATGGCCGGACGCGGCGGCCTTCTCCGGGGCGCGCTCGACGCCGGCCGCCGGGACCGCGATGCCGGCCGAGGCCGCCCACGACCGGAGGGTCCGGGGCACCTCCGGCACGAAGGTGGCGAGCGCGAGGCCGGCGCCGAGGGCGGCCGGAATCACCAGGAGACGGGACATCGAGCGGGTTTTCCCTGCGGTCGTCAGCGGCCTTGGCTCAAGCAGGATGAAGCGTTGGCGAGCCAGCGCTTCATCCTGCTTGAGCCTTTGATGTGTCGCAGGTTTTGACGCAAAACCGGCGGCCGCTTTTGCGAAGCCTGCTCAGCGCGCGGCGTCGAGGCTGAAGCGGCCCTTGCCGGCCTCGCCGGACGGCGCGGTCAGCGTCACCGTCGCGCGCAGCTTACCCTCGACCGTAAAATCCATCCGGCCCGACAGGCGGTTGTCCCCCGCGGGCGCCAGGGCGACGGTCTTCTGCTCGTTGCCCTTGGCCAGCACCAAGGCCTTGGCCGAGAAGCCGGCGGCATCGACCTTCTTCTCCTGCGCGTCCACGAGGTAGAGCACCAGGTCGGCGCCCTTCGCCACCAGTTCCACCTCGTAGGCGCCGATGTCCCTGATCTGGCCGCCGTTGGGGGCGGCATGGGAATGGCCCGTCCCGGCCACGGCCGCGCCCGTCGACACCAGCACGCCGGCCGCGCCGATCCATCCGATCACCCTGCGCCGTGACGAAAGACCCATCGCGTTCCGCTCCCCGTTGCATACGGCGTCCTGCCGGCTCGACCGTCGGGGCCAAGATGGACGTTCCGGATGCCCGGCGCGTGACGCGTCTGTATCAAAGTGTGTCCTGCGAAATCCGGTCGATGGCTCCGCCATGCGGATGCCGGCGTGGGCCCGGGCGCCGCGCCGCGCCGACCGACCGGATCGGGGGGGCGGCCCCGACGCGCCCGAGACGGATCGCAGCGCCGGGGCCGGCGATCGGCTCATGCCATTTCCGGTTGATCACTTCGTGATGCGGAAATGGGCTTCGCTCAGGCGCCGCGCGGGCTCGGTGATACGGATCCCGCTTGATCCAAGCGGAAACCGTATCAGGGCGAGGCGATGAGATCCTTAATGCGAGAGGCCAGCGCCTCGATCGGGAAGGGTTTGGTGAGCACCTCCATGCCGGGCGCCAGGTGCCCGTCGCCGAGGATCGCCTTCTCGGCGTAGCCGGTAATGAACAGGACCTTCAGGTCGCGCCGGCGCACGCGGGCGGCGTCCGCCATCTGGCGGCCGTTCATGCCGCCGGGCAGCCCGACATCGGTGACGAGGAGGTCGATCCGCACGTCCGATTCCAGCACGGTCAGTCCCGCGACGCCGTCGGCGGCTTCGATGGCCGTATACCCGAGGTCTTCCAGCACCTCCGTCACCAGCATGCGCACGGACGGCTCGTCGTCCACGATCAGCACCGTCTCCCCCTGCTCGGCGCGGGCGACGCCGGTCGGCCTCGGTGCCGGGTCGTCGCCATCGGCCTCGCCGTGGTGGCGCGGCATGTACAGGCAGACCGTCGTACCCCGGCCGACCTCGGACGAGATCCGCACCTGCCCGCCCGACTGCTGCGCGAACCCGTGGATCATCGACAGACCGAGCCCCGTCCCCTCGCCGATCGGCTTGGTCGTGAAGAAGGGCTCGAACACCCGGGCGATCACGTCCGGCGGCATGCCCGTGCCGGTGTCGGTGACGCACAGCGAGAGGTACTGGCCCTCCGGGATGTCGTGGTCGCTGGCCGCGGGCCGATCCAGGCACCGGTTGGCGGTCTCGATGGTGATGCGGCCGCCGTCCGGCATGGCGTCGCGGGCGTTGATGCACAGGTTCAGGAGCGCGTTCTCGAGCTGGCCCGGATCGACCAGCGCCGGCCACAGGCCGGGCGCCCCGACGAGTTCCAGGGTGACCTGCGGCCCGATGGTCCGGCGCACCAGCTCCTCCATCCCGCCGATGAGCTGGTTCACGTTCGTCGGCTTGGGAGACAGGGTCTGCCGGCGCGAGAACGCGAGCAGGCGGTGCGTCAGGGCGGCGGCGCGCCGGGCCGCGCCCTGGGCCACGGTCATGTAGCGGTCGAGGTCGCCGAACCGGCCCTGGCTCATCCGCGACTGCATCAGCTCCAGCGCGCCGGAGATGCCCGCCAGGAGGTTGTTGAAGTCGTGGGCCAGCCCGCCGGTGAGCTGGCCCACCGCCTCCATCTTCTGGGCCTGCCGCAACTGCTCCTCGGCCCGCATCAGCTCGGCCGTGCGCTCGGCCACGTGCTGCTCGAGCGTCTCGTTGAGGGTGCGCAGCGCGGCCGCGGCCCGGTCGCGCTCCGCCTCGACGGCGCGCCGCTCCTCCACGTCGATGAGGACGCCGGGGAAGCTCGACGGCGTGCCGTCGTCCGCGTGATCGACGCGCCCGTTCGCCTCGATCCAGTAGTACCGCCCGTCCGAGCGTCGCACGCGGTACTGGTGCGCGTAGGCGCCGCCGCGCGCGATGACCTCGTCGATCGCCGCGGCCAGTCCCGCCTGGTCGTCGGGGTGGACGGTCGCGACGATCTGGGCGAGCGGGATGCCGTTCCGGCCGAGCGCCGGGTCGAGCCCGAAGCTGCGCGCGAAGGCCTCGTCGACGGTGAAGCGGTCGGTGGGCAGGTCCCAGTGCCAGGTGCCGATGATCGCGCCGGCCGCGAGGGCGAGCTGGATCCGCTGCGCGTTCTCCCGGGCGAGGGTCTCGCTGGCGCGCAGGCGCTCCTCCGCGACCCGCCTTTGCGTGATGTCGTGGAAGAAGATGGCGATCTGCCGCTCGGCCGGATCACCGACCCGGATGGCCCGCACCTCGAACCAGCGGCCGAACGCCTCCGCGTAGCTTTCGAAACTCGCCGGCTCCCCGGTCCATGCGACACGGCCGTAGGTCTCGAACCAGAAGCGCTCCAGGTCCGGTGCGAACTCCGTGACCCATTTCCCGCGGAGGTTGACCCCGGCCTGGCGCTCGAAGGCGGGGTTGGCCTCGATGAAGCGGTAGTCCACCGGGCGGTCGTCGGCGTCGAACTTCACTTCGACGATGGCGAAGGCGGTCTCGATCGTCTCGAGGAGCGTCCTGAACCGGTTCTCGGTCTCGCGCAGGCGCTCGCCGGTCTCGTGCCGGTCGGTGCGGTCGCGGACGATCTTGACGTAGCCGCGATGCGTGCCGTCCTCGTCGTGCAGGGGCATGATCTCGCCCGATGCCCAGAACCGGGTGTCGTCGCTGCGCAGATGCCATCGCTCGTCGCTCGCCCGGCCCTCGGCGAGGGCGGTGCGCATCTCGCGGCCGGGCTGCCCGGTCGCCCGGTCGGCGCGGGTGAAGATGCGGTCGGCCGTCGTGCCGACGACCTCCTCGCGCCGCCAGCCGAAGATGGCCTCCGCCCCGGAATTCCAGTCCGTGACGATGCCGTCGAGATCGGTCACGACGACCGCGAAATCGATCGCGCTCTCGATGATCTGCTGGAAGTGACGCGGTGCGAGCATGGCCTCGTGTAACCGTATCCGCGACAAAAGGTGTGTCGCCTTTGGGTCACGCCCGCGGGCCGACATCGGTCCGCCCGGGCGCGGAGCGTCGCGAACCGCGCTCACCCGTGGCCGTCGCCGGCCCTTACGGGTTCGGGCCCCCGAGGCCCTCCGTCGCCCGCGGCAGGACGATGCGGGCCACCAGCCCTCCGTCCTCAGCGTTGGTCAGGTCGATGCTTCCGCCTTCGGCCTCGATCAGGGTCTTGGCGATGGTGAGCCCGAGGCCACTGCCGCCGCTGCGGCGGTTGCGCGAGGTCTCCAGGCGCTCGAAGGCCTGGAACACCCGCTCGACGTCGTCGGGCGGGATGCCCGGGCCGCGATCGTGGATGGCGATGGCCAGGGTGCCCTCGGTCTCCCGGAGGCGCACGGTGCCGCCCGCGCCGTATTTGACCGCGTTTTCGAGAAGGTTGGCGATGGCGCGCTTGATCGCCAGGGGGCGGGCGGTGATCAGGCTGCGGCGCGGGCCCTCGAAGGCGACGTCGTGGCCCTCGTCCACCGCGGCGTCGATCAGCGTGAGGACGATGGCGACGACGTCGACGAGGCGCGGGCGCTCGGGATCGGCCTCGTTGCGCAGGTAGGAGAGGGTGGAGGCGACCATGGCCTCCATGTCCGCCAGGTCCTGGGTCATCGCCGCGCGATCCTCGGCGTCGGGCAGCGCCTCGGCCCGCAGGCGCAGGCGGGTGATGGGCGTGCGCAGGTCGTGCGAGACGGCGCCCAGGGCCTGGGTGCGGTCGGCCAGCACCCGCTGCACCCGGTCCTGCATGGCGTTCAACGCCGCCCCGATCCGCCGCGTCTCGTCGGGGCCGGTCTCCTCGACCCGCACGGGAAGGCCGCGGCCGATGGCGTCCGTCGCCTGCGCCAGCCGGCGCAAGGGAGCGGCGATGCGGTGCACCACCAGGATCGCGGCCCCGCTCACCACCAGCGCCATGACGACGGAGAGCAGGGCCCAGTCGCCGATGCGCACCAGGGCGGGGGCGTGGGCCGACTGGAAGGTGAGGAACGACCCGTCGGGCAGGCGCATCTCGCCGTGCAGGTCGGTGGCGCCGGCCGCATCGTCGTGCTGGGACAGGCTGAGGCGCAGCTGGGCGTCGGCGAGGCTCGGATCGAACGCCACCAGGCGCCCGACCCAGGTCCAGAGCAGCGGGCCCGCGCGTCCCTCCGGCCGGGCCGTGGCGGCCTCGGCCCAGCCGATCTCGAAATGGGGTTTGGACAGGGCGCGGGCCTCGGCGGTCCGCTCGGTCACGGGCCGGCGCATGAGGGCGTCGCGGGCCAGCACGAGCTGCGCCGCGGTGCGCCCGGCGAAGGCGTCGTCCTCGGCCGCGATGGCCGAGCCGCGGTAGAGGGCGAACGCCCCGGCCTGGACCACGAGGATGGTGACGAGCAGGATCAGCGAGGTCAGTCCCTCGATCGACCCGAACACGCGCTTCATGTCGGCGCCCTTCGGCCGCGACCGGGCAAGACGGCATCGGCCGCACCGGCGGCGGCGCGCGGGTGCATCGTCACGCCTCCCTTCTGCCGACGAAGATGTAGCCGGCGCCGCGCACGGTCTTGATCATCCCCTGTTCGTTGGCGGAATGGTCGATCTTGCGGCGCAGGCGGCTGACGAGGACGTCGACGCTGCGGTCGGCCGCCCCGGCGAGCCGGCCGCGCGACATCTCGAGGATCCGGTCGCGCGACAGGACGCGGCCGGGATGCTCGAGGAAGGTCAGGAGGAGTTCGTACTCCGCCCCCGAGAGGTCCACCGCCGCCCCCGACGGGTCGACGAGCTCGCGGCTCGCGGTGCGCAGTTCCCAGCCGGAGAACCGCAGCACGTCCGCCTGCCGCTCCCGGCGGTCGACGGGATGTGCGCCGCGCCGCAGCACCGCCCGGATGCGCGCCAGCAGCTCCGCCCGGCCGAAGGGCTTGGTGACGTAGTCGTCGGCCCCGATCTCGAGCCCGACGACCCGGTCGACCTCGTCGGCGCGGGCGGTGACCATGATGATCGGGACGCCGCTGGTCTCGCGCAGCATCCGGCACAGGTCGAGGCCGGAGCCGCCGGGCAGCATCACGTCGAGGATGACGAGGTCGTAGGTCACCTCGCGGGTGAGGTGGCGCATCTCGTGGCCGTTCCGGCAGCCGGTCACCCGGAAGCCGTTCTCGCGCAACAGCGTCGAGATCAGGGTGCGGATGCCGTCGTCGTCCTCGACGATCAGGATGTGCTGGCCCGGCGTGGTCAGGGTTGCATCCACCTCACGATCCCCTTGCCGCCTCGACAACCCCGAGGGGTGGCCCCTCGCCCTAACCCGTGTGGCGGCCGCGATCCAGGCCGGTGCCAAGCCGGTGCCAAGCCGGTGCCAAGCCGGTGCCAAGCCGGAGCCAAGCCGGTGCCAGGCCGGTGGTGGGGACACGCGAAGGGCCCTGGAATTCGCCGCCCCGCTCTGCCACACCTTGGCCGGGTGATCGGAGATCCACGGGCATGGCGCATCGCGATCGGGTTCGGTGGCTCGCTGGCGGCCTCGTGGCCCTCTCCGGTGCTTCGGCCGAGGCGCAGGTGCCCCCGGCTCCGTCCAAGCCGGCCGCCGTGCAGAAACCCGCCGCGCCGGACCCGGTCTACGATGCCGCCAGGGCCGCCTACGAGGCGTTGCCCGAGGCCGAGCGCAAGGGCCTGCAGGACGCCCTGGTCTGGACAGGCGACTACAACAGCGTCGTCACCGGCACCTACGGCCGGCGCACCCACGACGCGCTCCTGGCCTATGCCGCCCGCACCGGCGCCCGCGAGGCGGCGTTCCCCGGCCCGGCGACCCGGGCCACCCTGCTCGCGGCGGGGGCGGCGGCGCGCAAGGCCGGGCAGTTCGCGGTCCGGCGCGACGGGCCGAGCGGGGTCACCCTGGGCGTGCCCGAGCGCCTGCTGCCCAAGCGCTCGGGCACGCCCGGCGGCACCCGCTGGCAGAGCGCGGACGGGGCGATCACCCTCGAGACCAAGTCCTTCCCGCCCGGCGAGACCGACCTCGACGCGATCTTCGCGCGCATCACCGCGCCCACGCCGGACCGCAAGGTCACCTACAAGCTCAAGCGGCCGGATTTCCTGGTGGTCACCGCCGAGACCGCGCAGGGCAAGTCCTACATCCGCTACGCGGCCGGCGCGCCGGGCATCCGCGGCTTCACCATCGGCTACGGCAAGGGTGCTGCGGCGGAGGTCGACCGCCTCGTCATCGCCATCGCCAACAGTTTCGTGCCGTTCGAGGAGGCCGCCCCCGCATCCGAGCGCGGCCCGGCGGTGGCCGTCGCGCCAGCGCCCGCGCCGCCGGTCCGGCGCCCGCCGGTGGCGACCGGGCTGGTGATCGGGCCCGGCCGCGTCCTCACCAGCGCGCAGGCCCTCGCCGCCTGCACCGAGCCGACCATCGCCGGCAGGCCGGCGCGGGTCGTGGCCACCGACCGCATCCTGACGCTGCTGGACTGGACGCCCCCGGCGCCCGGCGGGCCGCCGCCCGTGCCGCGGGACACGCCCGTCAAGGAGGCCGAGGCGGTGGTGGTGTTGGGAGCGGAGGAAGGGGGCACGGTCGCGGTCGCCCCCGGTGAGACCGTGGGCGAGGGCATCGCGGCGCCGCTGCAGCCGGGGTCCGGTGGCGCGCCGGTCCTCGACCGGTCTGGCAACCTGGTGGGGCTGGTCTCGTCGTATCCGACCGCCCCGCGCCTCGTCGCCGGAGTGGTGCCGCCGACGCGCTACGCCCTGGTTCCGGGCGCCCGCATCGCGGGGTTCCTGGCCGAGAACCGCATTCCTGCGGGGTCGCGGCCGGCCGAACCGGCGCTGGCATCGCTCGGGGCCGTCACGGGCCGGCTCGCCGGGCTCGTCGTGGGCATCGCCTGCGGGCGCTGACGCAGTTGGGCGGACCAGCGACGTCCGATGGCCCGACGACGTCATGCGGTCAGGCGAGAAGATCGAGCGAGCCGCCGGCGTCCGTGACGCAGCGGCTCGCTCGCATCGGCCGTTCAGATCCGGCCGGTCACCAGCAACACGATCAGGATGATGATCAGGATGCCGCCGAGGCCGAAGCTCTGGCCACGGTAGGCGCCGCCGCCGAGGAAGTTGCCGCCGCCGAGCACCGCCAGGATGAGGATGATGAGGAGAATCGTGGTCAAGGTCATGGGGGTACTCCGAAACGGCCGAGCTTGAGCGCCCGAGCTTGACCATGCAACGCCCCCTGGATCGATTTCGTTCAACGCCTTTTCAAGGACTTGTGACGAATCGCGCGACCGGGGCGACGCTCAGGCCCGCCAGTCCGGCAGAGGGGCTCCGGCGGCGGTCAGCCACTCCGGCACCGGCAGGCCGCGCTCGGTGAGGAAAGCGGGGTTGAACAGCTTCGAGGCGTAGCGCGCCGCCCCGTCGCACAGGATGGTCACGACGGTGTGGCCGGGCCCCAGTTCCCGCGCGAGCCGGATCGCTCCGGCGACGTTGATGCCGGACGATCCGCCCAGGCTCAGGCCCTCCTCGCGCATCAGCGCGAACACGATGTCGAGCGCCTCCCGGTCGGGAACGCGGAAGGACAGGTCTGGCCGGAAGCCCTCCAGGTTCTTCGTCACCCGGCCCTGGCCGATGCCCTCGGTGATCGAGGAGCCCTCGGCCTTGAGCGTCCCGGTCTCGTAATAGGCGTGGAGCGCCGAGCCCTCCGGGTCGCTGAGCGCGATCCGGACGCCGGGTTTCAGGGCACGCAGGGCCTGGGCGGTGCCGGCGAGCGTGCCGCCGGTGCCCGCCGCGCAGACGAAGCCGTCGACGGCGCCCGCGGTGGCGGAAAAGATCTCCGGGCCGGTGGTGTCGACATGGGCCTGGCGGTTGGCGACGTTGTCGAACTGGTCGGCGAAGAAGGCGCCGGCCGGCTCGGTGGCGGCGAGTTTGTCGGCCATCCGCCGGGCGACGTGGACGTAGTTGTCGGGGTTCGAGAACGGCACCGCCGGCACCTCGACGAGGCGCGCCCCGGCCAGCCGCAGGGTCTCCTTCTTCTCGGCCGACTGGGTTTCGGGAATGACGATGACGGTGCGGTAGCCGCGCACCGAGGCCACCAGCGCCAGACCGATGCCGGTGTTGCCCGCCGTGCCCTCGACGATGGTGCCGCCCGGCCGGATCAGCCCGCGCGCCTCGGCGTCGCGCACCATGGAGAGGGCGGCGCGGTCCTTCACCGAGAGGCCGGGGTTCAGGAACTCGGCCTTGCCCAGGATGGTGCAGCCGGTCTCCCGCGAGGCCCTGGCCAGGCGGATCAGCGGCGTCCCGCCGATGCAGGACAGGACGTCGGGGCTCGCGGAATGGGTCGCGGTCATGGTGGTCCGTCTCAGGTCGGGTGCCGAGGATAGATGATGATCGAGAGGTAGGTGATCGGCCAGGACACCAGGGTCTCGGGGCCGTGGACGCCGCCCGAGTCGAACAGCAGCGCGTCGCCGGCCTTGAGCGTGTAGGAGCGGTCGGCGTGCCGGTACACGACCTCGCCGCTCAGCATGTACAGGAACTCGATGCCGGCATGGCGAAAGCCGGTGTAGGGCTCGGCGTCGGGCTCGAGGGTGATGAGGTAGGGCTCCACCACCACGTCGCCGCCGAGTGCGGCCCCGAGCAATTCGTAGAGGTGGCCGACCTTGGTGCCGCGCCGCTCGATCATCACGCCCTGGCCGGCGCGCACGTGCGAGCAGTCGCGCTTCTCCTCGAAGGCGGCGAACAGGGCGGTGAGCGGCACGTTCAGCGCCCCGGCGATGGCGTTGATGGTGGAGAGCGAGGGCGAGATCTGGCCGTTCTCGATCTTCGAGACCATGCCGAGCGAGACCCCGGCGGCGGCCGCGAGATCCGAGACCGAGAGGTCGCGCTCGCGCCGCAGGCTGCGGATCTGGTGGCCGAGCGCCCGCTCCAGGGTGCGCGGCGTCTCCGGGGGGGCACTGGAGCCGGTCGCCAGGTCGGCGACGGGGGGATCGGGAACGGCCATCGGCGGCGACCTTAGAGCATCGGACCGAAAAGGGGACCCACCTTTTTGGGAAAAATCCGATGCAAAACCAAGGCGCTAGAGCGCCGGACCGGACGTCTTGGCCGATCCGGCGCTCTAGCTCGTGCGGCCCGCGGCGGCCATGGCGGTCAGGTGTTGTCCGGGGCGTCCTGCGCCGCGTCCATCAGCGGGTGCAGGTCGCGGACCATGCCCTTCAGCCGCGCGTCGAGGACGTGGGTGTAGATCTGCGTGGTGGCGATGTCGGCGTGGCCGAGCAACTCCTGCACGATGCGCAGATCGGCGCCGTTCTGGAGGAGATGGCTGGCGAAGGCGTGGCGCAGCACGTGCGGGCTCACCCTGTCCTCGCGCAGGCCGGCGGCGGCGGCGGCGAGCTTGAGGTCGCGGCCGAAGGCCTGCCGGGTGAGGTGGCCGCTGGCGCTGTCGGCGGGAAACAGCCAGGGGCCCTCGCCCCGCAACCGGGCGAGATGCAGGCGCATCGCCGCCCGCGCCATCTCGGTGAGGGGCACCAGCCGGTCGCGCCCGCCCTTGCCGCGCACCATCAGGAAGCGGTCCCGCGTGGTCGCGGCCCGGCGGGGCAGGGCGATCAGCTCGGAGACGCGCAGGCCCGTGGCGTAGAGGAGTTCGAGAAGGCAGTGCATGCGGATCGCCCGCGCCTGCACCCCGCCCTCGCCGATGGCGGCGGCCTCGCGGGCGACCCCGAGCAGCCGGTCGACCTCGGCCACCGAGAGCACCTTGGGCAGGCCCCGGCCCCGGCGCGGGCCGGTGAGCGCTACGGTGGGATCGCCCGTGGCCAGCCCCTCGGCGTAGAGGAAGCGGTGGAAGCCGCGGATGCAGGAGAGGCGCCGGGCCGCGGAGGCCGCCGAGAGGCCCCGGGGCTCGAGATCGGCGAGATAGGCCCGCACCTGGGCCGGCTCGGCGGCGGCGGGCGCGATCCCTCTCGCGTCGAGGGCGCCGAGGTAGTCGGTGAGGTCGCGGCGGTAGGCCTCCAGGGTGTTGGCGGCGGCGCCGCGCTCGGCCGCCAGCATCTCGAGGTAGCCCTCGCCGGGCCAGGGCTGCGGGGCCGCCTCCGCGCTCGTCACCTCGACACCGGTCACCTGGGCGGCGGCTGCAGCTTCGAGGCGGGGATCGTGACGCTCATCTCGCGCGGCGTCGGCACCACCAGGGTCGCGAGGGCGACCATTCCGGCAAAGGCCAGCCCCCCGAGGATGGCGATGGTGGCGAGGAAGCGGAACAGGGTCGGCACGTCGGGCGAACCTCGATCGGGCGGGGGGCGGGGGCGATATCGCGCTGCGGTGGAAGGGGTTTCTCCCAGGGGTCGGCGGAAGGCAAGGACTTCCGGGCCACAGCGAGCCGGCGAAACGGTGCGGCGGGCCCGCCCCCCTCCCGCTTCGCCCTCATCCCGAAACACGGTAAGGGTTTGCGAAAGAGCCCCGCCGAGACCGGACGCGCAAGCCGCCACGAAGCCTGAGCCCGAGCAGCCTGAGCCCACGCAGCCTTAGCCCATGAAGCCTGAGCCCCCCGAAGCCTTGAGCCGATGAACGACCTTCCCCCCGAGCCCGAGAGCGATCCGATCGAGCTGCGCCTGCGCCGGGCGCTGGGCAGCCGCTCGATCGTCCTCGTCGGCCTGATGGGGGCGGGCAAGAGCACCGTCGGGCGCCGCCTGGCCGGGCGCCTCGGCCTGATGTTCAAGGACGCCGACACCGAGATCGAGCACGCGGCACACCTCAGCATCCCCGACATCTTCGCCATCTACGGCGAGCCGAGCTTTCGCGAGGGCGAGGAGCGGGTGATCGCCCGGCTCCTGCGCGAGGGGCCGCTGGTGCTCGCCACCGGCGGGGGCGCCTTCATGCGCGACACCACCCGGCTGCGCATCGCCGAGCACGGGGTCTCCGTCTGGCTCAAGGCGGAGCTCGACGTGCTGATGCGCCGGGTGCGCAAGCGCGGCGGCCGGCCGCTGCTGCAGACCGAGGATCCCGAGGGCACGATGCGCGCGTTGATGGCGGTGCGCCATCCCGTCTATGAGGTCGCCGACGTGGTGGTACCCTCCCGCGACGTCTCCCACGACCGCGTGGTGCAGGACGTGATGGAAGCCCTCGACGCTCGCCTCAACGGCCCCTCGAACCAAGGCGTCGCCGCGCAGTGACTGCTCCCCTCACCGTCCAAGTTCCTCTCACTGTTCACGTTCCCCTCGACGCGGGCCGCGACTACGACATCCGCATCGGCCGCGGCCTCCTCGATACGATCGGCGAGGCGGTGGCCGGCCTCGGCGCCAGGGCGGCCGCGATCGTCACCGACGAGACCGTGGCCGGGCTCTACGGGGAGCGCGTCCGCGCGAGCCTGGAGGCCGCCGGCCTGCGCACGGGAACCGTCGTCGTGGCGCCGGGCGAGGGCTCGAAGAGCTATGCCACCTACGCGCAGGTCTGCGACGGCCTGCTCGCCCACAGGATCGAGCGCAACGACGTCGTGGTGGCCCTGGGCGGCGGCGTGGTGGGCGATCTGGCGGGCTTTGCCGCCGCCACCCTGCGCCGGGGCGTGCGTTTCGTGCAGGCGCCCACCACCCTGCTCGCCCAGGTCGATTCCTCGGTGGGCGGCAAGACCGGCATCAACTCGCCCCACGGCAAGAACCTGATCGGCGCCTTCCACCAGCCGCGCCTCGTCGTCGCCGACACCGCCACCCTCGACACCCTGTCGAGCCGCGAGATGCGGGCCGGCTACGCCGAGGTCGCCAAATACGGCCTCATCGCCGATGCCGGGTTCTTCGACTGGTGCGAGGCCAACTGGGCCGGCATCTTCGCCGGCGGCCCCGAGCGCGACGAGGCGGTGGCGATCTGCTGCCGGGCCAAGGCCGGGGTGGTGGTGCGCGACGAGCGCGAGGACGGCGAACGGGCGCTGCTCAACCTCGGCCACACCTTCGCCCATGCCCTGGAGCGGCTGACGGGCTACGATTCGGCCCGCCTCGTCCACGGCGAGGCGGTGGGCATCGGTCTCGCCCTGGCGTTCCGGTTCTCGGCCCGCCTCGGCCTCTGCCCCGGCCAGGAGGCGGGCCGCGTCGCCAACCACCTGGCGCTCGCCGGCCTGCCGACCCGCCTGCAGGCGGTGCCCGGCGGCTGCGGCGACGCCGGGGCCATCCTGGCGGCGATGGCCCAGGACAAGAAGGTCCGCGACGGCGCCCTGACCTTCATCCTCGCCCGCGGCATCGGCAGGAGTTTCATCGCCCCGGGCATCGACCGGGCCGAGGTGGAGGCGTTCCTGGCAAGCGAGTTCGCCGCCGCGTGATACGGTTCCGCTTCAGTCGTGCGGAAACCGAATCACGTGGGGATGGGACTGGTCGATGCAGCTCGATGCGCCGACGTTGCTGGTGGCGACGGCCCTGCTGACGGGGATGGTCGGCAGCCTGTTCCTTTTGTCGTGGAGCCAGGCCCGCACCGTCCGCGCCCTGGCGATCTGGGGCATCGCCCATGTCGTCGGCGCCTTCGCCTCCTGCCTGCTCGCCCTGCGCGGCACGATCCCGGACTGGACCTCGATCGGGATCGGCAATGCCGTGATGATCGGCGCCTACGGCCTCATCCGTAGCGGCACCCTCGCCTTCGAGGGGCGCCCGCTCCGGTTCTGGCAGGCCGGCACCGGGGTCGGCGTCTGGCTGGCGGCCTGCCTCGTCCCGCCGTTCTACGAGAGCGCCCCGGCGCGGGTGATGCTGGCCTCGCTGCTGGCCGGCGGCTTCTGCTGGCTTTCGGCCGTGGACGTCTGGCGTGGCCGGGCCGAACCGCTGGTCTCGCGCTACCCGGCCGTCGTCATCCTCGGGGCCTATGCCGCCCTGTACTGGCTGCGCATCCCGCTCGCGATGATCCAGCCCGCGCCTCCGCCGGGGTTCAACCCGCTGCAGTCGCCCTGGCTCGCCTGGGTGTGCCTGGCCGCCATGCTGTTCAGCCTGGCCCTGGCCTTCGTCTTCATGGCCCTGACCAAGGAGCGGGCCGAGCTGCTGCAGCGGCGGGCGGCCGACACCGATCCGCTGACGGGGATCGCCAGCCGCCGGGCCTTCGTCACCCGCGCCGAGGCGGTCCTGGCGGGAACGGACCGGCCGGCTGCCCTGCTCCTGTTCGACCTCGACCACTTCAAGCGGATCAACGACGCCGACGGCCACGCGGTCGGCGACGGCGTCCTCGTCGGGTTCTGCCACACGGTGCAGGCGTTGCTGCCGGGCGAGGCGGTGTTCGGGCGGATGGGCGGCGAGGAGTTCGCCTGCCTGCTGCGCGACCGGGAGGCCGCGGCCGCGCTGGACACGGCCGACCTGATCCGGAGGGCGGTGGAACGGCTCAGCCTCGAGTCCCTGCCCCACCTCTCCGTCACCGTGAGCATCGGCGTGGCGACGACCCGCACGCAGGGCCGGGCCCTTGAGCGCGACCTCGACGCGCTGCTGCGCCGGGCCGACCAGGCGCTCTACGAGGCCAAGCGCCGGGGCCGCAACCGGGTCGAACCGGCGCTGCCCGACCGCACGCCCCAGCCGCGGGCCGCCGCATTCCCCGAGCGCGGGACGGTGCGGCCCGACGTGCCCGGGCTGAGGCTGAACGGGCAGGGCCACCGCACCTGAACGCCGGCCGTGGGCGGGTCGGTGCGCGGGGGCCTTCCGGTTGTCCGCGACGGCGGCGTCACGCCTTGGCGGCGTGGTCCCGCGTCACGAAGGCGATGCGCACGAGGTTGGTGGCGCCCGGTGTCCCGAACGGCACGCCGGCCACCACGATGATGCGGTCGCCGATCTCGGCGAAGCGCTCGCGCACCGCGAACTTGGCCGCCCGGAAGGCCATGTCGTCGACGTCGCTGGCGTCGTTGGTGACGATGGGGTGCGTGCCCCAGCACATGGCCAGGCGCCGGGCGGTCTCGCGCTTCGGCGTCAGGGCGATGATGGTGGCGTTGGGGCGCGAGCGCGCCAGGCGCATGGCGGTGGAGCCCGAATGGGTCCAGGCCATGATCGCGGTCAGGCCGAGGGCGTCCACCATCTGGTGGGCCGCCGCGGCGATGGCGTCGGAGGCGGTGGCGTCGGGCTCGGAGCGCTGGGCGGTGAGGATCGTCCAGTAGAGGGCGTCGCGCTCCACCTGCTCGGCGATGCGGCTCATCATGCTGATGGCCTCGATCGGGAAGCCGCCGGATGCGCTCTCGGCCGAGAGCATCACGGCGTCCGCGCCCTCGTAGACGGCGGTGGCGACATCCGAGACCTCGGCGCGGGTGGGCACCGGCGCCGTGATCATCGATTCGAGCATCTGGGTGGCCACCACCACGGGCTTGCCCAGGCGCCGCGAGGAGCGGGTGATGCGCTTCTGCACGCCCGGCACCTGCTCCAGGGGCATCTCCACCCCGAGGTCGCCGCGGGCGACCATGATGCCGTCGGAGATCTCGATGATCTCGTCGAGGCGGGTGAGCGCCTGCGGCTTCTCGATCTTGGCCATCACCAGGGCGCGCCCGGCGCAGACCTTCTTGACCTCGGCGACGTCCTCGGGGCGCTGCACGAAGGAGACGGCGATCCAGTCGGCGCCGGCGTTGAGGCCGGCCTCGAGGTCGCCGCGGTCCTTCTCGGTCATCGCGGCCACGGGGATCACCGTGTCGGGCAGGGAGACGCCCTTGCGGTTGGAGATCTTGCCGCCGACCTCGACCCGCGTGACGGCGCGCCCCTCGGAGACCTCGGTGACGGTCAGGCGCAGCTTGCCATCGTCGATGATGACGACGTGGCCGGGCTCCAGCGCCGAGAGGATCTCGGGGTGGGGGAGGAAGACGCGGGTGACGTTGCCCGGGGTCGGGTCGCTGTCGAGGACGAAGCTGTCGCCGTTCCGGAGCATCGCGCTGCCCTCGGCGAAGGCCGCGACCCGGAGCTTGGGGCCCTGCAGGTCGACGAGGATCGCGATGGGACGCCGCAATTCGCGCTCGATGGTGCGGATGACCTCGATCTTCTCGGGCAGCTTCTCCCGCGGCAGGTGGCTCATGTTGAGCCGGAACACGTCCGCGCCGGCGCGAAACAGCCTCTCGATCATCTCCGGAGTGTCGGAGGCGGGACCGAGGGTGGCGATGATCTTCGTACGACGGGCGCGTTTCACGGCGGCCTCCAACCTGTGCGAGCGGGGCCGTCGTGTCAGACCGGCCGAACGGAGCGAGCGGCCACAAGCACCGACACCGCCATCCCGTCAAGCGCGGCGGCCCCATCGCCTCGCGTCCCGGGTCGCCCGCGGCGGGACCGTCCGCGGCGGATCGACGGCAGGCCGCCGGTCTTTTGGCAGACGAGCGGCGGAGGAATACTTCTGTTTCACTGTCGTCGAGAGGGTGGGTGGTCGGTTAAAGCTTGTCTGCCCCAACCCGAAGAGGCGAATAGGGTCACGGCCGGCATCCGGATCGACACATCGTCGGTGCTGCCACGAAAATCGCGTTGTCGGGGCGACCGCCCTGCCGGCACGTAAGACTATCTCGGTAAAATGCGATTGTAGAATTCAAGAGCGGGCGTGCACGACGCGAGCAATGGTGATCCTCTATTCGGTGCGCGTGCTCGCGCGCTTCGTCCTGCGAAAACGTGCTGTCGCCAAAGCAAAGACTTTTCGGCCGGCGGGAGCCATCGGGTGTGACATGGGTTATGAAATTCATAACGTGAGTGAGTGTGCGGGCGTGACATCCGCCTCATGGCATCAACCGCGTCGGCCACGCGAAAACGGGTTTCGATACCCGGACGCAGCGTGAGCATCCGTCTGTCATGCAGGGGCGAAGCGACAAGAATGGTCTCGAACGTTGAGCATCCCCTCTCGCCGCTCATCCGCCAGTTGGAAAGCATCGATGCGCTGTCGGACGAGGAGTGCAGGGCGATCAAGGGCCTGCCCGTCACGCTCAAGACCTTGCGGCCGAACCAGGACATCGTGCGCGACGGCGACACGGCCTCCCAGTGCTGCCTCATCCTCGAAGGCTGGGCCTGCCGCTACAAGATCATCAGCGAAGGCAAGCGCCAGATCTTCTCGTTCCACATCGCCGGCGACATCCCTGACCTGCAGAGCCTCCACATCCCGTCGATGGATCACAGCCTCGCCACTCTCACGACCGCCACCGTCGCCTTCGTCCCGCACGAGGCCCTGCACGACCTCACGGCGCGCTGTCCCGGCATCGCCGCCACGCTCTGGCGCGACACCCTCGTGGACGCGGCCATCTTCCGCGAGTGGATGCTCTGCATGGGGCGGCGCTCGGCCTTCGACCACATGGCCCACCTGTTCTGCGAGTTGTACCTCAAGCAGGAGGCGGTGGGGCTGGCCGGCGACCATCGCTGTCCGCTCCCGGTCACGCAGGTCGATCTCGCCGATGCGACCGGCCTGTCGAGCGTCCACGTCAACCGCGTGCTTCAGGAGATGCGCGGCAGGGGCATGATCACCCTGCGCGGCAGCGTCCTGGTCATCCGGGCCTGGGACGAGCTCCTGCGGACGGCGGAGTTCGACGCGACCTATCTCCACCAGCGCAAGCGCGCCGCGAGATAAGTTCCTGTCTGATACGGTTCCCGCTTGAATCGAGCGGGAACCGTATCACCGAGCCCGCGCGGCGCCTGAGCGAAGCCCATTTCCGCATCACGAAGTGATCAACCGGGAATGGTAGCAAGACCGATATTCCAGAACCGATCGCCCATCGCCACGGGGCGCCCCCGACGATCCGCTCAGCCGGAGAGCAACGATGCCCCTGTTCTACTTCGACGTCCGCGAAGGTCCGCTCTTCATCCAGGACGAGGACGGACTGGCGTTCCCGGATCTCGAACGGGCCGAGCAGGAGGCGATCCACGCCGTGGTCTCGATCGGCAAGGATCGCATTCCGCGCAGCGATACCCGCGACGTGACGGTCGAGGTGCGGGACGCGGACGGGAAGCGGGTGCTGACGGTCACGGTCGCCCTGATCGTCCAGCGGGTCGACCTCTCCCAGGACGCGGAGGGGTAGGCCCCCGGCCGGCAGCGCGGGACCGGAGCGTCCCGGGGAGGGGGAGCGTGTGGTGTCCTCGGCGGTATTCTCGGCGGTTTCCTCGGCGCCCGCCGTTCGCGGCGCCGAGGATGGCGGTCGTCAGGCGGCCTTCACGTTGGCGAGGAAGCTGCCGACCTCCCGCGTCAGGCTCTCGGAGTGGCGCGAGAGCTCCTGGGCCGCGCTGAGCACCTGGGACGCCGCCGCGCCGGTCTGGCCGGCCCCCTGGCGCACGTCGGAGATGTTGATCGTCACCTGCTCGGTGCCCTTGGCGGCCTCCTGCACGTTGCGGGTGATCTCCTGGGTGGCGGCACCCTGCTCCTCCATCGCGGCCGCGATGGACGCGGCGTAGCTCGACATCTCGCCGATGATCCGGCCGATCGCCTCGATGTCGGCGACCGCTTCCTGGGTCGCCGCCTGGATCTCGGTGATCCGCTCGCCGATCTCGCCGGTCGCCTTGGCGGTCTGGCCGGCGAGCTCCTTCACCTCGGAGGCGACGACGGCGAATCCCCGCCCGGCCTCGCCGGCCCGCGCCGCTTCGATGGTCGCGTTCAGCGCCAGCAGGTTCGTCTGCGAGGCGATGTTGGCGATCACCGACACGAAGGCGCTGATGCGCTCGGCCGTGGTGGCCAGGCGCCGCACGGTGGCGTCGGTGCGCTGGGCGTTCTCCACCGCGCGGCCGGCGATCTGCGAGGACTGGCTCACCTGGTGCACGATCTCCTGCACCGAGGCCGACATCTCCTCGCTGGCCGCGGCCACCGTCTGGACGTTGGCGGAGGTCTCCTCGGCGGCGCCGGCCACGATCATGGTCTGCTGCGTGGTCTGCTCGGCGATGCCGGCCATGGACTTGGCCGTCGCCTCCATCTCGGTGGAGGCTCCGGCCAGGCCGTGCGTGAGGGCGGCGACGTTGTGTTCGAAGCTCTTGGTGATCTGGTCGAGGCGCTCGGCCCGGCGCATCTTGGCCTCGTCCTCGATGGCCTGTTCGGCGGCGAGGCGGCGGACGGTGACCGCGTTGTCCTTGAACACCTGCAGCGCGCGCGCCAGCGTGCCGATCTCGTCCTTGCGCCCGGCGCCCTGGACCTCGACGGCCAGATCGCCCGCGGCGAGGCCTCCCATGGCGGCGGTCATCGCTGCGAGCGGACGGGTGACGCCGAGGACGACGATGGCGGCGAGAAGGCCGACGGCGACCGAAAGGCCGACCGCCGCGGCCACCACGAGCGTCTGCACGGCCGAACCGGCGACCTCGGAAGCTTTGGCTTTTGCGAGGTTGAGGTCGTTCATGTTGGTGTCGACCCGCTTCTTCACGGCCTCGACGAGCTTGGCGCGGGCCTCGCGGACCGGGCCGTTCGAAACCTTCGTCGCGGCCTCGGTCTCGCTCTTCAATCCATGCGCGATCGACCGGTCGGCCGCGGCGAAGAACTCCGTCAGCAGGGCCTTGATGCCCTCGTTGCCGGTGCGGCGCTCGGGCGTGTCGGCCAGGGCGATCAGGCGGTCGACGGCGGCCAGGGCGTTCGTCCGCGCCTCGGCGTAATGCCGCTGCTGCTCCTGCATCGCGGCACCGTCGGTCTCGATGATGACGTTCTTCTCGCGGATCGTCGCCTCGTCCATGGCGAAGGCCATCTGGAGGGCCGTCACCGCGCGCATGGCCGTGACATCGACGATCCTCTGCGTGCTTCGGTCGAGGCTGTTCAGGCTCGACCACGACAGCATCATCAAGCCGAGCGCGACCGTAACCAACAGAACCGTGGGGATGGCGAGTTTGCTCAAAAGTTTGAGATTATTCAGGATCTTCACGTCATCCACCTTGGCGTATCTGTTTTCGAAACCGTTGCAACCTCTAATGAGGCCGGGCTAC
Organism: Methylobacterium sp. Leaf466; assembly: GCF_001425565.1. Lineage (NCBI taxonomy): Bacteria > Pseudomonadati > Pseudomonadota > Alphaproteobacteria > Hyphomicrobiales > Methylobacteriaceae > Methylobacterium > Methylobacterium sp. Leaf466. Next base: position 327,923 of record NZ_LMRC01000023.1, on the reverse strand, counting down.
ATTCTCGTGCAGAAGGGTTAAATTTCGTTAAATTGGCGATGAAAACGTTCCGGCTACGTGAGCGAGGAAAGCAATCCCTTCGAATACTCGCGGATTTGTCCGGACGATCGGATCGATGGTGTTGGGCGTGTCTCGCCATCGTCGCTCGAACCCGGGCCGCTTCGTCGTCGGTGCCCCCGATGCGCCGGCTTGGAAACCCGTCCCCCACAGCCCGTGAAACTGCTAAGCCGTCGCCCTGGACCGCCCCCGGTCCGGTCCCCCGGAGTCAGTCGTGTCCTCCTCTCCCGAACCGAGCTTCCCCGCCGCGAGGATCGAAGCCGTCATCGCGATTCCCGTGCGCAACGAGGCCGAGCGGATCGGCGCCTGCCTGCGGGCGATCGACGCCCAGGCCGGGTTGGTGCCGGGCAGTCTCGGCCTCGTCCTGTTCCTCAACAATTGCACCGACGCCACCCCCGCCATCGTGGCCGGCATGCTGGCGGGGATGTCGCTGCCGGTGCGGGTGGTCGAGGTGACGTTCTCCGGCGCCAACGCCGGCTGGGCGCGGCGCGAGGCGATGAATGCCGCCGCCGACTGGCTCGAGGCGGAAGGGGAGGGCGGCACGATCCTGTCGACGGATGCCGACAGCCGGGTCCCGCCGGACTGGGTGGAGCGCAACCTCGCGGCCATGGCCGCCGGGGCCGATGCGGTCGCCGGCCGGGTCGAGCTCGATGCCGACGAGGCCGCGCTGCTGCCGCCCTCCCTGCCCGCCAGGGGGCGGCTGGAGGACGCCTACAGCGACCTCCTCACCGAGGCCGAGGCGCTGATCGATCCCGATCCCAACGATCCCTGGCCGTGCCATCGCACCACCATCGGGGCGACGCTGGCCGTGAGCGTGTCGGCCTACCGGCAGGTGGGCGGCATGCCGCCGATGGCGCTGGGCGAGGACGGCGCCTTCGTGGCCGCCCTGCTCCAGCACGGCCTGCGCGTGCGCCACGCGGTCGATGTGGTCGTCACCATCTCGGCCCGCCTCACCGGCCGCGCCCCCGGGGGCGTGGCCGACACGATCCGGTCGCGTTGCGAACTGCCCGACGCCCTGTGCGACGCCCGCCTCGAACCGCTGCCGAGCGCCCTGTTCCGCTATGGCTGGCGCCGGCGCCTGCGCCGGCTGCACGCGGGCGGGCGCCTGGCGCGCAACACCGCCTGGGCGAGGCTTCTGGGCATCCCGCCCGAGGAGGCCCGCCGCATCGCCGAGATTCCGCTGGCCGGCCTCGCTCTGGCGCAGGCCGAGCGCGCCAGCCCGCGCCTCGCCTACCACCCCCTCGGGCCGAAGGAACTGTCGGGCCAGATCGCGGTGGCCGAGGCGGCCCTGGTGACGGTCCGAGACGCCGCGGCCCGCCGACGCGGGAAGACGGCCTGGGGATGAGCTGGCGATGAGAATGCGCGCGGGCCGGCCCGCGGAGGCGCCCGGCCGTCCCTTGACCCCCGTCGGGGCGGATTGCTAGGCCACTCTCTGGAACCCATCCAGACAGGATGGTCGGAGAAGCACCATGGGCCAGCCGGTCTCGCTCGACGTCAACGGGCGCGCGGTGAGCGTGCGCAGCGACGATCCCGAGGTTCCGCTCCTCTACGTCCTGCGCAACGACCTCGACCTGCACGGCCCCCGCTTCGGCTGTGGCCTGGGCCAATGCGGCGCCTGCACCGTCCATGTCGACGGGGTCGCGGTGCGCTCCTGCACGACGCCGCTGTCGAGCCTGCGGCCGGACCAGAAGATCGTGACGCTGGAAGGACTCGGCTCGGCCGACCGGCCGCATCCGGTCCAGGCCGCCTTCATCGCCGAGCAGGCCGCGCAATGCGGCTACTGCATCAACGGCATGATCATGCAGTCGGCAGCGCTGCTCGCCCGCAGCCCCAACCCCGACGACGCGGCGATCAAGCGGGAGCTGGCGGGCAACCTGTGCCGCTGCGGCACCCATTCGCGGATCCTGCGCGCCGTGAAGCGCGCGGCCGCGTCCCTTTGAGATCCGACAGGCCCACCATGTCCGACCCGATCCTGTCCCGCCGCGCCATCCTCCAGGGCGGCGGCGCCCTGGTGGTGAGTTTTTCCCTGCTGCCGCGCGCCGCCGCCGCCGCGCCGCCGCTGCCCCCCGCCCTGCCGACGCGGGGCCTGCCGAAATCGGTGGCGGGCGACGAGGTCGACGGCTTCCTCGCCATCGGCGCGGACGGCCGCGTCACCGTGTTCTCCGGCAAGGTCGATCTGGGCACCGGCGTGAAGACCGCCCTCAAGCAGATGGCGGCCGAGGAACTCGACCTGCCGATGGGCGCCGTCTCGATCGTCCAGGGCGACACCGGCCTGACCCCCGACCAGGGGCCGACCTACGGCAGCCTGTCGATCCAGAACGGCGGCGCCCAGATCCGGCAGGCGGCGGCCACCGCCCGCGCCGCGCTGCTCGGGCTCGCCGCCGACCGCCTCGGCGTCCCCGCCGCCGGCCTCGCCCTCAAGGACGGCGCCATCGGCGGCATCCCCTTCGCCGACCTCCTCAAGGACAAGCGCTTCGCCCTCAAGGTCGACGCGGACGCGCCGCTCAAGGACCCGTCCCGCTACGCGCTCGTCGGCAAGTCGGTGGCGCGCATCGACATTCCGGGCAAGGTCACCGGGCGCTTCACCTACATCCACGACCTCAAGGTGCCCGGCATGGTCCACGGGCGGGTGGTGCGCCCGCCGACCATCGGCGCGAGGCTGGAAGCGGTGGACGATGCCGCCGCCCTGGCGATGCCCGGCGTCGTCAAGGTGGTGCGCGAGGGCAACTTCCTGGCGATCGTCGCCCAGACCGAATGGGGGGCGATCAAGGCGGCCGAGGCGCTGCGCCCGCGCTGGTCGGCCTGGGCCGGGCTGCCCGAGCAGGACAAGCTGTGGCAGCACGTCCGCGCCACCCGCGTCGCCAAGGACGACGTGACCAGCGCGGTGGGCGACGTCGCGGCGGCGCTGCCGCAGGCGGCCAAGGTGCTTGTCGCCACCTACGATTTCGCCATCCACACCCATGGCTCCATCGGCCCCTCCTGCGCGGTCGCCGAGTTCAAGGACGGGCGGCTCACCTGCTGGTCGGCCTCGCAGATGACCCATGCCCTGCGCCGGCAGCTCGCGGCGATGACCGGGCTGCCCACCGAGGACGTACGCTGCATCTACCTCGAAGGCTCGGGCTGCTACGGACGCAACGGCCACGAGGACGCCGCCGCCGACGCCACCCTGCTGGCGCGCGCGGTGGGCCGGCCGGTGCGGGTGCAATGGTCGCGGGCCGACGAGCACGGCTGGGATCCCAAGGGCCCGCCGACGCTGATCGACCTGAAGGGCGGCCTCGACGCCGCCGGGGCGATCGTCGCCTGGACCTCGGAATTCTTCATCCCCGAGGGCGGGGCCGGCAACGTGCCGCTGGTGGCGGCCGAACTCGCCGGCCTGCCGCACGAGACCGCCCTGGCGCCGGGCAACATCGTCCACAACTCGGCGCTGCCCTACGCCCTGCCCAACGTGCGCACGGTCTGCCATCGCCTCGCCGAGACGCCGCTGCGCCCGTCCTGGATCCGCACGCCGGGGCGGATGCAGAACACCTTCGCCAACGAGGCCTTCCTCGACGAGCTGGCGGCGGCCGCCGGCGTCGACCCCGCCGCATACCGGATGCGGCTCCTGAACGACCCGCGCGGGGCCGAGGTGCTGACCCGCGCCCTCGCCCTGGCCAAGTGGGAGAGCAGGCCCTCGCCGCGGGCCGAGACCGGCGGCGACGTGCTGCGCGGCCGCGGCGTCTCCTATGTCCGCTACGAACTCTACCGCACCTATGTCGCGGGCGTCGCCGAGGTGGAGGTCGACCGCGCCACCGGCGCGATCCGGGTGCCGCGCTTCGTCGTCGTCCAGGATTGCGGCCAGGTCATCAACCCCGACGGGGTGCGCAACCAGCTCGAAGGCAACGTGATCCAGACCGTGAGCCGCGTGCTCAAGGAGGAGGTGACCTTCGACCGGGGCGCCGTCACCAGCCTCGACTGGGCGAGCTACCCGATCCTCGCCTTCCCGGAGGTGCCCGAGGTGGTGATGGAACTGATCGACCGGCCCACCGAAAAACCCTGGGGGGCGGGCGAGCCGGCCGCCGCGATCGTGCCGTCCGCGATCTCGAACGCGGTGTTCGACGCGACCGGCGTGCGCCTGCGCTCGGTGCCCTTCACGAAGGCCAAGATGCTCGAGGGCCTGCGCGGCGTCTGACGAGCGACCGCTCGCCAGAACCGGCGGCGCCAGGACCGGAGTCGCTCAGGCCGACCACCGCTCCCGGTAGTCGGGGGCCAGCGTCAGCCCGTTGGGCTGGCTGACGGACGGCGGCGGCGCGCTGATGGCCTGCTGCAGGTAGTCGATCATCGCCATCACGCCGATCGAGGTGTAGGGCTTGGCGATCACGCCGACCGCGCCGGCGAAATCCTCGGGCAGCAGCTTGGGGTTCGCCGTCATGAACACCACCGGTGCCCCGGTATGGCGGCGGAACAGGTCGGCGACCTCGATGCCGGTGATCCCGTCCGAGAGGTGGATGTCGACGAGGGCGAGGTCGGCGCTCACCTCCCGCAGCAGCTCCTCGGCCTCGCTGAGGCAGGTGGCCCAGCCGACGGTGACGTGGCCGGCATCCTCCAGCATGTTCTCGAGTTCCATGGCCAGGATGGCCTCGTCCTCGACGATGACGACGTTGAGCGGCCGGGACTCCGTCATGATCCGCGCCTCCGCTGCTCGATCGGCATGGCGATCTCGACGCGGGTGCCCGGGTTGGCGTCGGCCCAGGTTGTCCTGGCCTGCAGCTGCCTGCCGAGCCGCTCCACCAGCTTGCGGCCGTAGGACGGGCGGGTCTTGCCGTCCTCCGACATGCCGTGGCCGTCGTCGACGATGGTGATCCGGCAGGTGGTCCCGTCCCGGCGCACCACCGTCCGGATGGTGCCGCCCCGCTCCTGCGGGAAGCCGTGCTTGATCGCGTTGGTCAGCACCTCGTTGACCATGAGCGCCAGCGGGGCGGCCTTGTCGGCCGGCACGTCGATGGCCTCGAGGTCGAGGTCGGTCCTGATGTCCTGGCGGCCGGTGGCGATCACGAGGTCGGAGACGAGGTCGCGCACGAATTCCGACACGTCGAACCGCGAGACGTCACCCGACTGGTAGAAGCGCCGATGGACGGTGCTCATGGCCTCGACCCGGCTCAGGGTCGTGGTCAGCGAGGCCCTGATCCCCTCGTCGGGGATCGTGCGCAGCTGCATGCTGATCAGCGAGGCGATGATCTGCATGTTGTTCTTGACGCGGTGATCGACCTCGTGGAGCAGCGTCGTGCGCAGTTCGAGGGCGGCGGCGAGGTCGCGGTTGCTCAGTTCCAGCTCCCGCGTCCGCTCGGCGACGGCCCGCTCGAAGCGGTCCTTGTCGGCGCTGACCTGGAACTCGTTCATCTTGCGGTCGGTGACGTCGAGCTGCGAGGCGAAGTAGAACTGCAGCTCCCCGTCCTCGTTGATCACCGGGCTGATGTAGAGGGCGTTCCAGAACGTGCTGCCGTCCTGGCGGTAGTTGAGGATGTCGACGCTCACGTCCTCCCGCCTCTCGATGGCCTCCCTGATCCGGGCGACCTCGGCCCGGTCGGTGTCCGGTCCCTGCAGGAAGCGGCAGTTCCGGCCCATGACCTCCTCGCGGGAATAGCCCGTCATCTGGAGGAAGGCGTCGTTGGCGAAGGTGATCGGGTTATCGGGCAGGCGCGGGTCGGTGATGATCATCGCCATGCGGGTGGCCCGGACGGCGGCGGCGAACGGATCGCCCTTGCCGTGCTCAGCATTCAGCCGGTCGGTGATCCGCCATGCATCACGTTGCTCCACGTCTCTCGCCTTCCTGGGTTCGCTTCGATCGCCCGACGAGCCCCTTCAGGGCGGCTCGGGTCAAAGACCGGGTCGAGTCGGTTCGTTCCTCACGCGCGAGTCGGTTCGTTCCTCACGCGAAGGTGCCCGGACGGACGGGGACATGCCCTTGTCCCGAGCGTTTCCATCGTCCCGCGCGTTTCGGACGCCGGATGAAGACCCGCGATGGTTGTCGTCCCACCGCCGTCGATCCGGTGTCCTCCAGTGGACATAGGCCCTTATCCCGCCGCCAAGCAAGCGCGATGGCCCTCGCTTCGCCGGCGTTGCGACGATCGGGCCCGAGCCTCACGGCGGGGCGCCGCCGGCCGGCTGGTTCGGGTCGCTGAGCTGGATCGTCCAGCTCTTCTGCTCGCCGGTGTCGACCTCGTAGAAGCCGTTGCGGTCGAAACCGCGGGCGAGGCAGTCCTCGACCCCGCGGATGGTGAACTCCGAGTCCTTGGTGCACATCAGCGAGCGGCCGCTCCACTCGCCGCCGCGGGTGTAGTCCACCGCGAACACGTAGTAGAACCGGGCCGAGAGGGAGCCCCGCAGCAGGGTCTCGCAGGCCTTGGGCGTCAGGTCCCACCAGCCCTCGGTCACCCAGCCCTGCGCGTCGCGGTAGCCCAGCGAGATCCCGACCTTGCTCGTGGTCTGGTTGCACAGGCGCAGGTCGGCCCGGGCGGGGGTGGCGAGGACGAGGATCGCGATCGCCCCGCCCCAGGGCGCCAACAGCCGTCCCAGGCCACGCTGTCCGAGTCGGCGCCGACGCGGTCGCTTATCCGACAAGGATGATCCGGCAATCGTTGACATTGGTGCGCGTCGGGCCCGGCTGGACGAGATCGCCGATGGTGGCGAAGAACTTGGTCGAATCGTTGTCCGCCAGCATCGCCTCCGGATCGAGGCCGGCGGCGCGGGCGCGCTCCAGGGTGGTGGGATCGACGAGGCCGCCGGCCGGGTCGGTGGCCTCGCCGCGCCCGCCGTCGGTGCCGTCGGTGTCGGCGGCGATGCCGAGGATGCCCGGATGGCCCTCGAGGGCGATGGCGAGCGCCAGGGCGTATTCCTGGTTGGGGCCGCCGTGGCCCTCGCCGCGGATGGTGACGGTGAGTTCGCCGCCCGAGATGATCGCGACTTTCCGGCCGGCCTGCGCCATCTCCCTGGCGAGCCTGGCGTGTTCGGCCGCGACCTCGCGGGCCTCGCCCTCCACGTCGGGGCCGAGCATCACCGGCTCGTAGCCGGCCTTGCGCGCCGCCGCCGCCGCCGCCTCCAGCGCGTCGATGGGCCGGGCGACGATGATGTATTCCGAGCGCGCGAAGGCGGGATCGCCGGCCTTGGGCGTCTCGTTGGCCGGGTCGTTGAGGAGCGCCCGTGCCGTGTCGGGCAGCGGGATGCCGCGGCGCTCGCAGATGGCCAGCGCGTCGGCCAGCGTCGTGGGATCGGGCACCGTCGGCCCCGAGGCGATCACCGCCGGATCGTCGTGGGGCACGTCCGAGATCGCCAGCGTCAGGATCGAGCGGGCGTTGCGCGCCTTCACCGCGAGGCGCCCGCCCTTGATGCGCGAGAGGTGCTTGCGCACGGCGTTGATCTCGCCGATGGGCGCGCCCGAGCGCAGCAGCGCCTTGGTCACCGCCTGCTTCTCGGAGAGCGTGAGGTCGCCGGCCGGGGCGATCCAGTTGGCCGAGCCGCCGCCCGAGAGCAGCACCAGCACGTCGTCCTCGGGGCCGGCGTCGCCGGCCAGCCGCAGGGTCTCGATGGTGGCGTCGATGCCGGCCTGGTCGGGCACCGGGTGGCCGGCCTCGACCATGCGGATCATCGGCGCCTCCTCGCCGTAGCCGTGGCGCGCCACCGCGAAGCCGGCGATGCGCTCGGCGTCGACCCCGTGCGTCTCCCGGTAGAACCGGCTCGCCACCGCCGCCATGCTGCCGCCGGCCTTGCCGGCACCGAGGATGATGAGGCGCCCCGGCCCGGGGGCCGGCAGGTGCGGCGCGAGGCAGCGCGCCGGATGGGCCGCGGCGATCGCCTCGTCGAGGAAGCCGAGGAGGAGGGCGCGGGCGGCCGAAGGGGCGGGGGAGGGCGCTGTCATGGCGGGCGTATCCGTCTCTCGTGTCGCTTTGGCGGTCGCTCTTTCGACGAACGCACGGCCCGCCGGCGTCGAAGTCCCGCTGCCGGGATGTTGCCGTGACGTCGCGACCCGCGATACGTGCTGTGCCCGACGCCCGCCGCGCGGGCAAGCGCGAGATGACGCGGCCCGCGGCTTGGTCCGCGGCTTGCCGGACTTCCTTGAGCCAGCCCCCGCCCGCAACCCCGGAGCGTTCGAGCCTCATGCCCAGCCCTCATTCGCACGGCCCCCATCCCGTCGAGACCGTTCCGGGCGACCCCGCCTGCGGCCTGCTGCTTCTGTGCGACCACGCCTCCAACCACGTGCCCGACGACCTCGGCCGGCTCGGGGTTCCGGACGCCGAGTTCTCCCGCCACATCGCCTACGACATCGGCGCGGCCGGGGTGACCCGCCGCCTCGCCGCCCTCCTCGGTGCGCCCGCCGTCCTCACCACCTTCTCGCGGCTCGTCATCGACCCGAACCGCGGACGCGACGACCCGACCCTGGTGATGCGGCTCTCCGACGGGGCCGTGGTGCCGGGCAACGCCCGCATCGACGAGGCCGGCAAGGCGGAGCGGATCGCCCGCTTCTACGAACCCTACGACCGGGCCATCGACGCCCATGTCGCCGCGGCGATGGCGGCGGGCGCGCCGCCGGCCATCGTCACCATCCACAGCTTCACCCCGTGCTGGCGCGGCGACCCGCGCCCCTGGCACGTCGGCATCCTGTGGGACCACGACGACCGCCTGAGCGCCCCCCTCGTGGCGGGCCTGCGCGCCGACCCGGCCGGGCTGACGGTGGGCGACAACGAACCCTACGGCGGCGGCCTGCCCGGAGACACCGTCGACCGCCACGCCATCGCCCGCGGCCTGCCCAACGCCCTCGTCGAGATCCGCCAGGACCTGATCGCGGACGAGGCCGGCGAGGCGGAATGGGCGGCGCGATTCGCCGGGCTCCTGCGGCCCCACCTCGCCCCGACGGCTTGACGCCCGGGGCATGGACGCCGACCTCTCTTGGCACGCACGACGAGGAGTCCGCGCCATGACGATCGACACCGCCACCACCACCGAACTCGAAGCCGCCGTCTTCCGCCGTCTCGTGGCGCATCTGCGGGCCCGCGAGGACGTGCAGAACATCGACCTGATGACCATGGCCGGCTTCTGCCGGAACTGCCTCTCGAACTGGCTCAAGGACGAGGCCGACGCCCGCGGCCTGGAACTGAGCAAGGACGAGAGCCGCGAGCACGTCTACGGGATGCCCTACGAGGACTGGAAGCGCCGCCAGCCGGAGGCGACGCCCGAGCAGCAGGCGGCCTTCGCCAAGGTCCAGGCCGAACCGCACTGAGGGTTATCGAAGGGACAACGGCGTCGCGGCGCGATGCGAATCGCCCTGGTGGGCCGGGGGGATCGGCACCGCCGATTTCCGCCGGGGCCCTAATCTCCCGGTAAGCTCGACCGCCTAATCCGGATCGACGGGCGCGGCGCCGACCTGTCGCCGCGCCGCCGATTCGAAGGACATCGCACGATCATGGCCGCCTCTCCCGCACCCGCCGTCGACGCCTCCTCCGTCGCCGCCGACCAGCTCAAGAGCTTCATCGAGCGCATCGAGCGCCTCGAAGAGGAGAAGGCCGGCCTCGCCGGCGACATCAAGGACGTCTACGCGGAGGCCAAGGGCACCGGCTTCGACGTGAAGGCCCTGCGCAAGATCGTCTCCCTGCGCAAGAAGGACCACGCCGAGCGCCAGGAGGAAGAGGCGATCCTCGAACTCTACATGCAGGCGCTCGGCATGGTTTAGCGCTCCGCGAGGGAGAGGGAACGTAACCCGACGGGGTGTCCTTTTCATCTATGTTAAAATCTACTATCCGCGCCCTCTGGCGCCACGGCCGAGCTTGATCGCCGTGGCCGGCTCGCACGAGGTCAAGACTCCATGGCAGGCCAGAAGACCGACGCACGCGACGTCCATGTCGGACAGCGCATCGCCCTCCAGCGCAAGAAGGCGGCCCTGACGCAGAAGCGGGTGGCCCAGAGCTTCGGCATGTCGGCGGCCCAGCTCCAGAAGTACGAGAAGGGCACCAACCGCATCAGCGCCATCCACCTCGACACCTTCAGCCGGCTGACCGGCGTGCCGGTGGCGTACTTCTTCGAGGGCATGCAGCGCCTCGACGACGTGCCGCCGGAAGGGTTCGCGGAAAGGCCGCAGCAGGCCTTCGCGGCGGATTCAGCGGCGGATGCCGCGCCGGGCTCCTGGCAGGGCCTCGCCGAGGTGGTGGCCGAGCACGTCAAGCGGCACTTCACGGAGGACGGCCGCAAGGACTTCGCGGCCGCCATCCAGGTTCTCGGCACCCGCCTGGGGACCTGAAGGCGCGATGGCCCGACGCGGCCGTCCCGGTGAAGGCCCGCGTCTGCTCTAACGACCGTTTCGTTCGTCGCCACGAACGTGTCCGGTCTTTCGGCTTGACCCTGCCACAGGCCGATGCCAGAACCTCGGCCTTCCGAAGACCGGGTCCAACGCCATCGAATCTGGGCGTACCCACAGCCGGGGATCGTCCTCAATGCCGCGTTCCAACTACCTCTTCACGAGCGAGTCGGTTTCCGAAGGTCACCCGGACAAGGTCTGCGACCGGATCTCCGACACCGTGGTCGACGCCTATCTCGCGGCGATGCCCGAGGCGCGTCTGGGCGTCGAGACCCTGGCCACCACCAACCGCATCGTCATCGCCGGCGAGGTCCGCGGTCCCGATTCGGTGACCTTCGACCATCTCACCGAGCTGACCCGCGAAGCGGTGAAGGACATCGGCTACGAGCAGTCGGGCTTCCACTGGAAGCACAACGACATCGCCATCCACCTGCACGCCCAGTCGGCCGACATCGCCCAGGGCGTGGACGCCGCCGGCAACAAGGACGAGGGTGCCGGCGACCAGGGCATCATGTTCGGCTACGCCTCGGACGAGACCCCCGAGCTGATGCCGGCCCCGATCTACTACGCCCACAAGATTCTCAAGGACCTCGCCGACGCCCGCAAGGGCAAGGTCGGCGACGCGGCCAAGCTCGGCCCCGACGCCAAGAGCCAGGTCACCGTGCGTTACGTCGACGGCCGCCCGGTCGGCGTCACCCAGATCGTGCTCTCGACCCAGCACGTGGACGAGAGCCTCGATTCGGCCGACGTGCGCGCCATCGTCGAGCCTTACATCCAGGCGGCCCTCCCCAAGGGCTGGATCGACGGCTCCACCGTCTGGCACGTCAACCCCACCGGCAAGTTCGTGATCGGCGGCCCCGACGGCGATGCCGGCCTCACCGGCCGCAAGATCATCGTCGACACCTACGGCGGGGCCGCCCCCCACGGCGGCGGCGCCTTCTCGGGCAAGGACCCGACCAAGGTCGACCGCTCGGCGGCCTATGCCGCGCGCTACCTCGCCAAGAACGTGGTCGCCGCGGGCCTCGCCACCCGCGCCACCATCCAGCTCGCCTACGCCATCGGCGTCGCCAAGCCCCTGTCGATCTACGTCGACCTGCACGGCACCGGCACCGTGGACGAGGCCAAGCTCGAAGGCGTGCTGATGGACGCCCTCGACCTGTCGCCCCGCGGCATCCGCCTGAAGCTCGGCCTCAACAAGCCGATCTACGCCCGCACCTCGGCCTACGGCCACTTCGGCCGGGCACCCGACGCGGACGGCGGCTTCTCGTGGGAGCGCACCGACCTCGCCGACAGCCTCAAGTCGGCGTTCTGAGGCCTGTTCCGCATGGTGGGGCGGGGGGATGACCCGCCCCAGGCGGGCGGTATCGCGAGCGAGGAGGCGCCCGAGCGCGCCTTCTTCGGCCGGCGCAAGGGCAAGCGCCTGCGCGCGCTCCAGGAGCAGCGGCTGGCCTCCCTCCTGCCGGAGCTGAGGATCGCCCTGCCGGGAGAGGGCGCGTTCCTCGATCCCGCGGCCCTGTTTCCGGACCCGGTCCGCGAGGTCTGGCTCGAGATCGGCTTCGGCGGCGGCGAGCACCTGGCCGCCAATGCGGCCCGCGAGCCCGGCGTCGGCATCATCGGCGCCGAGCCTTTCGTCAACGGCGTCGTCAAGCTCCTGCGCGAGATCGACGAGCGCGACCTGCGCAACGTCAGGATCTGGGACGAGGACGCGACCGCGTTGCTGGCCGCCCTGCCCGACGCCAGCGTGACGCGCGTCTACCTGCTCTATCCCGACCCGTGGCCCAAGCGCCGCCAGCGCAAGCGCCGCTTCGTCTCCGACGAGAGCCTGGCGGAGATCGCGCGCGTGCTCGTGCCCGGCGGCAGCTTTCGCTTCGCCAGCGACATCGACGATTACGCCGGCTGGACGCTGGTGCGCGTCGCCCGCAACCCGGACCTCGCGTGGACCGCGAGGGCGGCCACCGACTGGACGCGGCCCTGGCCGGATTGGCCCGGCACCCGCTACGAGGCCAAGGCCATCGCCGCCGGCCGCCGGCCGACGTATCTCACCGTCCTTCGTCAAGATGGGGAACAGCCGTCCGTCCGTCGATGATTGGACGAATGGCACCTTGTGGCCGGAATCATCTGCGATCATGGTCTGAATTCAGTCGGGTGTGCCGCGACGGCAGGCTTGACGCCGGCGGGTCCGAGTGAGGTTCGCGTGTTGGGCGGCAGGGCGGATCACGATCCGACGGCGCAGGCGGCCTCGGCCTTCGGGGGGGACGCGCATCGCGTGGCCTTCGACCTGGCCGCCACCGGCCTCGCGATCCTGTCGCCCGACGGCCGCACCATCCTCAGCGCCAATCCCCGCCTGTGCGCCATCGTCGGCCGGCCTCCCGGCAGCCTCGACGACCGGCCGCTGGGGACCGTCGGAGAGACCATGAACCCGGTGCCCGAGGGCATCCGCCTGTGGCGTCAGGCCGACGGCGCGGCGATTCCCGTGCGGGTGCGTCCCTCCGGATCGACGGCCGGCGCCGTGCGGGTCCTCGTGGTCGAGCCCGTGGACCCCGACGAGATGGTCCGGGCCGAGCAGAACCGCGACGCGCTCACCGCGGCCGGGCTCGGCGAGTGGCGCTGGGAGCGTGCCACCGGCCTCGTCACCCTGTCTCGCCGCGCCGCGCACATCCTCGGCCATCCCCCCGGCCATGCCCTGTCCTGGGCGGCCCTGCGCGCGCGGTTCGATCCGGCCGACGCCGAGCGCATCGGGCTGACGGTGCGCGAGTCCGGGCACGCGGGCGTGCCCTATGCCGTCGAGGCCCGTGTGCGCCATGGGCACGAGGACCGGACCGTCTGGGTGATGGCCCGGGGCCAGGGCACCCTGGCACCGGACGGGTCGCTCACCGGCATGGTCGGCGTGCTGCAGGACGTCACCGCCCGGGTCGCCGACCGCGACGCATTGCGCGACCGCGAGCAGCGCCTGCGCATCGCCGCATCCCTGGCCGATCTCGGCATCTTCGAGTGGCATATGCTCGACGACCGCGCGATCTGGGAGAACGAGCGCATGTTCGCGATCTTCGGCCGCCGTCCCGAAGACGGGGCCGTCGGCAAGCGCGAGTTCCTCGATCACATCCTCCACCCCGAGGACCGCATGGCGTTCCGGCACGCGATCTCCGCGGCCCTGCGCGACGACGCGATCCTGCATGTGAGTGGCCGCATCCGCCGGGCCGACGACGGAACCTGGCGGGTCATCGACATGGCCGGCCGCTTCGAGCGCGACACCCCCGACCGCCTGCCGCGGCGCCTGATCGGGGTCGTGGCCGACGTCACCGACCGGCGCCTCGCCGAGGACCGCCAGAACCTCCTGATCCGCGAGTTGCACCACCGGGTGAAGAACACCCTGGCCACGGTGCAGGCCATCGTCGGCTCGACCGCGCGCAACGCCACCAGCATCGAAAGTTTCTACGACGCCTTCGTCGGGCGCATCGTGTCGCTGGCCCACACCCATGCGGTGCTCACCGGCGCCACCTGGCAGATGGCGGGCCTGCGCGACCTGCTCTCCAACGAACTCAAGCCCTATGCCGACGGTGCCCTCGACGGGGAGCCCGACGCCCGCGTCACCCTGATCGGCCCGGCGGTCGACCTCGCCTCCGAGGTCGCGGTGCCGATCGGCATGGCCATCCACGAACTCACCACCAACGCCGCCAAATACGGGGCGCTCTCGACCCGCGCCGGACGGGTCGCCGTGACCTGGGCCGTGGAGCCGGACGACGCCTGCGGCACCCTGCTCTTCGCCTGGGTCGAGAGCGGCGGACCCACGGTGGCGCCCCCCACCCGCCAGGGCTTCGGCTCGCGGCTGCTGCAACGGGTGCTGACCACGCAGGTGCGCGCCGAGGTGACGACCGATTACGCCCCCGAGGGCTTTCGCCTCACGATGCGCGCGCCCCTGCCTGCCCGGAACGACACCCTCAATCCGTTGTGACGGGGCAACGCCGCGACCTCGAGCGATGCCAAGCGCGTTTACGGGCGTCACGACGCGGTGGCGCCCGCCCACCGGGAGGGGGCCCCGACCGTGCACGACCGGGACGACCCGCTTGAATGCCGGCCTCGCCGCTGGTAGCACGTCTCGGTCGGATGCCGGTGTAGCACAGCGGTAGTGCAGCGGTTTTGTAAACCGAAGGTCGGGAGTTCAATCCTCTCCGCCGGCACCGTCAGAGACCCCGGCCATCGGCCGAATCCGATGTCACGGGTCCTGTGCCGGCTTTCGACGACCTGCGGCTTGCGGCGTTCGTCCGCCGGGACCGGGATCGATCGTCCCTCGGCCGTGCTGGCATCTCAGGATCGCGGTGCGGCGCTGCCGACATCCGATCACCGAAGGCGCCGGATTCGCTCGAGTCCGCCATCGTCGAAGACGGGGATCACCGTTCGGACGGGGTTCCGGTCGGCGTCATCGGAACGGGGGTGGGCCTTTCGATGCTCCTCCGGCCCGGCCCGAACAGGGTGACGAGCCGCGATGTCGCCGGATCGGCAAGAGGTAGAGCCGTCAAACCGGTTTACTCGATATAGAGATGCGACCCCGCGGTTGCGATCAAGTCGGTATGGTCATCGTGCCGGATCAGCGTGTTTTCGCCGTGGGAAGACGGTTGCTGTTCGATCAGATTGGATCTCGACCTCATGTCGAAGCACAATTGCAGGGCCACGTGCTTCTCGAAGAGGGCGACTTCGAGCGATCTCTTGAGCATGGCGATCTGGTTTTCGTGATCGGCGAGGGTCTTGAACAGAACGGATCGCTCCGCCTCCCATTTCGCCTGCTCCGTCTTGATCTGGTCGATGAGCCGAATGGCCTGCGGCTCGACGGCCTCCTTCCAGGTTTGCAGCCTGTCGATGGAAGTGACGGCGGCTTCGATCAGTCCCAGCGCGCAGAACAGATCAACCTCGACACCGAGGGGGGCGCGATCGCTCGGCGACTCGACCGCAACCTCGGCGCCGTATGGAGAAGGAGTCCGCATCACGGGGTAAGATCTGTGATCAAGGGTCGACGGAATCGGCGCCGTTCTGCTGGTTGCCCGCGAGCTTGCTGCGGCTCTTGGGCCCGAAGGCCGTGAACACCGCGTCATGGAGGCGGATGAGCCAGGCCTCGGCCTCCTTGGCGCGCGCCTCGCCGCGTCGTGCGCGCTCCTCGGATTGGTTCAGGAGGGTCTGCTGCGACGCGAGCTTCTGCTGCAGGCTTTTGATCTCGTCTTCCGCTTGGGTGATGACGTGCTTGAGCTGGTTTTCGAGATCGACCGCTCGCTCCTCGGTGATCCGGATCGCTTCGCTCGCCTCCTGGACGAGCTCGATGGCCGACATCCATTCCCGCTGCGGAGAAGCCGACGCGCCGACGCTCTCGGAGGAGGGGAGGGTGCCTTCCTGGGTGGAGGCCGAGAGGCTGATGACCTTGTCCCCCGTGCGGCCGACATTCGCCTGCCACGGTCGCATCAGGACGGACGCCGTGGGAGAGCCACCACTTTTCAGCGCTTGATCAGACATTGTCGCTTCCCGTGATCATGAATTGCGTCGGCATCACTTGCTGGGCGTATTGAAGGGGCGCACGTTGCTGGCCTCTTCGCCCGAATAGTCCGGTGACTCGGCGTTCGCGTCGTCCTTGCCGATGTCCCGCCAGGGCCGCCCCGAGCGTTTGAAGGCATCGTGCTGTTTTTGCAGCGAAACACGGCTCTCGCGGGCGATATCGAGGGCGCCCTGGAGCAGCGACCGTTCCGAGCGCTCGTTCTGGAGATCTTCCAGCAGGCGCCGGTTCGACGTCTCCAGATCGGCCCGGACGGATTCGTGCCGATGGGTCAGATGCTCGATCCGGTCGTTCAGGGACGCATTGCGGTTGTTGGCCTGTTCGAGGGCCGCATCCTTCGCGGCCAGAGCCTTGTTGAGCATGTCGCAGCGGCTTTCGAGGTCGCCCTTCACCCGCTGGATGTCGATGAAACGCTCGTTCTGCCGGGAGAGGTCGGCCTGGATCGCCTCGAGCCGCCGCTCGGACGTCGTGCGTGCGATGACGGCTTCCTTCAGGCTCCTGTCGGCGGACCGGAACTCCTCGTCCTTCTCGCGAAGCTGGTTCCTGGCCTGAACGAGCAGCTGTTCGGTGGAGGCGGCCCGGTTGGACGACGTCTCCAGCTTCATGGCGAGGCTCGCCCGCTCGGTCCGAAGCGCGGACATCTCCGTTTCGTGCTGCGCGTCGTTGCGCTCCCGGAGGGATAGCTCGGCCGCCAACTGACCTTCGATCGCACGCAGGCGCTGATGGTCGGCGTCGGTCGTCGTCTCCAATTCCCGATACTTGAAGTCGAGGTCCGCAAGCCGGGCCGCCTGCTCTTCGCTGAGAAGCTGCAGCCGACGGCCTTCAGCCTCGAGAAGACCGAGCTTCTCGCGCGCATCGGCCAGTTCGTGCTCGGAACGCGCCAGGGCCGTGTCGGCCGCCTGCGCCTCCTGACGCAGCGCGCGGTTCTCGCTCGCGAACGCCTTGTTCTGTTCCGTCTCCGTGAAAAGTTGGCGCTCCAGGCTTTCGACAAGGCTCGATTTGTCCCGCAGCTCGATCTTCTGCGCGACGACGGCGGCCTCGCCCTCCTTCAGCCGGTCGGAGATCTGCTCGGCGTGGACTTGCGACTCGGCGAGCTCACGGCTGACGCGGGAGATGTCGGTCGTCAAATTGGCGACCAGTTCCCTCAGGGTCCCCGAGTTCTTCACCTCTTGCGAAAGCTTCTGCTTCAAGTCCTCGACCTGAACGCTCGCCTTCAAGAGTTCGGCGCTGATGTTGGACAGGGGGTCCAATATCAGGGCGAAGTCGTCCTGCAGTGTCCGCAGGTCTTCGAGCCGGTTCGTCATGGAGTCGATACGCTGGCGAACGACCTCGTCGCGCTGACCGATCGCATCCAATGTTCGGGTCCGACCGGCGGCGTCCGGCTTATTCTCGGGCAGAGGATGATGGATGAACTCGGGGACCACGGCCCTCGGGAGACCCGGCGATGCCATCGGAGGCTGCTCCGCATCCCGACGCGCGTCGTCCTGGTCGTGCCGCAGCGATGATGTCGACGTCACGCGGCGGAATGGCGTCCAGCCCATTGTCGCTACAACCCCTACCCTGTGCTCCAGCGCGAAACGCCAGCGAGTAAAGTTTTTACCATACATTCCGGTCGAGGCGAGTCTGCATTCATAGGTTATGAGTCGCAGATTTTTTTGCGAGGACAATGGGATCGTCGCCGACAAAAAATCATGGCTGCAGATTTACAAGATAAAAATTATCATTTTATATTTAAAATGATAGATATCATAATGGTTTATAGCCATGCCGAATGTCAATATTTCACATCATGCTGTAAAAATCATCAAATGATGATTCGTAATAAACTAAATTATATCGATGTGGCATCGTCGGTAATAACGTTCATCGTCAGAGATTGAGCTCGATCACCATCGACAAAGACTATCCGGTCGAAAGCGTGTCGTCATCGGCCTGGTTTCGAAAGGAAAATATTCAGAATTATGACTCTCCCAAACAACGCATTTTTCCGGCAACCGAAGCGTGTTTTCGGGAAAGACGTTTGCAGGCCGATCTCTATTGAAATCAGGTTTCCTGCCAGGCGTCACGGCAGGCCGGTGAGATGCGCATGCCTTCGCGGCGTCGCGACGAGAAAGACGGCACGCGGTCTATCCGGCCACCCCGGGATGGTCGGCCGGCGCGCGCGGTCCGTTCGCGAGAGGTGCTGACCGCTAGGGTTCACGCTCGGCCGGCCCCCCTGCGTGGTCCCTGTCCTGATCGGGCTGCGCCGCGCGGTCGTGGCTAGGGCGTGCCACGGCCGTCGGTTTCGCCGCCCGCTTCCACGAAGGCCTTGAGTTCGTCGAGGGATTCGAAGGTGAAGCGGCCGCGCGGGGTCTCCGCCTCGATCGAGCCATCCGAGAACATCACGTAGGTGTTCCCCCCCGAGACATAGGTCCCCACCACCTCGAGGGTGGGGGCGGCAGCCTGCGCGACGGGTTCGGCTGGCGCCGGGTCGATGATGGCGGGCCTGAGGTCCGGGGCTTCGGCGGGCGCGAACGGCTCGGCGTCGGCGGGGGTCGGCGGCGCCGACTCGTGCGCGGCGGGCTCGGGAGCCGGAGCGGGCGCGAGGTCGTGCGGCTCGGTCCGCTCGCCTTGGACGGCCTCGTCGGGATGGAGGTCCGATGCGGGCGTGGGAGCAGGGGGGGGGACGGGCGCGTCCGGCGGAGTCGCGCCGAGCGACTCCTCGAAGGTCGGCTCGGGACGTGCCGCAGGAGATGCGCTCGGCATCGCCGCCGCGGCGGCTCCGGCCGCGAGGACGGACGTGCCGGCGACGAGGGGCCGGCGGCTCGCGGAAGCCTTACCGTCGAAAGACTTATCTCTGGACGTCTCGCCTTCGGAAGCCTTGCCTTCGGAGCCCTCATCGAGGCCGGTCGGATCGAGCCGGCCCCGGTCGCGGTGGGGTGCATCGATCGCCGAGTCGGGCGGCAGGGAGACCGTCTCGGCCAAGTCCACCTCCCGATGGGACGGCGCGGCCTGCAAGGATGGGGGGGCTTGCCAGGATGGGGAGGCTTGCCAGGATGGTGAGGCGAGGGAGCGGGCCAGGGCCCGGACCTGACGGGCGAGGACGGCGAGGCCCAGGAGCACGCCGCCGGCCGAGGCCGTGGTCGCCCCGGCGATGGTCATCGCCAGTCCGCTCTCCAGCCTGACGAAGGGGAATCCCTGAACCACCGAGGCGATGCCGCCGACGATCATGGCGATGGACAGCGCGAACAGCGCAATGATCATGGAGGTCTCGGGGGTCGGGGTACGCGTGACAGGTGGCGCATCGTAAAGGCATGGTGTCCTTTTGCAAAACCGGTTGCGAAACGGGGCCCGTGCGGGACCGGTTTTGCCGTTGCGGCGTTGCCCTCGGCGAGGCGGGGACCTACCTACCGCCGGGCCGGTGGCCCATCGCGGCGCAGCCTTTGCGCCGGGGTCCGAGCCCCGAGCCCCGAGATCCGGAGAGAGCCGATGACCTTCACCCTTCCCGACCTGCCCTACGCCTACGACGCGCTCGGCCCCTACATGTCGAAGGAAACCCTCGAGTTTCACCACGACAAGCACCACAAGGCCTATGTCGACACCGGCAACAAGCTGCTCGAAGGCACCGATCTCGCCGGGAAGACCGTCGAGGAGATCGTGGTCGCCGCCTACGGCACCAACCAGCCGCTGTTCAACAACGCCGGCCAGCACTTCAACCATCTGCATTTCTGGAACTGGATGAAGCCCAACGGCGGCGGTGCCCCTCCCGGCACCATCGCGCAGAAGATCGACGAGGACCTCGGCGGCTTCGAGAAGTTCAAGGTCGACTTCATCCAGGCCGGCGTCTCGCAGTTCGGCTCCGGCTGGGCCTGGCTCGCGGTCAAGGACGGCAAGCTCGCCATCCTCAAGACCCCCAACGGCGAGAACCCGCTGGTGCACGGCGCCAAGCCGATCCTCGGCGTCGACGTGTGGGAGCACTCCTACTACATCGACTACCGCAACCGCCGCCCCGACTACCTCAAGGCGTTCCTCGAGAACCTCGTGAACTGGGAATACGTCGAGAAGCTCCACGGCGAAGCCACCGCCTGAGCGGACCACGGCGCCGGCCCCGTGGGCACCGGCCCCGCATCCGGGCCGGTGCATCGGCCCTGCTGACGAGCCGCGGACCCCGGGTCCGCGGCGACCCTCGGTGAATGTTCCGCCAGACCCGCGGGCGAGCCGACCCCGGCGTGCGCAACGGCACGCCCCGCGTCCGGCGCCCGGCGGGTCCGATCCGCTTCTGTTGCGCTGCAGCGAAGCCCTCCTGTAGTTTATAGCGATACCGAAGAGCGGCGGGCGCGGACCCAACGAGCCCGAACCCGCGAGACCCCGAAGTCCCGACCGCCGGCAATGGATCGTGTCCGTCGGCCGGATGGCCCCCTCCGCGCGGCCCGCTCCTCGACCTTTGCGCGACGCGCCCCTGACAGGACGAGATCGATGATTAAACTCACCGTGAACGGAGCTGAACGCAGCTTCGACGGCGACCCCGACATGCCGCTGCTGTGGTATCTTCGCGACGAAGCCGGGTTGACCGGCACCAAGTTCGGTTGTGGCCAGGCCTTGTGCGGCGCCTGTACCGTCCACCTCGGCGGCAGCGCCGTGCGGGGCTGCGTCACGCCGATGTCGGCGGCCGAAGGCCAGGCCGTCGTCACCATCGAAGGTCTGTCACGGGACGGCAACCACCCGGTCCAGGTCGCCTGGCGCGATCTCGACGTGTCGCAATGCGGTTACTGCCAGTGCGGGCAGATGATGCAGGCGGCCTCCCTTCTCACCGAGACCCCCAAGCCCACCGACGCGCAGATCGACGAGGCCATGGCCGGCAACCTGTGCCGCTGCGGTACCTATCCGCGCATCCGCGCCGCCATCCATCAGGCCGCGGGCACCTCCAAACCCGGAACCTCGAAGCCCGCCACCAAGGGAGATCGCCTGTGATCCACGACGCACGCGCGATGGCCGCAGCGGCCACCACCTCCCCCGAAACCCCCTCGGCGCTGGCCAACGTCAGCCGCCGCGCCATGCTCGGCGGCATGGGCGCCCTGGTCCTGGCCCTGTCCTGGCGTGAGCCGGCCCTGGCGCAGGACAAGGCCGATGGGCCCAAGAAGTTCGGCGCCGACGCCATGCCGCACGGCTGGCAGGACGACCCCAAGGTGTTCGTGGCCATCGCCACCGACGGCACCGTCACGGTCACCTGCCATCGCTCGGAGATGGGCCAGGGCGTGCGCACCTCGGTGGCCATGGTGGTCGCCGACGAGCTCGACGCCGAGTGGTCGAAGGTCAAGGTCGCTCAGGCCTGGGGCGACGAGGCCCGCTTCGGCAACCAGGACACCGACGGGTCCCGGTCCCTGCGCCACTTCTTCCCGCACCTGCGCCATGCCGGCGCGGCGGCCCGGCTGATGCTGGTCCAGGCCGCCGCCAAGCAATGGGGCGTGCCGGTGGCCGAGGTGAAGGCCGAGAACCACGTCGTCACGCACGCCAAGTCGAAGCGCACGGCCGGCTACGGCGAACTCGCGGCCGCCGCGGCCGAACTGCCGGTGCCGGCCCGCGAGGGCGTGGTCCTCAAGGATGCCAAGGCGTTCCGCTACATCGGCAAGACCGAGGGCCGTGCCGAATCCGGCCGCGGCCAGGTCCATCTCATCGACAACCGTGACATCACCACCGGCACGGCGATCTACGGCATCGACACCCGCCTCGAGGGGATGCTGTACGGGCTGATCGCGCGGCCGCCGGTGTTCGGGGGCAAGGTCGCGAGCCTCGACGACAGCGAGGCCAAGAAGGTGCCGGGCGTCGTGAAGATCTTCACGATCCCGGCCCCGGCGATCCCGTCCGAGTTCCAGCCCATCGGCGGCGTCGCGGTGGTGGCCAAGAACACCTGGGCGGCCATGAAGGCCCGCGAGGCCCTCAAGATCACCTGGGACGACGGCCCCAACGCCACCTACGATTCCGTCGCCTTCCGGGGCGAGCTGGAGAAGGCGGCCCGCGCCCCCGGCAAGGTCGTGCGCAACACCGGCGACGTCGACGGCGCGATGGCGAAGGCCAAGCAGAAGGTCGAGGCCGAGTATTTCGTGCCCCACCTCGTCCAGGCGCCGATGGAGCCGCCCGCCGCCACCGTGCGGATCAAGGACGGGTTCTGCGAGGCCTGGGCCAACACCCAGGCGCCGCAGGCGACCCACGACCGCCTCGCCAAGACTCTCGGGCTCGCCGCCGACAAGGTGCGCGTGAACGTGACCCTGCTCGGCGGCGGCTTCGGCCGCAAGTCGAAGCCCGACTACGTGCTCGAGGCGGCGCTGTGCAGCCGCGAGGTCGACGGCGCCCCGGTCAAGCTGATCTGGACCCGGGAGGACGACCTCCACCACGGCTACTACCACACCATCTCGGTGGAGCGCCTGGAGGCCGGCCTCGACGCCAAGGGCATGCCGGTGGCCTGGCTGCACCGTTCGGCCGCCCCCACCATCGGCTCGATCTTCGCGCCGGGCGCCAAGAACCAGCTGCCGTTCGAGCTCGGCATGGGGCTGACCAACACCCCCTTCGCGATCCCCAACGTCCGCCTGGAGAACCCGGAAGCCGACGCGCACGTGCGCATCGGCTGGTTCCGCTCGGTCTCGAACATCCCGCACGCCTTCGCGATCCAGTCTTTCGTGGCCGAACTCGCCCATGCGGCGGGCCGCGACCCGAAGGACTACCTCCTCGACCTCATCGGGCCCGATCGCAGCATCGACCCGACCACGCTCGGCGACGTCTGGAACTACGGCGAGGATCCGGCCCGCTATCCGATCGAGACGGGGCGCCTGCGCCGGGTCATCGAGACGGCGGCCAAGGGCGCCGGCTGGGGCCGCAAGCTCGCGAGCGGCCGTGGGCTCGGCATCGCCGGCCACTACAGCTTCGTCACCTACACGGCCGTGGCGGCCGAGGTGGAGGTCGACGCCAAGGGCGTGGTCTCGGTCAAGCGCATCGACATCGCGGTCGATTGCGGGCCGCAGGTCAACCCGGAGCGGGTGCGCTCGCAGATGGAGGGCGCCGTGGTGATGGGCATGGGGCTCGCACTCTCGTCCGAGATCACCTTCAAGGACGGCCGGGCCCAGCAGAACAACTTCGACGGCTACGAGATCACCCGGATCGACGCCGCCCCGAAGGAACTGCACGTCCACCTCCTGCCCTCGAACGACTACGCCAAGCCGCTGGGCGGCGTCGGCGAACCCGGCGTGCCGCCGGTGGCCCCGGCCATCGCCAACGCGGTGTTCGCCGCCACCGGCCGGCGCATCCGCCAGCTGCCGATCCGCAACCAGGCCAGCGCCTGACGAATCGCGCCCTCTCCGGTCCCTGCGACCGGGGAGGGCGGACCTTCGGTGGGTCCGGCGGGTTGGATGAGGATGCGCCGCCCCGCGTGGCCCCCCCCTCATCCGCGCCCCGCGCTCTCGAAGGACACGTCCGACATGATACGACGCCTCTGTCTCGCCGCCGCGGTGCTCACCCTGGCGGCACCCGCCTATGCCTCACCCTGCGGCGACGCCATCGCGTCCCTCGAAAGCCAGGTGAAGGACCAGGCCGGTGCGGCGATCTCCGCCTCCACCAGCGGAAAGGCCGCCGCCGGCGCCAGGGAAGGTCAGGGCCGCGAGGGCGAGGCCGGCTCCGCGCCGATGGCGGCTCCGCCGGCCGTGAGCGCCAGTGCGGGAGAGGGCGGAGACCGCGCCATGCAGGCCAGGGTCGCCCTGGACGAAGCGCGCACCGCGGATGCCAAGGCCGACACCGGAGCCTGCGAAGCCGCCGTCGGCCGTGCCCGCGGCCACCTCGCCGCCGCACCCCGCCCCGCGAACCCGTAGCCGCCCGCGTCGATCGTCGTCCGGCCGTCGACCGTCGTGACCGGCCATGGCAGTTCCGCACGCGCGGCGAGGCATGTCCTCGCCCGCGGGAACGGCCGTTCGTGCCCTCAGGCGGCGGCACCCAGGGCATGGTTGTTGCCGCGCAGGCCCGCGCAGAGATCGTCGACTTCCGCAAGGTCTAGGCTATCGCCGGTATGGCATGCGATGGCATCGATCAAGTGATCGTGACGCGGGTCGAAGGGATGACCCTGCAATCTATAGTACTGATAGTAGCGCAATGCTGCAAGAACCGTATCTCTTTCGCGCTGGGTCAGTGTAATATTCTGCATCTGGCGAATTTTGCCCTTGCTCTGCTGGCGATGCTCGCGAGGCATCCTTCCGATTCGTCGGCCTTGACGGTTTAGTAACCCTGCCTCTGCGGGTGCGTCCATCACCTAGGACAGCGTTTCGAACGCCGCCGAGGAGGCGATCGGCCGGCGGGACAAGCCAAGCCGTTGTGCGGTTAGGGCTTCCTTTCCCGGTCGGTCTCCGGGATTTTTTTTGACGCCTCCGGCCCGCCAAATTCCTTGACAGTCGGCCCCGGTCCGTCTCCCGGCCGGACGCCTGACGCGGGCCGTCATGCGGCGGGTTTCGCCGTACTTCGGCCCGTCGCGACAGTGCCGGGAAAGCGGACGCTCGCGAGAACCGGAGCCGGCCACGGGCGGTCCAGGGTCGGCGGTCGCCGCGCGAGGATCCGGGCCGGGCCGGCATTCCGCCACGCGCCTGTCCCCCGGCTCCCGACGGGCACACGAAGCAAAGGATGTTCTTTCTAAAGAACTCGTGACAGCCGGATTTTTCTTCTCCGCAGAGCCTGCGCCGTGTGACGTTCTTCCATAATGGGCCGGGAGGTACGCCTTGTGGTGACGGAGGGCGTCGGAATTGCCATATCTCGGGTCCGGCGCCGGGCGCCGGTGCTTGACTTCGTTCTTTAAAAAGAACGATATCGGAGCGACGGAATCCCCGGGAGCGGGGACGATGCCATCGAACCACGATCCGGAGTGACGACGTGACCGCCATCGACGCCAGCCAGACCGGGCGCCGCCGCGCCCGCCGCAGCCGTCCCCTGCGCGGGTTCGCGGTCGCCGCCTGCCTGGCGGTGGCCCCGCCGACGGCGGCCTGGGCGCAGACCGAGCTCCTCAACGTGTCGTACGATCCGACGCGCGAGCTCTACAAGGACATCAACGCCGCCTTCGCCGCCGAGTGGAAGGCCAAGACCGGCGAGACCATCACGGTGCGCGCCTCGCACGGCGGCTCGGGTTCGCAGGCCCGCACGGTCATCGACGGCATCCCCGCCGACGTGGTGACGCTGGGCATCCCCTCGGACATCGACGCCATCGCGCGCATCTCGAAGAAGGTGTCGGCGGACTGGCGCGAGAAGCTCCCCAACCAGGCGCTGCCCTACACCTCCACGGTGGTGTTCCTGGTGCGCAAGGGCAACCCGAAGGGCGTGAAGGACTGGGGCGACCTCGTGAAGCCCGACGTGAAGGTCATCACCCCCAACCCCAAGACGTCCGCGGGCGGGCGCTGGAACTTCCTCGCCGCCTGGGGCTACGCCTACGAGAAGGAAGGCAAGAACGCCGACAAGGCCAACGCCTTCGTCGGCCAGCTCTACGGCCAGGTGCCGGTGCTCGACACCGGTGCGCGCGGCTCCACCGTCACCTTCGCCCAGCGCGGCCTCGGCGACGTGCTGCCGACCTGGGAGAACGAGGCCTACCTCGTGTTCGACGAGTTCGGCCGCGACAAGTTCGACGTCGTGGTGCCCCCGGTCTCGATCTACGCCGAGCCGCCGGTGGCGCTGGTGGAGGCCAACGTCGACAAGAAGGGAACCCGCAAGGCCGCGGAGGCCTATCTGCAGTTCCTGTACTCAGACACGGCCCAGGCGCTGTTCGCCAAGCACCACTACCGCCCGAGCCGGCGCGAGGCGGCAAAGCCCGAGGATCTCGCCCTGCTGCCCGAGGTCAAGCTCTTCAGGATCGAGGATCTCCAGGGCAACTGGGACGACATCCAGAAGAAGAACTTCGACAACGGCGGTCTGTTCGACCAGCTGAGCAAGGCCGGTCGCTGAAGGCGCGGTCCCTCCCCGCGAGGGGAGGGGCGCCAGACCCGAGATTCGAGACCATCTCCAGGACCACGCCATGGCCGAACCGCCGCTCCGCCCCCGACGCCGCTTCCGCCAGCCGAGCGTGATCCCCGGCTTCGGGCTCACCTTCGGCTACACGCTGACGGTGCTGAGCCTGATCGTGCTCCTGCCCCTGGCCGCCCTGGTGCTGCGCGCCTCTCAGCTCGGGTTCGCGGGCATCTGGGAGGTCGCCACCGATTCGCGCGTGGCCTCGGCGCTGCGGGTCAGCTTCGGCATCTCGCTGCTGGCGGCGCTGGTCGCCTCGGTGTTCGGCTTCATCGTCGCCTGGGTGCTGACCCGCTACGACTTTCCCGGCCGGCGGATCGTGGACGCGGTCGTCGACCTGCCCTTCGCCCTGCCCACGGCGGTGGCGGGCATCGCGCTGGCCGCCCTCTACGCTCCCAACGGGTTGGTCGGCGCGCAACTCGCCAAGCTCGGGATCGAGGCGGCCTACACGCCGCTCGGCATCTTCATCGCCATGGTCTTCATCGGTCTGCCCTTCGCGGTGCGCACGGTACAGCCGCTCATCGTGGAGATCGACAAGGAGATCGAGGAGGCCTCCGCCACCCTCGGGGCCGGCCGCTGGCACACCCTGGTGAAGGTGGTGCTGCCGCCCCTGATCCCGGCCGTGCTCACGGGCTTCGCCCTCGCCTTCGCGCGGGGCGTCGGCGAGTACGGCTCGATCATCTTCATCGCCGGCAACCTGCCCTACGTCTCCGAGATCGCGCCGCTCCTGATCGTCATCAAGCTCTCGGAATTCGACTACGGCGGCGCCTGCGCCATCGCCACGATCATGCTCGGCATCTCGTTCGTGACGCTGCTCGCCATCAACCTGATCCAGGCCTGGAGCCGCAGGAGGTTCGGTTATGTCTAGCCTCGCCGTACGGGCCCCGGGACCGTCACGACCGACGTCGCAGCCGGCGCCGCGCACCGCCAGCGTCGTCACCGAGGGCGGATTCGTGCGGTGGCTCCTGATCGCGGTCGCGATCGGC
The DNA here is from genome assembly GCF_001425565.1 of Methylobacterium sp. Leaf466. Taxonomy (NCBI): domain Bacteria; kingdom Pseudomonadati; phylum Pseudomonadota; class Alphaproteobacteria; order Hyphomicrobiales; family Methylobacteriaceae; genus Methylobacterium; species Methylobacterium sp. Leaf466. The sequence goes on along the minus strand of NZ_LMRC01000023.1, from coordinate 301,024 downwards.
TTCCTCGCCCTGTTCCTGGTGTTGCCGCTGGTGACGGTGTTCGTCCAGGCGTTCGCCAAGGGATGGGCGGCCTATCTCGCCGCCTTCACCGAAGCCGACGCCCACTCGGCGATCCGGCTGACCCTGATCGCGGCGGCGATCGCGGTGCCGTTCAACCTCGTGTTCGGCGTGGCCGCGGCCTGGGCCATCGCCAAGTTCGAGTTCAAGGGCAAGAACCTGCTCGTCACCCTCATCGATCTGCCGTTCTCGGTCTCGCCGGTGGTCTCGGGGCTGATCTACGTGCTCGTGTTCGGGGCGCAGGGGCTGATCGGGCCCTGGCTGATCGAACGCGACGTGCAGATCATCTTCGCCATCCCCGGCATCGTGCTGGCGACGATCTTCGTCACCTTCCCCTTCGTCGCCCGCCAGCTGATCCCGCTGATGCAGGAGCAGGGCACCGCCGAGGAGGAGGCCGCGCTCACCCTCGGGGCGTCGGGGTGGCACGCCTTCCGGACGGTGACGCTGCCCAACATCCGCTGGGGGCTGCTCTACAGCGTGCTCCTCTGCAACGCCCGCGCGATGGGCGAATTCGGCGCGGTCTCGGTGGTCTCGGGCCACATCCGCGGGCTCACCAACACGCTGCCGCTCCACGTGGAGATCCTCTACAATGAGTACAACTTCGTTGCCGCTTTCGCCGTCGCCTCCCTCCTTGCCGGTCTCGCTCTTGTCACCCTCGTCATCAAATCCGTCCTCGAATGGCGCTACAGTGCCGACATCGCGGCGGGCGCACGGCGTCACTGACGGCGTGGGCGGCTCCACCGCGATCCGCGTCGAGGCGCTGTCGAAGACCTTCGACACGGCGGCAGTGCTGCACGATTTCTCCCTCGACGTGCGGGCGGGCGAGCTGCTGGCGCTGCTCGGCCCCTCGGGCTCGGGCAAGACCACGCTCCTGCGCATCATCGCCGGGCTCGACTTCCCCGATCGCGGCCGCATCATCTTCGGCGGCGACGACGCCACGCAGCTGCCGGTGCAGCAGCGCGCGGTGGGGTTCGTGTTCCAGCACTACGCCCTGTTCAAGCACATGAGCGTGGCCGAGAACATCGCCTACGGCCTCAATGCCCGCAGGCGCAGCGAGCGCCCGGCCAAGGCCGAGATCAAGGCCCGCGTCGGCGACCTCCTCGACCTCATCAAGCTGTCGGGCTTCGCCGACCGCTACCCGAGCCAGCTCTCGGGCGGCCAGCGCCAGCGCATCGCGCTCGCCCGCGCGCTCGCCGTCGAGCCTCGCGTCCTGCTCCTCGACGAGCCCTTCGGCGCGCTGGACGCCCAGGTGAGGAAGGATCTGCGCCGCTGGCTGCGCGAGATCCACGACCGCACCGGCCAGACCACGATCTTCGTCACCCACGACCAGGACGAGGCGCTGGAACTCTCCGACCGGGTCGCGGTGCTCGACAAAGGCCGCCTCGAACAGGTCGGCACCCCCGACGAGGTCCAGGAGAACCCGGTCTCGGCCACCGTGCTCAAGTTCCTCGGCGACACCATCGAGATCGAGGCCCTGGCGCGCGACGGGCAGGTCTTCGTCCAGGGGCGCGCCACCCCCGTGGTGGCCCATCCCGGCCTCGTCGGCCCGGTCAAGCTCTACGCCCGGCCCTGGCAGCTCCAGTTCGCGGAGGCCCACGAGGCCCATCTCCACGGCACCGTGCGTTCCTCCTACCGCACGCAAGGACGCCAGCGCATCGAGGTCGACCGGGAGGGCGAGGGCAAGACCGTGGTGGTGGAGGCCTCCGACACCGCCCGCCTCGCCGCCGGGCTGCCGGTGGGCCTGCGCATCCTCGGGGGGTACGTCTTCGCGGATTGAGGCGCGCGGACATGGGGGGCGTCGTCGCGCTCCCTACGCAACCGGCGCGCGCCGCCCCATATCGTGAGGGTCCGAACCCGTTGCGACGAGGCGATCCCGCGATGCTCCAGATGTTCCGCAAGCGGCCGGTGATGCCCGGCCCCGCCGAGGCGCTGCCCGGCCGCCCCGACCCGATCCCGACCACGGAGCGGCATTTCGTCAACGGCCAACCCTTGAAGGGGCCCTACCCGGAGGGCGCCGAGCGGATCGTGCTCGGGCTCGGCTGCTTCTGGGGCACCGAGCGCAAGTTCTGGACGCTGCCCCACGGCGTGATCGTGACGGCGGTGGGCTATGCCGGCGGCTACACGCCCAACCCCACCTACGAGGAGGTCTGCTCGGGCCAGACCGGGCACAACGAGGTCGTCCTCGTGGTGTTCGACCCCGCGACGCTGCCCCTCGAGGCGGTGCTCAGGACCTTCTTCGAGAGTCACGACCCGACCCAGGGGATGCGCCAGGGCAACGACGTCGGCACCCAGTACCGCTCCGGCATCTACACCCTCACCGACGCGCAGGCGGCCACGGCCAAAGCCGTGCGCGATGCCTATGGCGCCGCCCTCTCCGAGCGCGGGTTCCCGCCGATCACCACCGAGATCGTACCGCTGGACACGTTCTACTTCGCCGAGGGCTACCACCAGCAGTACCTCGCCAAGAACCCGGCCGGCTATTGCGGCGTGGGCGGCACCGGCGTCGCCTGCCCGATCGGGACCGGCGTCTCCACCTGACGATCGCCCGCGCCGAGACCCAAGCTCGGCCTTGCTGGCCCGGTTCACGCATGCGACATGCGCAGCCGGTCGAGGCGGGGTGGAATGGGAATGATCGAGCGGGTTTTCGAGCGGGCGCTGTTCGCCAGCCGCTGGCTGCTGGCGCCCTTCTACGGGGCGCTGGCCATCGGCATCATGGTGCTCCTGTACAAACTGATCCAGGAGCTCATCCATTTCGTCCTGCACGCGCCCGAGGCGAACGAGGCGCAGATCATCCTCGGCGTGCTGACCCTCGTCGACCTCTCCTTCACGGCCTCGCTGCTGATCATCGTGATGTTCTCGGGCTACGAGAACTTCGTGTCCAAGATCGACCATTCCGACCATCGGGACTGGCCCGAGTGGATGGGGACGATCGACTTCACCGGCCTGAAGCTGAAACTCCTGTCGTCGATCGTCGCGATCTCGGCGATCCAGCTCCTGAAGTCCTTCATGGACCTCAAGAACACCAGCGACCGCGAACTGGCGTGGCTCGTGGGCATCCACATGGTGTTCGTGGTCTCCGGCATCCTCATGGCACTCACCGACCGCATCGCCGCCGGTCACCACGACAAGTAGGGCGCCCGGTCCCGATCACGGATGGGTGATCCGGCGGCAGGCCGGCGGGCCGCATGAACGTGAGTAATATTTAACGGCTCCGGTGCAGGGTCTCGAAAGGGTTCGGCGAGCGGTTTTCAGAGGGCTGCGTGACATCGCATCAGCACAGCATCGTCGAAGACGCCGAAGGGCGCGCACTCCTGGACCAGGACATCCAGGGCCATGCTGCGATGTCCTCGACCTTCATCGAGCGGCGCGAGGCCCGCAGCGAGACCAACTGGATCGCGCTGATCCGGCTGCTCGACGGAACCGAGCTGCCCTGCAACGTCAAGGACATCTCGAAATCCGGCGCGCGCCTGGGCGTCCCCGCCTCCTGCGTGCTGCCCGACACCTTCATGCTCAAGGTGGTGGGGCGCAACTTCGTCTGCCTCGTCAAGCTCGCCTGGCGCCGGGGTCACTACGCCGGGGTGCGGATCGAGCGCGTCGGCAAGCTGCCCGAGCCGGCCCGGGTCGAGGAGGCGAACACGCAGGCCGGGCCGGATTCCGGCTACAAGGCGATCGGCACCCGGCGCAACAGCCGCGTCTCCTCCTTCTGATCTCGAACGCCGATGGCCTCCTCGCTCAGCCCGTCGACGGGGGCGCCCTCGGCATGGACCGCGGCGGACAGCGCGATGGCGGCGCTGTTCGCGAGCCTTCTCGCCGCGAGCCTCGTGCTGCCCATCGCCTCGGCCCTGCCGGCGCAGGTCGACTACGCCAACCACCTCGCCCGGATGTGGGTGCTCGCCCGCCTCGACGGGCCGGACGCCAACCCCTTCTACGGTAGCGACTGGGGCTTCTACCCGAACCTGGCGATGGACCTGATCGTGCCGCCGCTGGGCCGCTGGATCGGGGTCGAGGCGGCCACCAAGGCCTTCCTCGTCGCGGGCCTCGTCCTGGTGGCGACGGGGGCGGCCGCGATCGAATGGGTATGGGCCCGCCGCTTCGGCATCTCCGGGCTCGTGGCCCTCGTCTGGATGAACAGCGAGCCCTTCGCCTACGGTTTCCTCAACTTCGTGTTCGCCCTCGGGCTCGCCCTGTGGGGGATCGCCGCCTGGCTCGCCCTGGCCCGTCGCGGCTGGCTCCTCCGCCTCGGGCTCCATGTCGTGCTGGTGGCCGCCCTCTCGGTGGGCCATCTCGTGGCGCTCGGCATCTACGGCTTCACCCTCGGCGTCGTCGCCCTGCGCGACCTCTGGACCGGGGGTCCGACCGCCCGGAACCTCGGCACGTTCGCGATCCTGGCCGCGCCGATGCCGGTGGTGGCGGGGCTGCTGCTGGCGGGCGACGGCGCCTCGGACGAAACCGGCGTGGTCTGGCTGTGGCGCGACAAGCTGTTCCAGATCCTCATCGTCAACAGCTACAGCATGCCGGTGTCCCTGGTGACCGTGGGCGTCCTGACGATGGCGGGCTACGTCCTCGCCCGCGAGGGAAAGCTGCGTTTCGATGCCACCGGACGCTGGCTCGCCGTCGGGTTTGCGCTCCTCTACGTCGCGATGCCGTACCGCCTGCTCGATTCGGTGATGGCCGACACCCGGCTGCTGCCGGCGGCGGCGATGATCCTGCCGGCCTTCCTGCAATGGCGGCTGCCGGCGCGGGCGCCGCGTGTCTCCCTGGTGGCGGTCCTCGCCGCCCTGGCGCTGGCGGGAATCCTCGCCGTGGTCCCGGTCCAGCGCAGCCACGACGCCGAGGCGCAGGCCGTCCTGGCCACCTTCGCGCAGCTGCCGCCCCATCCCCGCATCCTTGTGGCCCATAGCGCAACGCCGGACAGGTCCTCCGGCGCCGACCCGGACGGCCAGCCCGTACGGCATCTGGCGGTGCTGGCGGTGCGCGACGTGGATGCCTTCGTCACGGTCCTGTTCGCCGCCAAGGGCAAGCAGCCGATCCTGCCCCGGCCGGAATTCGCCTCCCTCGACGCAGGCCTGGCCTTGCCCTCGATCGACACGCTCGCCGCCATCGGCCAGGGCGCGCGCTACTCCGGCCTGCCGGCCGCCATGAACGAATGGCTGACGACGTTCGACGCCCTCTACGTCATCGGTCCGGTGCGCGAGAACCCATTGCCCGGCGCCCTCACCGCCATCGGCCACGGCCGGTCGATCGTGGCCTATCGCATCGTGCCACCGCGGGCACCGGCCGGCCGCTGAGGCCCGCCCGGTCCCTCAGCGGGCCTTGAGCACGGTCCGGCAGGACGGCGGCAGCGCGGCCATGGTCATCGGCGGCTTGGGCTTGCCCGGCTTGGTGGATTTGGGCGGGTTGAGCACCGCGTCGCTGAACCAATAGGCGAGCTCCTCGCCGCAACCGTCGCTGCCGGGCGGCGAGGCCTGGTCCTCGCATTGCGCCGCCCCCGCCGGGCAGGCGAGGCGGATGTGGTAATGGTAGTTGTGCCCGTACATCGGGCGCACCTTGGAGAGCCAGCCGCGGTTGCCGTCGGCCTCGCGGCACAGGGCCTTCTTGATCGCCGGGTTGACGAACAGGCGCGCCACCTCGGGCTGCTGCGCCGTGAGCCGGATCAGCTTGAGGTGCTCGGGCGTCCACACGCCGGGGTCGATGTCGAGGCGGTCGGGCCGCACCACGTTGGTGGCCGACATCTCCTCGCGCTCGGACCGGCTCAGGCGGCGGTCGGGCATCGGCGTCAGCCACACGTCGGCATCGAGGCCGAGCTGGTGCGAGGCGTGGCCGGTCAGCATCGGGCCGCCGCGGGGCTGCGACATGTCGCCCACGAGCAGGCCCGGCCAGCCGACCCGCGGCACCTTGGCGGCCAGGCGCTCCATGAACGCCACGAGGTGGGGGGTGCCCCACATCCGGTTGCGCGACAGGCGCATCACCTGCCAGGTCGGGCCGTCCACCGCCAGCGCCTCGCCCCCGGCAAAGCAGCCCCTGGCATAGGAACCGTAGGCCGCCTCCGGCCCCGGGGCCGGGCTGGTGGCGCGCCCGAACAGGGCCTTGGCGGGGGTCGAGGGATCGTCGGGATTGGCCAGCGGCGGCAGCGGCTTGGCGTCGAGGGTGCCGCGGTCCTGGGCCAGTGCGGCCGGGGACGGGACGAGGGCGGCGAGGGCGAGGAACGCGGCGAAGGCGGGGGATCGGATCATGGGCCGGACGCTAGTCCATCCTGGCCCGCTGCGTCGAGGGCATCGGCCTCACTCGGCCGGCGCCACCGCGATCCGGATGCTGTCGGCCTCGGCGCCGCTCACCATGATCGTCACCGGCCGGGTGCCGAGCTGGAAGCGCACGCTCTTGGCGATCCCGGGACATCCCTGCCGGCGGGTGCTGGCGAGCGGCGGGCGGGTCGTGGTCCCGTCCTGGCTCACGTCGATCCAGGCTTTTTCCGAGAGGGTGACCTGGTAGATCCCCGGCATCAGCGGGGCGGGAATCTCGAGGACGCCGCCGCGCGTCTCGGGCTTGGGTTCGCGCGAGGGCGTGAGCGGCAGGCGCGCCTGGGCCTCGGCCGACAGGGCGAGCACCGCCCCCGGCATTTCCGGCGGCAGGGTGGCACCGGAGGCCAGGCGCGGCAGGTCCGGCGCGGAGAACCACGCGAGCTCGCGCTGGAGCGGCCAGTCGAAGGAGGCGCAGGCCTCGGTCTCGCCCGCCCGCGCCGCGGACGCGGCGACCCCGGCGAGGACGACGACGAGGCAGGCGAGGAGCCGGGTGCGCATCGGCCTCAATCCACCGCGACCATGACGTCGGAGGCCTTGACCACGGCATAGGCGGGCTTGCCCACCGCCAGCTTCAGGCTCGCCACGGCGTCGTTGGTGATGGCGGCGGTGACGACCTGGCCGGGTGCGATCTCGATCTTGACGTGGGCGGTCGTGGCCCCGGTCTCCACCGACACCACGGTGCCCTTGATGACGTTGCGTGCGCTGATCTGCATGAGGGAGACCTCGATCCCGGGATTGATGTCGGCCCGATCTCATACACCTCCACCGGCCTTCGCGCGACCGCGTCGCGGCTCCCGACCGGGTCATGCCGGGTCGTCGCCGTCCTCCGTCTCCTCGCCGCTGACCCGCCGCGCGACACCCCAGCCGGCCAGCGCGGCATTGATGTCGTCGCGCACGAAGTGACGGGCGCTGTCGCGGTCGTAGCCCTCGTCGAGGAGGTCGTCGTAGTCGGTGCAGACGTGGCGGGCATAGGCGACGAGGCCGAGCCAGGCCGACGCCTCCGGACGGCCCCGGCGCAGGCCAGGGCTCGCCAGCACCCGGTCGAGCACCGCCCCCGCCTCGAACGCCGGCAGGCGCGGGGCGAGGCGGGCGAGGGCGGCGGCCACGGCCTCGCGCCGCGTCGGGCCGTCGGGTCGATGCATCGGCGGCGTCCTCCATCGGCCACGCTCGGTCGGCCTTGCGGGCCCGGGCGATCCGGCCCGGCCACAATCTTTCCATCTGTGTCGGCTAACGGCGGAGGATGCAAAGGGTCGCCCGCCGGCGGTTGTCCGCCGGCCGGGTGGTGGGTATCGCTGGGCGGATCCTTTCATCATCTCTGCCACACTGCGCCGGCTCCCGCCGCCGGCCGGTGGCGTGGGCCGGTGGCGCCCTCTCGCCACCGCCTTGCCTCCCCCCTTCCAGGACACCGCCATGGCCAAAGCCGCCGCCCTCCTCGCCCTGATCGTCCTGGTTACCGGCTCGGCCGCGTCCGGGGCGATGGCGCAGGATCCCGCCGCCCGGCCCGCGGGCGGGCAGCGCGCCGTCACCGCCACCGGCGTCACCAAGCCGCCGGGCGCCGCCGAGCGGACCGCCGCCAAGGGTGCCCCGTTCTCCAAGGCCGGGACCGAGGCCGCCATGCTCAAGGCCCAGCGCGAGGCCGCCGCCCGCGACAAGGCCTGGGACGCCAAGATGCGCACCACCATGGGCTCGATCTGCAAGGGCTGCTGACCCGGGCCGCCGTCCGGTCGGGTCCGCCCCCGTGATCCGCCTGGAGGCCGTCTCGAAGCGCTATCCCGGCGCCGAGCGCCCGGCCGTGGACGGCATCGACCTCACCGTGCCCGAGGGGACGACCTGCGCCCTGATCGGCCCGTCCGGCTGCGGCAAGTCGACCACCCTGCGCATGGTCAACCGGCTGGTCGAACCCGATGCCGGTCGCATCCGGGTGGCGGGGCGCGACGTGGCCGAGGTCGATCCGGTCGTCCTGCGCCGCTCCATCGGCTACGTGCTGCAAGGGGTCGGGCTGTTTCCCCATCGCAGCGTCGCGCAGAACGTCGCCACCGTGCCCGTCCTGCTGGGCTGGCCGCGCGCCCGCGTCGAGGCGCGGGTCGACGCCATGCTCGACCTCGTGGGCCTCGATCCCGGGCAGTACCGCCGGCGCCGGCCCGACGCCCTCTCCGGCGGCCAGCGCCAGCGGGTCGGCGTGGCGCGGGCACTGGCCGCCGACCCGCCGGTGCTCCTGATGGACGAGCCCTTCGGTGCGGTCGATCCGGCCGCCCGCGACCGCCTGCAGGGGGAGATCGGCGCCATCCTGCGTCGTTTGCGCAAGACCGTGATCCTGGTCACCCACGACCTCGACGAGGCCATGCGGCTCGCCGACCGGGTCGTGGTGATGCGCGAGGGCCGGATCGCCCAGGCCGATGCGCCCCTGACGCTGCTCGCGGCCCCCGCCGACGCGGGCGTCGCCGCCTTCCTCGGCGAGGACCGGGTGCTGCGCCGCCTCGCCCTCGTCACGGTGGCCGCCTGCGCGAGTCCCGGCGACGCCCCCGGCGCCCCGGCCATCGCGGGGGAGGCCTCGCTGAAGGAGGCCCTGGCGCTGCTGTTCGCCACCGGCGCATCCCGCCTCGCGGTCACCGGTCTGGACGCGCCGGCCCGGCTCGACATCGAAGCGATCCGGGCCGCGGCGCGGGTGCCGGGCCCGGGCGTTTAGGGACCCAGGAACCGCCCCACCAGCAGCCGTGCCAGGTCGCGGGGCGGCTCCGGGGTCAGCACCGCGAGCTTGCGCGAGGTCGAGAGCGAGGCCAGCCCGTGCAGGCCCGCCCACAGGGTCGCCACCGCCTGGCGCCGTTCCGTCGCATCGGGGATCATCGGGGCCAGCACCCGGTCGACGAGGTCGGTGGCCTGGGCCAGGGCCGCCGCATACCACTCCGGGAACGCCGAATCCGGGGCGAGGGTATGCTCGAACACGAGGCTCCACACCTGCGGGTCGGCGGCCACGAAGGCGAGGTAGGTGTCGGCCAGCGCGAGGGCGTTGGCGCGGGGCGTCGCTCCGGCGTCCACCGAGGCGACGAGGGCCGCGTGCAGGCGCGCCAGGGTGCGGGCGTTCACCCGCATCACCACCGTGTCGAGGTCGCCGACCGCGTTGTAGATCGAGTTCGGGGCGTAGCCGATCACGGCGGCCAGCCGCCGCATCCCGAGGCCGCGCAGGCCCTCGGTCCGTACCAGCCCCTCTGCCGCCTTGGTGACGAGGGCCGAGAATTCCTCGCGGCTGTGCTCGCCGCGCGGGCCGGTGCCGCGCCGCGCCGTCGTTCTGCTTCGGGTTGGCTCGGTCACCGCGCTCGTCCCTCCCGCCCGGCCGTGCGGCGCCGCACGGAGCCGGCGGCTTAGGGGCCCGGCGCCCCCGGATCAAGATTGCACGGCGTATAAAACGACGCCATAATTTGCACGTCGTTCAAATAGATCGCGGCCGGGCTCACCCGAAATGAGCCGCGCAGGCCCGAATTTGACGCTTCGTTATGTGGCGGGCAGTCATGCTCCCGCCGGAGGAGAATGCCATGTTCCGCTCGTTGATGACCGCGCGCCGTTTCGCGCCGCTGTTCTGGTGCCAGTTCTTCTCCGCCTTCAACGACAACTTCCTCAAGAACGCCCTGGCGTTCCTGATCCTGTTCAAGGTCAGCCAGGGCGGCGACGGCGCGTCCCCCGGCATGCTCGTCACCCTGGCCAGCGCCGTCTTCATCGGCCCGTTCTTCATCCTGTCGGGCCTCGGCGGCCAGCTCGCCGACCGCTACGACAAGGCGGTGGTCGCCAAGCGCCTGAAGTTCGCCGAGATCTTCGCCGCGGGCGCCGCGGTGCTCGGCTTCTACCTCCACTCGGTTCCGGTCCTGTTCGTGGCTCTCGGGCTGTTCGGCGCCATCGCCGCCCTGTTCGGACCCATCAAGTACGGCATCCTGCCCGATCACCTGAAGCGGGCCGAACTGCCGGCCGGCAACGCGCTCATCGAGGGCGCGACCTTCCTCGCGATCCTGCTGGGCACCATCGTCGCCGGGCTGGCCACCGCCATGGGCGGCGAGCCCGCCGCCTTCGGCGTGATGATCATGGCCTTCGCGATCCTGTGCTGGCTCTGCGCCCGCGGCATCCCGCGCACCGGCGAAGGCGCGCCCGATCTCGTGATCGACCCCAACATCGCCCGCTCGACCCGCGACCTCCTGCGCGATCTGTGGTCGGACACCCGGCTGTGGCGCGGCTCGCTCATCGTGAGCTGGTTCTGGCTGGTGGGCGCGGTGGTGCTCTCGCTCCTGCCCGTCATGGTCAAGAACAGCCTCCACGGCTCCGAGACGGTGGTGACGCTGCTGCTGGCCATGTTCTCGGTGGGCATCGCGCTGGGCTCGGGCCTCGCCTCCTGGCTGGCGAGCGGGCGCATCGTGCTGCTGCCGACCCCGATCGGCGCCGTGCTGATGGGCCTGTTCGGCCTCGACCTCGCCTGGACGCTGTCGCACCTCCCCCCGGGCAGCGGCGAACTCGTCGGCGCGCAGGCCTTCCTCGCCACGGGCACCGGCCTGCGCGTCACCATCGACCTCGTGGGCTTGGCCATCGCCGGCGGCCTCTACATCGTACCCTCCTTCGCCGCGGTCCAGGCCTGGACCGACAAGGACAAGCGCGCCCGCGTCATCGGCGCCGTCAACGTGCTCACCGCCGCCTTCATGGTGGGCGGCACCCTGGCGCTGGCCGCCCTGCAGGGCGCGGGCTGGTCGATGGCCGCCCTGTTCGCGCTGATCTCCGTGCTCAACCTCGTGGCCGGCGCGGTGATCCTGACGGTGATGCCCACCAGTGCGTTTCGCGATTTCCTCTCGATCCTGTTCCGCGCCTTCTACCGCCTCGAGGTGCGCGGCCTCGAGAACGTGGAGGCCGCCGGCCCCAACGCGATCATCGCCCTCAACCACGTCTCGTTCCTCGATGCGCCGCTGGCCCTGTCGCTCCTCGACCAGGAGCCGGTGTTCGCCATCGACCACGGCATCGCGCAGCGCTGGTGGGTGAAGCCGTTCCTGCGGATCACCAAGGCGATGCCGCTCGATCCGACCAAGCCCATGGGCACGCGCACCCTCATCAACGCCGTCAAGAACGGCGAGACGCTGATCATCTTCCCCGAGGGCCGGCTCACGGTGACGGGGAGCCTGATGAAGGTCTACGACGGGGCCGGGCTCATCGCCGACAAGTCCGGCGCCATGGTGGTGCCGGTGCGCATCGAGGGACCGGAGAAGACCATCTTCTCCCGCCTGTCGCGGGACCAGGTGCGCGGGCGCTGGTGGCCCAAGATCGTCGTCACCGTGATGCCGCCGGTGCGCCTCGAGGTCGATCCCGCCCTCAAGGGCAAGAACCGCCGGCAGGCGGCGGGGGCCGCCCTCTACGGCATCATGTCGAACCTCGTGTTCGACACCACGCCGATCGACCGCGGCCTGATGGAAGCGCTGATCGCGGCGGGCGAGGACTACGGCTGGGGCCGCACCGCGGTGGAGGACCCGATCACCGGCAAGCTCTCCTACTCCCGCCTCGTGATGGGGGCCACGGTGCTGGGCCGCAAACTGATGCCGCTGGCGCCGGAGGGCCGTCCCATCGGCCTGATGCTGCCCAACGCCAACGGCGCGGCGGTGACCTTCTTCGCCCTGGCCTCGGCGGGCCGGGTGCCGGCGATGATCAACTTCTCGGCCGGGCCCGCCAACATCCTGTCCGCCTGCAAGGCGGCGCAGGTCACCACCATCCTGACCTCGCGCGGCTTCATCGAGAAGGCCCGCCTCGGGGGGCTGGTCGAGGCGATCCAGGGTGCGGTGAAGCTCGTCTACCTCGAAGACGTGCGCGCCACGATCTCCACCACGGACAAGCTGCGTGGCCTGCTCGCCAATGGGATCCTGGCCAAGCGAAAGCCCCTGGTGGCGCGAAAGGGCGACGACCCGGCCGCGATCCTGTTCACCTCGGGCTCGGAGGGCACGCCCAAGGGCGTGGTGCTGGCCAACCGCAACATGCTCGCCAACACCGCCCAGGCCGCCGCGCGCATCGATTTCGGCCGCACCGACAAGGTCTTCAACGTGCTCCCCGTCTTCCACGCCTTCGGGCTGACGGTGGGGCTGGTGCTGCCGCTGGTCTCGGGCGTGCCGGTCTACCTCTACCCCTCGCCGCTGCACTACCGGATCGTGCCCGAGCTCATCTACGGCTCGAACAGCACCATCCTTTTCGGCACCGACACCTTCCTCACCGGCTACGCCCGGGCGGCGCATGCCTACGACCTGCGCTCCCTGCGCTACATCCTGGCCGGCGCCGAGCCGGTGAAGGAATCGACCCGGCGCACCTATGCGGAAAAATTCGGCCTGCGGATCCTCGAAGGCTACGGCGTCACCGAGACCGGCCCGGTGCTGGCGCTCAACACGCCGATGTTCAACAAGTTCGGCAGCGTCGGGCGGATCATGCCGGGCATGGAATCCAGGCTCGAGACGGTGCCGGGGATCGAGGAGGGCGGGCGCCTGTTCGTGCGCGGCCCCAACGTCATGCTCGGCTACCTGCGCGCCGAGAAGCCGGGCGTGCTGGAGCCGCCGGCCGACGGGTGGCACGACACCGGCGACATCGTCACCATCGACGCGGCCGGCTTCGTCACCATCAAGGGCCGGGCCAAGCGTTTCGCCAAGATCGCCGGCGAGATGGTGTCGCTCGCCGCCATCGAGTCGCTCGCCGCCGAACTCTGGCCCCAGGCCCCGAGCGCGGTGGCCGCGGTGCCCGACGCGCGCAAGGGCGAGCGGCTGATCCTGTTCACCGAGGCGAGGGGCGCGACGCGGGCCGACTACCAGGTCTTCGCCAAGGGCAAGGGCGCCACCGAGATCGCGATTCCCGCCGAGGTGGTGGTCGTCGACAAGGTGCCGATGCTCGGCACCGGCAAGGTCGACCAGGTGACCGTCACCCGGCTCGCCCGCGAGCGCGCCGAGGGTCAGGCCACCGCGGCGGCGTGAGGGGGTAAGAGGGGGCCGAGGCGGTCCCCCTCTCGCGGTCAGTGGAAGAACGGCAGGGCGTGCGGCGCGTAGAGACCGAAGCCCAGGAGCGCGAGGCCCATCACCCCGAGGCCGCCGCCGAGGAAGCCGAGCGCCGCGATACCGGTGATGACCTGGGCCGAAGCCAGCACGATCCCGATCTGGAACGCGGCCGAGCCGATCTCGTACTGGTGGTAGCGGTGCAGGGCGAGGTCGCGGCGCGCTTCCGAGGCGCGTGCCTTCTCCTGCAGTTCCTTGCGGCCGTCGCCGGAGGCGGGGTCCGACTCCCAGCGCGCCAGGGTCTTGGCCCATTCCGCCCGCTTCGCCTTGACCGCCTCCGCCTCGGCGCCCCCGGGCGCGGTGAGCACCAGGGTCTCGTCGGCGCTGCGCAGGATGGTGCCGCGGATGGTCCGCGCCTGGAAGAAGGACCACTGGTTGGCGGCCTCGACGTTGGCGCTGAGCGCCTCGGTCTGCGCGCCCTTGGCCAGCGTCTCCGCCAGCGCCAGGAACAGCGCCAGCACCGAAATCAGCAACGCGATCTTCTTGTTCGCGCCGTCTACGGCCCCGTGACCCGACATGGTTCCTCCCGTGATTCGTTCGCGGCGGAGAGACAACCGATCGGAGGCCCGAGCGCAACCGTTTCTCGTCTACGTCGTGCGTGACGGCGAGCCGGCTCGCGCTCAACCGGGCACGGTCTCGCGGGCACGGTCGCGCGGGTTACGGTCCCGCAGGCCCGCCGCGGCGCCCGGCGGGGATGGGGCCGTAGGAGCGGGCGGGTTCGCGCAGGGGCTGGCCGATCCAGAGCAGGATCACGCCCAGCACCAGGCCGATCAGTGCCGCGGGGGCGACGCCGAGCGGCAGCAGGATCGCCTGCCACAGCCAGGGCGCGATGCCCTCGATCGCGGTCTTGAGGTTGGCCAGCGGCGTGGCCAGGGTGGTCAGAGGCAGTTCGCCGAGGGTCGTGACGCGCAACCCGTTGTTGGCCACCGAACGGGCGCCGTCATAGACGAGGCAGACGAAGCCCGCGGCCAGGATGACGAGGCCGAGGGCGCGGAGGAGAAAGCGGAGCATGGCGGCTGAAGACCCTGCCGGTTCGGCCGTGACGGGATGAGGAGCGCAGCATCGGGCTGCGGTTGCGGGGTGCGCGCAAGCCATGCCACAGGGGCGGCATGCGGGACAGTGGACCACCAGCGACACCGACGACAGGCGACCGCCATGCTCCTGACGGCCAAGCTCCCGACAGTCATGCCCCCCTCGCCCTGATCGTCTTCGACTGCGACGGCGTGCTCATCGACAGCGAGCCGATCAGTCTCGCCTGCCTCACGGCCGGTCTCAACCGCATCGGTGTCGCCATCGACGTGGACACCGTGCGGGCGCGGTTCGCCGGCATGTCGATGGCCTCGATCATGGCCGCGGTCACCCAGGATACCGGCATTGCCGCGCCGGAGGGGTTCCTCCCCCGGCTCAAGGCCGACACCCTGGCGGCGTTCGACGCGCGGCTGACGCCGATGCCCGGAATCGCGGGTGCGGTCTCCTCGCTGTCCCTGCCGTTCTGCGTCGCATCGAGCAGCGATCCGGTGCGGCTGCGCCATTCCCTCGGCCTCACCGGCCTGCTGCCCCTGTTCGAGGGACGGATCTTTTCCTCGACCATGGTGGCGCGGGGCAAGCCGGCCCCCGACCTGTTCCTGCACGCCGCCGCGACCATGGGCGTGGCCCCGGCCGCCTGCCTGGTGATCGAGGACAGCGTGCCGGGCGTGATCGCGGCACGGGCGGCGGGTATGCGGGTGACCGGCTTCACGGGCGGCGGCCACTGGAGCCACGACCGCTCCGGCGCCGACCTCGCGGCGGCCGGCGCCGTCCCGATCTACCGCGACCACCGCGACCTGGACGGGATCGTGGCGCGGGCCGGCTCCCTCAGCACGGCATCAGTCGCCTGATCTGGTGCAGGATGTCCTCGCCCGTGCACGGACGGGCGATGAAATGGGCGCCGTCCGGCATCCGCTCGGGGTCCGGTGCGGCCCGCCCCGAGACGATCACGATCGGCAGGTGCGGCCGCGCCTCCGAGACGGCGGTGGCGAGATCGAACCCGTTGACCTTGCCCGACAATTCGACGTCGGTGACGAGGCCGCGAATGTCTGGCCTCGCCTGCAGGATGCCGAGCGCCCGCTCGGCGGAGGCGCATTGCACCGTGTCGTAGCCGCCATCCTCCAGGACGTCGGCGAGATCCATGATCGTCAGCGCCTCGTCCTCCACCAGGAGGATCACCGGGCGGTCGCCGGCCGGGCCTGTCGTCTGTTCCACCACGATAGCCGTCCTCTTTGCGAAGGGTATCGGCGCCGGCGGCGTGCGAGGGCGCACCGCGCGGCGTGTCAGTGACCCAACGACCGAGGCCGGTCAGGGTTGCAGCCCTCCCTCGCCGACGACGTCCCGCACCACGCGCGTCACCGCCGCCACGAGACGGTCGAGGTCGGCCATGGGAATGGCGAGCGAGGGGGTCAGGTACACGATGTCGCCGAACGGCCGGACCCAGACGCCCTGCGCGACGAAGCGGGCCTTGAGGTCGGCCAGATCCGGAGGAGCCGCGAGCTGCACCACGCCGATGGCGCCCAGCACGCGCACGTCGACGACGCCGGGCAGGCCGGACAGGGGCGCCAGCCCCTCGGCGAGGCGCAGGGCGATGGCACCGGCCTGTTCGAGGCGCGGCTGCGTCTCGAACAGGTCGAGGCTGGCGTTGGCCGCCGCACATGCCAGCGGGTTGGCCATGAAGGTCGGGCCGTGCATCAGCGCGTGGGCGGGATCGTCGGACAGGAACGCCTCGAACACCTCCGTGCGCGCCACGGTGGCGGCCAGCGCCATGGTGCCCCCGGTGAGCGCCTTCGACAGGCACAGGATGTCGGGCACCACGCCCGCCTGCTCGCAGGCGAACAGGGTGCCGGTGCGGCCGAACCCGGTGAAGATCTCGTCGCAGATGAGGGGCAGCCCGTGGCGCCGGGCGAGGCGGGCGATGGTCGCCAGCACCTCCGGGGCGTGCATCCGCATGCCGCCGGCCCCCTGCACCAGGGGTTCGACGATCACCCCGGCCAGGGTCTCGCGGTTGGCTGCCAGCGTCCGGTCGAGGGCCTCCACTTCGGCCTCCGACCGCGGCAGGTCGCAGAAGACCTGGGCCGGCACCGCGTCGCCGAAGGCGCGGTGCATGCCGTCGACGGGGTCGCACACCGACATCGCCCCCATGGTGTCGCCATGGTAGCCGCCCCGGAAGGCGAGGAAGCGCGTCCGCCCGGCCACCCCGCGGTTGGTCCACATCTGGACGGCCATCTTGAGGGCAACCTCGACGGCGACGGACCCCGAATCGGTGAAGAAGACGTGGTCGAGGTCGCCCGGCAGCAGGGCGGCGAGGCGCGCGGCCAAGCGCTCGGCCGGGGCATGGCTGAGCCCGCCGAACATCACGTGCGGCATGGCTGCGAGCTGGTCGGCCACGGCGGCGCGGATGTGGGGATGGTTGTAGCCGTGGACCGCCGTCCACCACGAGGCGATGCCGTCCACGAGTTCGCGCCCATCGGCGAGAACGATCCGCGACCCGTGGGTGCGCACCGCCTCGAGCGGCGCCGCCGCGGTCTGCATCTGCGTGTACGGCCGCCACAGGGCGGTGGAGGGACGGGCCATGGCGGCCGGAATGGGCGCCCGCCCCAGGCACGTCAAGGGACCGCAGCCGTGTGGGCTGCGGTCCCGGGGAGGATGGTCGACGGAGGCCGAAGCCCCCGCGTCAACGAAGCTGGGTCAGCTCGGTGGCGACCACGCCGCTCGCGCGGATCTGATCGGGCAGGGCGCTGAAGTGGGTGTAGCCGGCCTCGCGGGCCATCGCGTCGAGGGCCGAATCGGCGTCACTCGCCTGGCCGGTCCAGAGCACGGCACCGCTGGTGGTCTGCTTGATCTGGTAGATGGTCATGTCCGCTCCGCCTTCACCCGGTGGATATCTGGACGGTCAACGCCGGACGCGGCCCCCGGTTGCAGTCCGTGACGATGCCGCGGTCCGGGCCGCCATGCGACGACGGCGCAACGGTCCGGAAACCTCGGGGCCTTGAAAACGCCGGCCTTGCCGGGCACCGCTGGGTGCTCGGGGGGCAGCGGCGCGACGCGTCCGTCCCCGCGTCAACACGTCCGCCGGGCCCCGACAACCGATGCACGCCACCCGCCTCGTCCTCGCCCTCGCCGCGTCGGTCCTCGGATCGGCGGGCCTCGCTGCGGCCGAGCCCTCCACGGTGCCGGACGCCGCGGCCCTGGCGCCCGCCGTGACGGTGGCGCCCGCCGCCCGGCGCGAACTGGTGGAGGAGGCCGTGGTCACCGGCACCTTGGTGGCCCGCGACGAGATCCTGGTGGCGCCGGAGGTCGAGGGCTTCCGCATCACCGAACTGCTGGTCGAGGAGGGCGCGCGCGTCGAGAAGGGCCAGGTGCTGGCCCGGCTCTCGCGCGAGATGGTCGAGACGCAGGAGGCGGCCAACCGCGCCGCCATCGCCAAGGCCGAGGCCTCCATCGTCCAGGCCCGCAGCCAGATCGTGCAGTCGCAGGCCGCGCAGACCGAGGCCAACCTGTCCCTGGAGCGTGCGCGGTCGCTCGTGAAGACCGGCAACGCCACCGCCGTCACCCTGGAGCAGCGCGTCTCGGCCGCCGAATCCGGCGAGGGGCGCCTCGCCTCCGCCCGCGGCGGCCTGCAACTGGCGGAAGCCGAGCTCGCCTCCGCCAGGGCCCAGGCCAGCGAGATCGCCCTCAGGCGGGCCCGCACCGAAATCCGCGCCCCCGAAGCCGGCATCGTCAACCGCCGCACCGCCCGGGTCGGTGCCACCGCCACCGCCGTGGGCGAGCCGCTGTTCCGCCTGATCGCCCGGGGCGAGATCGAGCTCGAAGGCGAGGTGCCCGAGACCGCGATGCCCCGGCTCGAGGTCGGCGACCCCGCCCGCCTCGACCTCGACGAGGGCCGCACCCTCGGCGGCCGGGTCCGCCGCATCGACCCCGAGATCGACCGCGCCACCCGGCTCGGCAAGGTCCGCATCAGCCTCGATCCCGATCCGGGCCTGCGCATCGGCGCCTTCGCCCGCGGCCGGGTCGAGGTCAGCCGGCGCGAGGGCGTGACGGTGCCGCTCTCGGCGGTGCTCTACCGGGCCGACGGCGGCGCCGGCGTGCTGGTGGCCGTGGACGGCCGCGTCGAGGCGCGCAAGATCGTCCCCGGCCTCTCGGCCAAGGGCCTGCTCGAAGTGCGCTCGGGCGTGGAGGCCGACGAGGCGGTGGTGGTGCGCGCCAGCAGCTTCCTGCGCGACGGCGACCGCATCCGGATGGTCCGGGCGGCGGTGGCCGCCGACGCGGCGGCCAAGCCTTCTGCCGACACGGCGGCCAAGCCTTCTGCCGACACGGTGGCCAAGTGAGCGGGATCTGACGCCATGCGCCTCAACGTCTCCGCCTGGGCGATCCGCAAGCCCATCCCCTCGATCGTCCTGTTCCTGGTCCTGGTGGTGCTCGGCATCGTCAGCTTCCGCAGCCTGCCGATCACGCGCTTTCCCAACATCGACATCCCGATCGTCTCGATCCTGGTGACGCAGGCCGGTGCCGCCCCCTCCGAGCTGCAGACCCAGGTCACCAAGGTGGTGGAGGACGCGGTCGCCGGCGTGAGGGGCGTCAAGCACATCACCTCGGCCATCGCCGAGGGCACCTCGACCACCACCATCGAGTTCCGGCTGGAGACCAACACCGACCGGGCGGTGAACGACGTCAAGGACGCCATCGCCAAGGTCCGGGTCACCCTGCCGCGCACCATCGACGAGCCCATCGTCAGCCGCGTCGACATCGCCGGCCTGCCGATCATGGTCTACGGCGCCTCGGCGCCGGCGATGACGCCCGAGGACCTGTCCTGGCTCATCGACGACGTCGTCGCCCGCCAGATCCAGGGCGTGAAGGGGGTGGGCGGCGTCGAGCGCCTCGGCGGCGTCGCCCGCGAGATCCGTGTCATCCTCAAGCCCGACCGGCTGCTGGCGCTGGGCATCACCGCGGCCGACGTCAACCGGCAGGTCCGCCTCACCTCCGCCGACATGGCCGGCGGGCGCGGCGAGGTCGGCGGCCTCGAGCAGTCGATCCGCACCCTCGGCGGGGCCGCGAGCCTGGCGACCCTGGCCGAGACCTCCATCGTGGTGCCGGGCAACCGCAAGGTCCGGCTCGACGAACTCGCCACCCTGGTCGACGGCTCGGAGGAGCCGCGCACCTTCGCCCGCTTCAACGGCGAGCCGGTGGTGGCCTTCGCGATCTCGCGCGCCACCGGCGCCAGCGACGCGCAGGTGGCCGAATCGGTGGCCCGGAAGATCGCGGAGCTGGCCGAGAAGAACCCGGGCGTGCGCTTCGACCTCATCGACACGGTGGTGACCAACACGGTCGGCAACTACCACTCGGCGATGCTGAGCCTCATCGAGGGGGCGCTGCTCGCCGTCGTCGTGGTGTTCGTGTTCCTGCGCGACTGGCGCGCCACGCTCATCGCCTCGATCGCGCTGCCGCTCTCGGTGCTGCCGACCTTCTGGGTCATGAGCACGCTCGGCTTCTCGCTCAACGCCGTCAGCCTGCTGGCCATCACCCTCGTCACCGGCATCCTCGTCGACGACGCCATCGTCGAGATCGAGAACATCGTGCGCCACATGCGCATGGGCAAATCGGCCTACCGCGCCTCGCTGGAGGCCGCCGACGAGATCGGGCTGGCCGTCATCGCCATCACGGCGACGATCATCGCGATCTTCGCCCCCGTCTCCTTCATGAGCGGCATCGCCGGGCAGTACTTCAAGCAGTTCGGCCTCACCATCGCGGCCGCGGTGTTCATGTCGCTGCTGGTGGCGCGCCTGATCACGCCGCTGCTGGCCGCCTATTTCCTGCGCGACCACGGGCCGGAGGACACCCGCGAGGGCTTCGTGATGCGCGGCTACACCCGCATCGTCGCGTGGTCGGTGCGCCACAAGTTCGTCACGCTGGTGGTGGGGCTCGGCTGCTTTGCCGTCTCGATCTGGTCGACCACCCTCTTGCCGGCCGGCTTCCTGCCGGCGGAGGACGCGGCGCGCACCATCTTCGTGGTGGAGCTTCCCCCCGGCGCGCGCCTGGCCGACACCACCCGCGTCACCGACGGGCTCGTCGAGCGCATCCGCGGCCTGCCGGAGGTGCGCAGCGTGTTCGTGGACGGCGGCCGCCAGCTGCCCGGCAAGAAGGAGGTGCGGCTCGCCACCTTCACCATCAACCTGACCCCGAAGAACACCCGCGCCCGCACCCAGAAGCAGATGGACGTGGTGATCGGCGCCCTCCTGAGGGAGACGCCCGACATCCGGTTCTGGGCGCTGCGCGAGAGCGGCCAGCGCGACCTCACCCTGGTGGTGGCCGGCCCCGACCGGCTGGTGGTGGCCGACACCGCCGCCCAGCTGCAGCGCGAGGCGGCGGGGGTGCCCCACCTCGTCAACGTGATGTCCACAGCCCCCCTCGACCGCACCGAGGTCCGCATCCGGCCCAAGGCCGGCGTCGCGGCGGATCTGGGCGTCTCCACCGACCTCATCGCCGAGACGGTCAGGGTCGGCACCATCGGCGACATCGGCGCGAATCTGGCCAAGTTCAACGCCGGCGACCGCCAGGTGCCGATCCGGGTGCAGCTGCCCGAACGGCTGCGCGGCGACCTTTCCGAGATCGCGACCATGAAGGTGCCGGTCAAGGCCGGCGCGGCGGTGCCTCTGGCGAGCGTCGCCGACATCAGCCTCGGCCAGGGGCCCACCGCCATCGACCGCTACGACCGCGCCATCCGCGTGGCGCTGGAGGCGGACATGCAGGGCTCGGACGCGCTCGGCTCCCTCATCGAGGCGGTGATGGCGCTGCCCACCGCCAAGAACCTGCCGCCGGGCGTCACCCTGCGCCAGACCGGCGACGCCGAGGTGATGGGCGAGGTGTTCGAAGGCTTCGCCCTGGCCATGGGCGCCGGCCTGATGATGGTGTTCGGGGTGCTGGTGCTGCTGTTCGGCAACTTCCTGCAGCCGCTCACCATCCTGTTCTCGCTGCCGCTCTCCATCGGCGGCGCCATCCTCGGCCTCCTGATCTTCAGCAAGCCGATCTCGATGCCCGTGGTCATCGGCATCCTGATGCTGATGGGCGTGGTGACCAAGAACGCGATCATGCTGGTGGATTTCGCCATCGAGGAGATGGCGGCCGGGGTCGACCGCGCCACCGCCATCATCGACGCCGGCCGCAAGCGCGCCCGGCCCATCGTGATGACCACCATCGCCATGGCCGCCGGCATGGTGCCCTCGGCGATGGCATTGGGCATCGGCGGCGAGTTCCGCGCCCCGATGGCCATCGCGGTGATCGGCGGCCTCATCGTCTCGACGGGCCTGTCGCTGATCTTCGTGCCGGCGATCTTCGTACTGGTGGACGACCTCTCCCGCCTGATCGTGCGCCTGTTCTCGCGCTTCATCGGGACCAAGGACGAACCCGAGGCCGGCGAGCCCTTCGCCCTCCCGGGCCCGCCCGCCAACGACGGCCGCATCTCGCCGCGGGTGGCGGCGGAGTAGGGGGCCCCCCTTTTTCCCCGCGAACCGGTGTCGATTGCCTCCGTCGGCTCCGTCCCTGCCGCCGTTGCCCGCAACCTCGTCCCGTGCTGGAGGGCGGTCATGCTGCGTCTCGCCCGGCTCCGTCGCCTCTCACTGCTCAGCGGTGGCCTGCTGATCGCGCTCTATCTCGGGCTCCTCGTCGGCATCGTGTGGCCTTGGGGCACCGGCGAGGTCATCCTGCCGTCCTGGGTGCATCACGTTCCGGACGTGGGCCTCGTCCTGCTGCTGCTGTCCCAGGTCGTCGCGGCAGCCGGCGTTCGGGGATGGCGCCGGCTCAGCCCGCTGGCGGACCTCGCGGTCGCGGTTCCGGTCATCGTGCTGGTCGGCGGCTTCCTGCAAGTGGCCACGGTGCGTTTTGAAATCGACCGCGTCGTTCTTCCGGATGGACGGGTGGTCATGATGACCCTGGAACCGGGAATGACGGACACGATCTTCGGTTTGTGGGAGACGCCGCGCGGCTGGCGCTGGCAACCGTTCCAGAATGCTGTCAGCGACATCACCTATTCGGAGGACCACTCCTTCACCCACGATCCCCGCCTCGTCGTCACTGCGGACGGGCGGCACCTGTTGATCCGCCGGGGCGGCATCTGGACGGATTGCTGGACGACGGAGACCTCGCCGGCAAAGTGCCTGCCGCGGGACAACGGCGTCCCGGATACGAGGGACGAATGGCTCGGTCGTTCCGAGCGGATCGCCAAGGTCGTCGGGGCGGGTTTGTCGTCGCCCTGAAAGGGGGAACGCCTCGACCGGCTGCGTGACTAGGCGGTGGCGGGTGCCCGACCCAGTGCTTCTGTCGCCAGACGACGCACGGCCTCCGCGTACCGTGTCAGCAGGCGCGAAACGGGCGAGCGCCACAGGCCGAACCCGTCGTCGCAGAGCGGATCGTTGACCACGGGACTGCCGTCGCATCCGACGAGGACGTTCCCGACGTTCGGGTCGAGGCCACGGGGCGACGCCGCCCGCAGGGTGGCGACAAAGGCTTCGTATCCGGGCCATGCGTCCCGGAAGGTTTCCCGAATCCCATCGAAGCTCGCGTGATCGATCCGGGGTTCGTGCGCGGGCCATTCCACCTTGAAGCGCTCGCGCACACCTTCGTCCATCGCGACGCCGGGGTGGTCCGCGATGACGGCGTGGGCGTAGGCCAGCCACCAGACCTGCGCCGGCGGATTGGTCAGGCGCGAGCCGACGGTCATCAAGGCGCCGCAGCGGCTGACGTGCAGATCGTGCACGCGCGGAGCGTGCGGCCCGTCGGACCCCGCAAAGCCCCTGCGAAGGAGGGCGGCGTAGTCGCCGAACCCATCGGCCTTGCGGGCGAAGCGCACGACCACGTCCGGATGGTCCGGATGCGCGTGGACGGTGCCGTGGTACCCGAACCCGATCTCGGCCCAGCCGGTGGCGACGAGGGCGCCATGGCCCCTGGCGGCCGACCGTTCGACGATGCCGAGGGCGGCAAGCGAAGGGCGCGACGGATCGATCCGATCTCTGAGTCCGAACATCGCAACCACTCCTTCCTGCCGGTCGACGATCCGACGCGACGCGCCCGCACGAGCCGCACGGGGGCGGCGCATGGAGGTGCCGGACGGGCGGGTCCGGCGCGGGTCGAAAAGCGACCCTGTCGATGTCGGGAGCGGCACGACGAATTCGTCATTCCACTGTCATGGAATGACCCGTAGCCGGGAAAAGTTCAATGGCTGCGAAACCGTAAAGCGGCGGATGATCCGCATGAGCCGATTCGACGCATCATCCCATTTCGGGTTGATCACGTCGTGATGCGGACATGGGCTTCGCTCGAGCGCCGCGCGGGCTCGGTGATACGGTCCACGCTTGATGCAAGCGGGAAACCGCATCAGCCGTCGCGGCGCGGCCTTTCGCTCAGGATGCGACGGGCCAGGACATCATCCGCATCGGACAGCCCGAACTCCGCATCGGGCCGGACGTGCCGGCCCGCATGGAGGGGCCCGACCTCGACGTCGTCGAGGACGAGATAATGCGTAATGCGGTTCCGGGTCACGTGGTCGGCGATTTCGTCGCCGCGCCCGGCCCGCTCGGCCGGGAGCATGTCGCCGGTCCGGGCGTCCCGGCTCGCCGGCAGGATGGCCGTCCGCCAGTCGGGGTGAAAGCAGTCCGCCGGCAGGCCGGCTTCGACCAGCGTCGGGCGGCAATCGGCCACGCGCCACGTCGACGAAACGACCACCCTGGCGTCGAACTCCCGCACCAGGGCGGCGACGAGGGCGACCTGGGCCGGATCGAGGTTGTCCTTGCCGGCCTGCCGTTGATAGCCGGCCGTCGTCACCACGCCGTCCACGTCGAGGTAGACCGTGGCGGATTCCGTCCCGCTCCGTTCGCTCAAGGAACCCATCCCGTCCCGCGAAGCGACCCTGCATCCGCCGGCGCACGGCTAGCGCGCAACCCCGCTGCCGTCCAGCGTCGATTGCCGTCCCGCCCCGGCCGCTGCCGCGATGGCGGGCGCCCGCGCGAACCTGCCCGAGGCCGGGGGCCGCCGTCCGCACCCGCGCCCCTACTCCTCGATCATCTCCCGGATCTTGTCGCGCAGGGCGTCGATGGTGAAGGGTTTGGTCACCACCTGCATGCCGGGGTCGAGGTGGCCGTTGCCGACCACGGCGTTGTCGGCGTAGCCGGTGATGAACAGCACCTTCAGCCCCGGGCGCAGGGCGCGGGCGGCGTCGGCGACCTGGCGCCCGTTGAGGCCGCCGGGCAGGCCGACGTCGGTGATCAGGAGGTCGATGCGGGCCTCGCCCTGGAGCAGGCGCAGGCCGGCGGGGCCGTCGGCCGCCTCCATCACCGCGTAGCCGCCGTCCATCAGCACGTCGACCACCAGCATGCGCACGGTGGGGTCGTCGTCCACCACCAGCACCACCTCGCCGTGGCCGACGAGGCCGTCGGTCCCCGATCCGGGGCTGCTCGGGGTGTCCTCGCCCTCGCCGAGGTGGCGCGGCAGGTAGAGGCACATCGTCGTCCCGTCGCCCACCTCCGAATAGATCCGGACCTGCCCGCCCGACTGGCGGACGAAACCGTAGATCATCGAGAGGCCGAGCCCGGTGCCCTGGCCCAGGGGCTTGGTCGTGAAGAACGGGTCGAAGGCCCGCTCGATCACGTCGCGGGTCATGCCGGTGCCGGTGTCGGTGACGCACAGCGAGACGTATTGCCCGGGGGGCAGCTCGCGCTCGGCCGCGGCGCGGTCGTCGAGCCACTTGTTGGCGGTCTCCACCGTCAGTCGCCCGCCGCCGGGCATGGCGTCGCGGGCGTTGATGCACAGGTTGAGCAGCGCGTTCTCGAACTGGTTGGGATCGACCATCACGAGCCAGAGGCCGCCCGCGCCCACCACCTCCAGGGTGACCTGGGGCCCGACCGTGCGGCGGACGAGGTCCTCCATGTCCGCCACCAGGCGGTTGAGGTTGATCACCTTCGGGTCGAGGGTCTGCCGGCGCGAGAAGGCGAGCAGGCGCTGGGTCAGGGCCGCGGCCCGCTTGGCCGCCCCCTGCGCGGCGTCGATGTAGCGGGGAATCGCGTCGAGCCGGCCCTGGCCGAGGCGCTTTTCCACCAGTTCGAGGCTGCCGGTGATGCCCGCGAGCAGGTTGTTGAAGTCGTGGGCGAGGCCACCGGTGAGCTGGCCCACCGCCTCCATCTTCTGCGCCTGGCGCAGGGCCTCCTGGGTCAGGCGCAGGGTCTGGGCCTGCTCCTTCTCGGCGGTGACGTGGCGGCCGTAGGCGTAGACGACATCGCCCTCGGTGGAGGTGTGCCAGGAGATCCAGCGCGGGGTGCCGTCCTTGTGGCGGTAACGGTTCTCGAAGCTGGTGAGGTCGCTGCGGCCCACGGCGGTCACCAGCCCGTCGAGGGTGAGGGCGGCGTCCTCGGGCCAGATGAACTGGAGGAAGCTATGCCCCACCACCTCCTCGGCCGCGTGGCCGAGGATCGCGGTCCAGGCCGGGTTGACCGCGCGGAAGACCCCGTCCGCCCCGATGACGACCAGGAGGTCGCGGGAGTTGCGCCAGACCCTGTCGCGCTCGGCCGTGCGCTCGGCGACCTGGCTCTCCAGGGAGGCGGCCAGGGCGCGTAGCTCGCGCTCGGCGCGGCGGCGCTCGATGGCGGTGCGGGTCCGCGCGGCGACCTCGCGCATGAAATCGAGCTCGTCCGCGCTCCAGTCGCGGGCGTTCTCGTGGTTGACGTAGAGCAGCGCCACGAAGCCGCCGCCCTCGGTCACCGGCATGTTGATGAAGGACCGGGCGCTGATCCCGGCCAGCGCGTCGGCGCGGTCGCGGGTGCGAGGGTCGCCGAAGGCGTCGGCACAGACCACGGTCTCGCCGCGCTTGAGGTCGTCG
This sequence comes from Methylobacterium sp. Leaf466, assembly GCF_001425565.1. NCBI lineage: Bacteria > Pseudomonadati > Pseudomonadota > Alphaproteobacteria > Hyphomicrobiales > Methylobacteriaceae > Methylobacterium > Methylobacterium sp. Leaf466. The sequence goes on along the minus strand of NZ_LMRC01000023.1, from coordinate 274,733 downwards.
ATGTACGAGCCGTAGTCGCGAAAGTGCAGCGTCCCCGCGATCGTCACGATCCCGGGCGCATTCCAGTCGCGCTCGATCGTGATGGTCTCGTCGACCCGGTCGATGGTGCCGTAACCGGCCCGGCTCACCGACAGCCAGCGCCCCAGGACCGCGCCGGCGGCGTAGGAGATCGCCGCCGTGTCGTCGAGGTCGCCCAGGCTGTCGCTCAGCTCGTAGAGGGCGAGGCGGAAGTCGGGCGCACGGGGAGGGGCGGTCAACGTGGGTTCGGCCTTTCGGAGCGGTGGCCTGTCCCGACGGGCGCCGGCCTCCCGGCTCCGTGTGCGGTGGCCCGCCCCCGGGGTCGACGGGTGTCGGGCCTCCCGGTTGCGAGGGCGGGCCTCAGCCCTCGGAGCCGCCCGAGAGGCGGCTGGCGCCGTAGGAAAGCAGGCCGCCGATGACGAAGAGGACCACGAAGGTCTTCACGCTGGCGTAGAACAGGGTCGGCTCGATGCCCGCGTCGGTGTAGAGCACGAGGCCGATGGCGGCGATCGGCAGCGACAGCAGGATGAAGATGGGGACCAGCGGGTTCATGGGCGAATTCGTGGGCGAGTTCGTGGGCGGGGTCATGGGAATGCGCGCTCGCGTCTGACGGGCCCGCCGATGGTCGCGGACCCTCCTGTCGGCCGCTTGTAGCACCCCCCGGCCCGGCTGGGGACACCCCGGCGCGAAGTTTTCGCGGCGCCGGAGCCGCAGCCGCTCCGGGCGACGGATGTTCGCGGCGGTCGGCTCGAACGCCGCCGTCCTCGGCCGAGGACCGGAGCCACCGGCAACGCGTCACGCCGGCAGCCGTACCGTGGCGCGCAGCCCCCCGAGCGGGCCGTCGTGGAGGGTGACGTCGCCTCCGTGCGCCCTGGCGATGTCGCGGGCGATGGAGAGGCCGAGGCCCGAGCCGCCGGCGTCCTGCCGGGCGTCGTCGAGGCGCACGAACGGCTTGAACACCTCCTCGCGCTGCTCGGCCGGAATGCCCGGCCCGTCGTCGTCGATGGAGACGAGCACGTTGCGCAGGTCGCGCCGCGCCACGATGGCGACGGTGTCGCCGTAGCGCGCGGCGTTGGCCGCGAGGTTGAACAGGCAGCGCCGGATCGCGTCCGGCCGCAGGGTCACGCTCATCGGCCCGTCGATGTCCACCGCCTCGACGTGGGCGCCGAGGCGCTCGATGTCCGAGCGCAGGTCCTCGAGCAGGGCGCGTAGGTCGGTGGGCACGGCGAGCTCGCCGGAATCGCCGCGCGCGAAGGCGAGGTAGGCCTCGAGCATGCGGCTCATCTCGTCGACGTCGCGGCTCAGGTCCTCCACGTCGGCGTTCTGCTCGACGAGGGCCAGCGAGAGCTTGAAGCGGGTGATGATGGTGCGCAGGTCGTGGCTCACCCCGTTGAGCATGGTCGTGCGCTGGTCCATCGCCCGCTCGATGCGCCGCTTCATCTCGATGAAGGCATGGCCGGCGGCGCGGACCTCGCGGGCGCCGCGGGGCCGGAACTCGATCTCGCGGCCCTTGCCGAAGCTCTCGGCCACGGCGGCCAGCCGCAGGATCGGCTTGATCTGGTTGCGCAGGAACAGGATCGCGACCCCGAGCAGGACCATCGACGAACCGGTCATCCACAGCAGGAAGATGTGCGAGTTCGAGGCGTAGGCCATGCTGCGCCGGGCGGTGACGCGCATGACCCCGTCGGCGATCGCCACCCGGATCTCGATGAGGCTCGACCGGCCCACCGTGTCGATCCAGTAGGGCCGCTTGATCTGGCGGTTGATCTCCTCCGACAGGGCCTCGTCGAGGATCGAGAAGAACGGGCGCGGCCCCGGCGCCGGCAGCTTGGCGCCCTTCAGGATGTCGAGGTCGAGGTTGAGCCGGGTGGCGGCGATGCGCGAGAGGGTCTCGGTGTCCTTGTCCTGGGGGTAGCTCTCGTAGATGTCGATGAGGGCGGCCACGTCCGCGGTCACGGCGGCCGAGAGCCGGCGGGTCACGAGCTGCCAGTGCCGCTCCATGAAGGTGTAGGCGATCACCGACTGGAGCAGCACCACGGGCGCGATGATGATGATGAGCGAGCGGGCGTAGAGCCCCTTGGGCAAGGCGTCGCCGATCGCCCGCGAGGTCAGCCGCCACACGCGGGCCGGCCGCGGCAGCGCCGCCCAGGCCCGGCTCGCGCCCTGCCCAAGGCCCCTCAGGCCCCCGGCCATCGCCCCCGCGCCCCTAGTCGACGGCGAGGCGGTAGCCGACGCCGCGCACCGTCTGGAGGAACACGGGATTGGCCGGATCGACCTCGGTCTTGCGGCGCAGGCGGTTGATCTGCACGTCGATGCTGCGCTCGGCCGCCAGCCCGCCGCCGCCGGCCAGGGCCTCGCGCTCGACGTTGGCGCCGGCCGCCAGCGCCAGCACGGTGAGGATCTCGCGCTCGCGCTCGGTGATGCGTACGGCCTCGTCGGCCCGGCGCAGCTCGCCCCGGTCGATGCGGTAGGAGAACGGCCCGAAGGTGACGGCCTCGGCGCCCTCGCGCACCGGGGCGGCCTTGGCGCCGCGGCGCAGGATGTTGTTGAGCCGCAGGATCAGCTCGCGCGGCTCGAAGGGCTTGGGCAGGTAGTCGTCGGCGCCGATCTCCAGTCCCATCACCCGGTCGTTGGGGTTGGAGCGGGCGGTGAGCATCAGGATCGGCACCTGCGAGGTCTCGCGGACCTGGCGGGCGTAGTCGAATCCGGTCTCGCCGGGCATCATCACGTCGAGGACGAGGGCGTCGAAGACGAGGCTCTGCGACTTGGCGCGGGCGTCCGCCACGGTCTCGGCGGCGGTGACCCGGAAACCCTGCTCGAACAGGAAGCGGGTGAGCAGTTCGCGCACGCGGCGGTCGTCGTCGACCACCAGGATGTGGGCGGCGTGATCGGGCAGGTCGGCGCGGGCCTTGAGGCCGGGGTGACCCATCAGGCGAAGGCTCCCACGCGCCGGGCCATGAGCCGGCGCACGGCGGCGCGTTCCTCGGGGTCGATCATCGCCAGCAGGAACCCCTCGGCGGCGCCGTGGGCCGCGCTCCCCCGCGACCGGTCGGTCCCGGCCCCCGCCACGGGGTCGGACAGGGCGCGGGCCAGCCGCCGCGCCTGGACCCGGGTGAGGTCCCCGGCCAGCGCCGTCCCGGCGGGGGTGCAGTACAGCAGCCGCTGGCGCCTGTCGTGGGCGCCGGTCTTCTGCGTGATGTAGTCCTGTCCGATCAAGTCCTTCAGCACCCGGTTGAGGCTCTGCTTGGTGATGCGCAGGATATCAAGGAGTTCGGCGATGGTGAGACCCGGATAGCGGTCGACGAAATGCAGGACCCGGTGGTGGGCGCGGCCGAAGCCATACTGCGCCAGGATGCGGTCCGGGTCACCGACGAAATCGCGATAGGCGAAGAACAGGAGTTCGATCAGGTCGTCGCTGCCGCCGGGCGCGGTCCGGCCCGCCGGCCCCGGGTCCTCCGCCGGGCTCGCGGCATCGGCGGTCTCTGGCGTCGCGTGCCGTTCCACGTTCGGGGCACCCTCCAGGCATTCGGACATCCGATGTCGGATGTGCGGGTTCAGACAGGCGAGGCCGGCCTCGGCGATTTATGTCAGTCTTGTTGACATATCTCAGCCCCATTGCTACCCGTCAACCCGTCCGGCCCCGGGCCGTCACGAGCCTGCGGCGTGAGTTCGGCCTTCGGCTGTTGACGTCTCCGGCGTGCCGGCCCTTCACCGTGCGGGGCCTGCCGGATCGCCCGTCGTGGACGGCGCCGTGGCCCCTGCATCCGCCGATCTCCCGGATGGCCCGGCGCATCGATCGCGCTCGCCGCGCCGAACTCTCCCTGCCGAGGAACCCGTCGCCATGTCCATGATCCCGTTCGACCAGCGTGAGGGCACCATCTGGTTCGACGGCGTGCTGGTGCCGTGGCGGGAGGCCAAGATCCACGTGCTCAGCCACGGGCTGCACTACGGCTCGTCGGTGTTCGAGGGCGAGCGGGCCTACGGCGGCGCGATCTTCAAGAGCGAGGCGCATGCCGCCCGCCTGATCCGTTCGGCCGAACTCCTCGACTTCAAGATCCCCCACACCGTCGCCGAGATCGTGGCGGCCAAGGAGCTGGTGCTGCGCACCAGCGGCCTGTCGGACGCCTACCTGCGCCCCGTCGCCTGGCGCGGCTCGGAGATGATGGGGGTGGCGGCCCAGGCCAACACCATCCACCTCGCCATCGCCGCCTGGGAATGGCCGAGCTACTTCGATCCGCAGACCAAGATGAAGGGCATCCGCCTGGATCTCGCCGACTACCGCCGGCCCGACCCGCGCACCGCCCCTTCCGCCTCCAAGGCGGCGGGCCTCTACATGATCTGCACGATCTCCAAGCACCGGGCCGAGAACAAGGGCTACGCCGACGCGCTGATGCTCGACTGGGAGGACAACGTCGCCGAATGCACTGGCGCCAACGTGTTCTTCGTGGCCGACGGGGTGATCCACACGCCGCTCGCCGACCGGTTCCTCAACGGCATCACCCGGCAGACGGTGATCGAACTCGCCCGCCGCCGCGGCGTCGAGGTGGTGGAGCGGCGCATCCGTCCCGAGGAGATGGCGGGCTTCTCCGAATGCTTCATCACCGGCTCGGCCGCCGAGGTGACGCCGGTGGCCGAGATCGGCCCCTACCGGTTCACGCCCGCGACCCTGACCAAGACCCTGATGGACGATTACACCGCCGAGGTTCAGCCCAAGGCCGAGGCGGCCTGAGGCGCCCGTGGCCGGACGCCCCGCCGTCCGGCCACCCTCCTCGGAACCCGCGCCGCCGACCGACGTTGGGGTGAGAACATTCCATGAACGAAGGTGAGCGTGCCATGACGAAGTCGAAGCCCTCCGCCCAGCAGGACGACGCCCGGCAGGCGGATTCCGAGCGAGCTGACCCCAAGCAGTCGAACCCCAAGACCGAGGGCGGCGACGCCTCGAACCGGATCAAGGACCCCGACCAGTGGACCACCGGCTCCGAGCCGATGACCGGCGCGCAGGCCTCCTACCTCAAGACCCTCACCGAGGAGGTCGGCGAGCCTGCGGCGTTCGAGCCCGATCTCGACAAGGCCGAGGCCTCCAAGCGGATCGACGCCCTGCGCCAGGAAGCCGGACGAGGCTGAGCGGTATTCCAGGTTGCGTTTCGCGGAATGGCTTAAGCGAAGCGAAACACCTGGCGTGATAGGAGGGGTCACGACGCACTGACTCCGCCACGGGAAACTGAGACGATGACTTCGCCTGTGGCCGAGACTCGCCCGGGAGCCGGGCGGCCTGGAGTGTTTCCCGTGAAACGGACCATCCTCCGCGCCGCCCGGGGCTTTCGCGCCGCCCAGGGTGGCGCCACGGCGATCGAATATGCGCTGATCGCCGGCCTGATCTTCCTCGCCGTGGTCGGCGGCATCAACAGCTACGCCAGCAACATGGGTGGGATGTACGGGAAGATCGAAACGGCCATGATCAACAAATAGCCGGCCGCCGGTCCGGTATCCCGGCGAAGCTCGGATTCTCGCCCAGGAATCCGTGACGTCTCGCGTCAGGCCTTCGTGCGAGGGCTCTTCCAGAACGAGTCGAACAGCGACTGCATCGCCTTGACGTTCTCCTGCTGGGCCTCGACGCCGGCATCGAACATCTGCTGCAGGATCGCGTAGGGCTCGCCCGCGACCGCCGAAGGATTCCCGGCCGCGTTGGGTTTCGTCTCCGCCCTGGACGCGGGCGGTGGCAGGGCCGCCGCCCCGGCACGGCGGGGCTTGGCCTCCACGGCGGCGGGCGGGGCCATCGCGCTGCTCCAGACCTTCATCATCTCGGACCAATAGGCGCCGGGCGAGAAGCCGTTGGGCAGCGGAGTGGGCGGCGGCGGGGCGGGTGTCGCTTGCGGCTGGTTGAGCATCAGGTGGACGATGCCGGCCACCACCATGCCCGCCACCATCGGCATCATCTGGCGCAGGACCGGCGAGGCGACCCCGCTCGCCATGGCCGCCTGCTGGACCACCGCCTGGCTCAGGTGCGACGACCCGAAGATCTGCTGGACGAGGAGGTCGGCCTGCGAGGGCGGGGGCGCGCGGCCGGGGCCGCCGGTTCCAACGAGGCCGAACAGCTGGCTGAGGCCGGTCGGGTCGGCGGCGTTGCGCTGGAGGCCGAGGCTGAAGGCCGGCAGCAAGGCTTCCATGGCCTTGCGGGTCTGGTCGGGCGACAGTCCGTATTGGTTGCCGAATCCTTGCAGGCCGGGGCCGCCCTGTGCCTGGAGGATGTCGAACAGGTTGAACATGACGCACGGCCCTTGGCGATTCCTCGGCGACGGGCCAAGGGCCCGCCCCTCGGCGCGGCAGGCGAAGTCTGTCTCATTGCGCCCCGTTATACCAGCCTTCGGCGCCGGCGGGTCCCAAGGGCGCGGAGAATCGCCGGCCCGGCGGTCACCCGCGCACCATCTCCTCCACCCGAACCGGTTCGCACGCGGGCGGCTCCGGCGGCGGTACGGCGGCGCGGGCCCGCGCCTGGAGCGTTCCGATGGTGCGCCACGCCAGCGCGACGGCCGCGATGCCGAAGGCGACCGAGCCGATGCCGACCCCGGCGATCACCCCCGCCGGCCCGTACATGGCGCCGCCGAGAAGTGCGGGCGGCATCGTCCCCAGGGTCGAGCGGCCCCAGTTGAGGGCGGTGGAGAGGAACGGGAAGCCGAGGTTGTTGAAGGCGGCGTTCGATAGGAACAGGAGCCCGACGAAGAACCAGACCGGGCCGCTGACGAGGCAGAAGAACAAGAACAGCTCGGCCGCCACCCCCTGGAGTTCGAACAGGGCGCGCAGGGGCTCGCGCAGCACCACGAGCAGGGCCCAGACCACCCCGGTGTAGACCGCCGTGACGAGGGCGCCGCTGGCCAGCACCTCGCGCATGCGGTCGAACCGGCCCGCGCCCCAGTTCTGTCCGAGGATCGGCCCCACCGACCCCGACATCGCGAACAGGCCGCCGAAGGCCACCGGCGTCAGGCGGTCGACCACCACGTTGCCGGCCACCGCCAGGGCGCCGAACTGCGCCACCGCATGGGCGATGAAGGCGCTGGCCACCGAGGGCGCGAGGTTGGCGAGCACCGCCGGCAGGGCGATGCGCATCATCTCGGGCGCGTCGGCGACCACGTCGGCCAGGGTCGGGCGGGCGACGAGGTCGTTGCGGCGCACCCCCCAGAACCCGATCAGCGCGAAGGTCGCGCGGGCGATGCAGGTGGCGATGGCCGCCCCGTCGACCCCGAGGCCGCAGCCGAAGATCAGGATCGGGTCGACGATCGCCGTGACGATGCCGCCGCCGAGCGTCACGTACATGGCCTGGCGCGCCGCCCCCACCGCCCGCAGAAGGCCGGAGAACATCATCCCCGGCGCCATCAGGAGCGTGGAGGGCAGGACGATCCAGAGGAAGCGCTCGGCGACCGGCAGGGTGTCGGCATCCGCACCGATGAAGGTCAGGGCCGGGCGCATCAGCGGCAGCGTCACCGCCACGAAGAGGGCGGCGGCGAGGATGCCGTGGATGGTGGCGGAGGCGGCCAAGCGCCGGGCCCGGGCGCCGTCGCCCCGCCCGATCGCCCGCGAGACCAGGGCTCCCGCCGCGATCATCAGACCGATGGTGATGGCGATGCCGAAGAACTGGACGATGGTGGCGAACCCCACCGCCGCCGTCAGCTTCGGGTCGCCGAGCTGCGAGACGTAGAGGAGCGACAGGAGGTCGACCACGAAGATCGCCATCAGCCCGATCGAGCCGGTGGCGCTCATCACCACCACGTGGCGCAGGATCGAGCCGCTGAGGAAGCGGCCGGGATCGTTGGCGGTGGTTCCGGTGGCCGCGGCGCGGGGCTCACGCATCCTGTGCGCCGTCCGCCTTGAGGGCGCCCTCGGTGTCCAGGGTGCGGGTCGCCGCCTCCTGGCGCTGCGAGGCGATGATGCCGCGGGTCTCGGCGTTGAGCGCCCGCGAGGGCCGGCGCGGCGCGGTCAGCGGCTCGGGCTTGACCTCGGAGGTGCCGCGCATCCAGCTCGCGTCGGGGAGCGCCCCGGCCTGCTGCAGGACGAGGCGGGCGATGTCGCGCTTCCTCACGTCGGTGGCCACGGCGGCGGCGGCCTCGGCCGAGAGCCCGAGCCCTTCGAGGGTGGAGCGGCCGAAACTGAGGGCCGATTCCACCGTCTCGCGCAGGTGGAAGTCCACGTCGCGGTTCATGAGGGCGATCGATTGGGTGCGGTCATAGGCCCTCACATAGGTCCGCACCGCCGTGAATTCCTCGTGCACGATGTCGACGATCTTGAGGGTCGCCTGCGGGTCGTCGACGCAGATGCAGACGAGCTCGGCCTTGCCGATGCCGGCCGCGCGCAGCACGTCGAGGCGCGTCCCGTCGCCGTAGTAGATCCGGAAGCCGAAGCGCGAGGCGCTGCGGATCTGGTCGACGTCCTTGTCGATGACCGTGACGCTGATGCCCTCGGCCAGCAGCACCTGGGTCAGGATCTGGCCGAACCGGCCGAACCCGATCACCAGCACCCGCGCCTCGGCGGATTCCACCGTGTCGGGCACCGGCTCGGGTTCGCTCGGGCGCCGCGCCAGTGCGGCGTCGAGGGCCTTGGCCGCGACCGGGCCGACGAGCATGGTCAGCGCCGCCAGGGCCACGGCAAAGCGGGTCGCCTGGCCGTCGATGAGGCCGAGCCCGCCGCCCACGGGAAGCACCACGAAGGCGAACTCGCCGGCCGGGGCCAGGATCGCGGCGCCGCGCACCGAATCGAGCCAGGACGAGCCGAACAGGCGGAACAGCCCGGCCACGATCCCGATCTTGACCAGGATCGCCAGGACGGTGGCGCCGAACAGCGGCGCCCAGGCGGTCTTGAGGAGGCCGCCGTCGATCGACATGCCGACGCTCATGAAGAACAGGCCGAGCAGCATGCCGCGGAAGGGCTCGATGTCGGCCTCGAGCTGGTGGCGAAAGTTCGATTCGGCCAGCAGCACGCCCGCGAGGAAGGCGCCCATGGCCATCGAGAGCCCGACCTTCTCCATGAGGAGCGCGGTGCCCAGCACCACCAGCAGGGCGGAGGCCGTCATCACCTCGCGCGCGCCGCTGGCCGCCAGCAGGCCGAAGAACGGGTTGAGGCCGTAGCGCCCCACCAGCACCACCGCACCGATGGCGCCGCCGACCTTGGCGAAGGAGACCAGGGCTTCGCCGAGCCAGCCCGGATCGGTGCCGCCCCCGGTCGAGGCCATCAGCGGCATCACCGCCAGAATCGCCACCACCGAGATGTCCTGGAACAGGAGAACCGCGAAGGCGCGCCCGCCGTAGGGGGTGCCGAGGTCGCCGCGTTCCTCGAGGAGCTGCAGCGCCACCGCCGTCGCCGACAGGGCCAGGGCGATGCCGACGATGAGGGCGGCGGCCGGGGCGAGCCCCATCGCCACGCCGATCAGCCCGAGCGCCAGCGCGCACAGCACCAGCTGCGCCGCGCCCAGTCCGAAGATGTCGCGCCGCATCGAGACGAGCCGCGAGATCTCGAGTTCGAGCCCGACGATGAACAGGAGCAGCACCACCCCGATCTCGGCGACGCTGGCCGCGGTCTCCGGTTCGGCGATGAGCGACAGCCCGGCCGGGCCGATCACCACCCCGGCCACGAGGTAGCCGAGCACCGCGCTCTGCCCCACGGCGCGGAAGATCGGCACGCCGATCACCGCCGCCGACAGGAAGGTCAGGACCGGCGGCAGGAAGCTCGCATGATCGGCGGCGCCAGCCATCGCGTATCCGGGGTGAGGGGAGGGCGGGCTCTCCTTAGCGCAGGCCGGACCGCCCCGCCACGCCCGTCATCCGGCGCGATCGCCGCCGGGAGGGCCGGCGCGTGTCACCGCGCACGTCGCACCGACCGCATCGCTCGGTTCCGGTCAAAAACCATGGGCCGAAGACCGAGCGCGACTTGAATGCTAATGGCCGGACGTCTGCCGTTCCGCAGGCGCGGTGCCCTCGTTCCGGCGCGGATACTTCCGATCGAAGGTCTTGCCTGAAAGATAGACATACAGAAGGCCGCCGCCGGTCACCAGGACGGCCAGGAATACCAGTTCGCCCGTCATGGCCTCACTCCTCACTTCGCAGCCCGAAACGTAGCGCGACCTGTCCTGAAATATGTAGGCCTATCCCGACGATGTACCAAATCGGGTGGTACTCGATGACGAACGTCATCGGATCCTTGATGAGGGGTACGACGATCGCCGTCGTCAGGACCGCCGCTGCCAGTGTGTTCACACCGCTGGCGAACAGCTTCACCCCTTCATTGTGGCCCTTCGCGGCCAGCTTGCGTTCCGACGAGTCGCCGGAGGGAGGGTTTTGGGGCGGCTCACCTGCACCTCCCTTCAACTCTGAAGATGCCGGAGGTATCGTAGAGACTAGCCCGCCATCCTTCGTTACCAAGCGAAGGGTCGATTCGTGCATGGGCGGCATTGGTATCAAGCCGATCTAGATAATATCGTATAGTTGAAAACAAATGTATAATTATCGGGCTGGCCAACAACATTGATATAATAACTCAGAAAATATAAACTCTTATCATCGGTCGCAAATAGCGTATCAACTACAGTGATGGCATTGACGGATTGCCAGATGATTTCTAGATCTATCAATACGGTGTCATCGCCGATTAGGTTGACGCTGGTTGAATTGGTTTTTCCATCATTGACAATTCTGTGACTAAAGACAATCGAGTAGGAAGGAATTTCAACAAATGGATAGATTGATATGAGGTCGCCGCGACGACCGATGATCGAGCCTGATGCCACGACCTCGCGATCATTAAGTCTGGACCGAACGTGTCCCATCGATCCGTCCTCATTGGTTGCTAAAGGCTTGGCTTGCAGGAGCCATTACATGCGGCCTCTCGGTAGCCGCCGCGCCGGTCCTGCATCCTAGGGTGTCAGGCCTGTCCAAAGCCAGTCGCTTCGTCACCGCGCACGTCGCACCGACCGGCGTTCGTCGCGGCGCGCCACCAGCAGCACCGAGGCGTCGCCCTCGCCGCAGGACGCGTCCGCGACGTCCTGCCTGACCAGGCCGATGTCCTTCAGTTCGCGCTCGGACATCGCCGAGAGCTGGCGCAGCACCCGTCGGTTCATGGCCTGGCGCGAGAGGGTCCGGGCGATGTGGGCGACGGCGCGGGTCGCGAGGTGGCGGGCGGCCGCGAGGGCGGAGGGGCCGCGCGGGCTGTCCAGGGTGGTGGGTAGGGTCCTCGTCATGGCGGGCACTCCTGATCGGCGTTGCGATGAGGGGAGAATGGACCGGCGGGGCTGGCGGCGACAGGAACGGTCCAGTACGATTTCGACGAATTGTCCGGTCGAAACGGCAGTACAGATGAAGCCGCAGCCCGCTCCCGAACCCACCCGCGTCGGTCTCGTCACCGCCGCCATCACCGAGCGCATCGCCGGCCGGCACCTGGCGCCGGGCGCGCGCCTGCCCTCGGTGCGGGCGTTCGCCGAGACCATGGGCGTGTCGAAATCCACCGTGGTCGAGGCCTACGATCGGCTCGGGGCCGAGGGCGTCATCGTGGCCCGGCGCGGCTCGGGCTTCTACGTCGCCGGCAAGACCCGGCCGCTCTGCCTCAAGACGGTGGGGCCGCAGCTCGACCGGGCGGTCGACCCCCTGTGGATCACCCGGCAGTCGATGCAGGCGGGGCCGGACCTGCTCAAGCCCGGCTCGGGCTGGCTGCCGTCGTCGTGGATGCCGACGGAGGCGATCCGGCGGGGCCTGCGCCAGCTGGCGCGGGGGCCGGACCGTCCGCTCGTCTGCTACGACCAGCCGATGGGGCTGGCGCCCCTGCGTGCCCAGATCGCCCGGCGTCTGGCCGAGCGCGGCGTCGAGGCACAGGCCGACCAGATCCTGCTCGTCGACTCCGCGACGCAGGCCGTGGACCTGCTGTGCCGGTTCCTGATCGAGCCCGGCGACACCGTGGTGGTGGACGACCCCTGCTACTTCAATTTCCATGCGCTCCTGCGCGCCCACCGGGTCGCGGTGGTGGGCGTGCCCTACACCCCGGCGGGGCCGGACGTGGCGGCGCTGGAGACGCTGTTCTCCACCCATCGCCCGCGGTTCTACCTCACCAATTCCGCCCTCCAGAACCCGACCGGGGCGAGCCTCAGCCCGGCGGTGGCGCACCGCATCCTGCGGCTGGCGGAGGCGCACGACACCCTCATCATCGAGGACGACATCTTCGGCGACCTCGAAGCCGACCCCTCGCCGCGCCTGGCCGGCTTCGACGGGCTGAAGCGGGTGATCCAGGTCGGCAGCTTCTCAAAGACCCTCTCGGCCTCGATCCGCTGCGGCTACATTGCCCTGCGGCCGGACTGGATCGAGCCGCTGATCGACCTCAAGCTCGCGATGAGTCTGGGCAACGGCCACCTCTCGGCCGACCTCATGCACCGCCTCGTCACCGACGGCAGCTACCGCCACCACGTCGCCGACGTGCGCGACAAGCTTGCCCGCGAGATGGGGCGGGCCGCCCGGCGGCTGGAGGCCTGCGGCCTGACCCTGTGGACACAGCCCTCGGGCGGCCTGTTCCTGTGGACGCGGCTGCCGGAGGGGATCGATTCCGGCGACGTCGCCCGCCGGGCGCTCGCCCGCGGCGTGGTGCTGGCACCGGGCGCCGCCTTCAGCCTGTCGCCGCTGGGGGGGCGCTTCCTGCGCTTCAACGTCTCCCATTGCGCCGACCCGCGCATCTTCACGGTGCTGCAGGATGCGATGGCCGGGTGATTCGGTTTCCGCTTGAATCAAGCGGGGGCCGTATCACCAAGCCAGCGCGGCGGCTGAGCGAAGCCCATGTCCGCATCACGAAGTGATCACCTGGAAATAGTATGAGGCGGACGATCGCCTCCTTCAGCGCGCCGCCCGGCCCCGGAGGGAGGCCGGCTGTCCCGGCAGCGCCAGCCTGACGCCGGTCTCGACGATGGTGTCCCCCTCGATCCGGTAGACCCCCAGCGTGCGGTCGACATAGTTGCCGACGTAGACGAAGGCCCCCGAGGGCGAGAACGCGATGCCCTGGGTCACGGCGCCGGCCGGGGCCTCGCCGAGGCGTCGCACCGCTCCATCCTCGCCGATGCCGAGGAGCGCCACCGCGCCCGTGGCCGTGAAGGCGGGGCTGGCGTGCGGGGCGGCCGCGCCGCGCACCACCGCCACCGCCGCACGGCGCCCGTCCGGCGCGATCGCCAGGGCCTCGGGCGTGTCGCCGATGCCGATGTGGTCGCGCACCACCGGCCGGGCGGCGTCGGCCCGGATGACGCTGACCGTGTCGGCATGGCCGTCGCTCGGCTCCGTCCCGGTGTTGCCGGCCAGGACGAGGCGGCCGTCGGGGCTGACATCGAGGCCGTAGGTGTTGGCCCCCACCGGCATGTCGAGGCCGGCCTCGTAGGTGACGCGCGGGCCGTCGAGGGCGAGCACGCCGATCGTGCCGGCCTTGTTCTTGGCGACGTAGGCGCGTCGTCCGTCCGGGGCGATCGCCACCGCGGCGGCCTCGCCCTCGACGTCCACGGTGGCGACCACCCGCACGCTCGTGCCCGAGATCGACAGCGCCGTGACGCTGCGGCCCTCGCGGTTGGCCACCAGCGCCAGGGTGCCGGTGCGGGCGATGGCGAGCCCCGAGGGCTGGCGCCCCACCCTGATCGTCTCGACGAGGCGCGGCGGCGTCGCGGCGAGGTCGACGACGTGGAGACGGTCGTCGGCCTCGGCGTACCAGGCCTCGCCCTCCCGCCGCATCAGGACGGAGCTCGCCACCAGCCCGAGGCGCCCGTCGGGGGTGATCTGCAGGTTGGTGGGCGGCCCGTAGACCGAGTTGTCGAGGGGCATGACGTGGGACAGGCGCGGGTTGGCCTCGTCCGAGACGTCGACGACGGCGAGCGCATCCTGGCCGTTCGGGCCGTTGCGACCGCCCTCGGGCGTGAAGAAGGTCTTGCCGTCGAGGCCCGCCAAGAGGGCCTGCGGCGGTTCCGCGGCCGCCACGGGCATCGCCGCTACCAGGCCGGCCAGACAGACCCCGATGACGCGCATCCCGATACTCCCGACCCCGGCCGTGAGCGGCCTCGGCACGACAGGTAGGACGCCCGGCGGCAGGGGCCAATCCGGGAGGGGGTTCAGGATTTGTTAACGAGCCCGCGATCTACGATGAGGGATTATTCACGGAGATGACACGTGCGCGCCAAGACCTCCCTCGGATCGGTCCGGCATGGAGCCCGGATCCTGCTCACCGCCGGCCTGATCCTCGGTGCCGGCCTTGCCGGAGCGCAGGCTCGGGACGGCCGTAACGGCGCCCTCATCGGCGGGGCCGCCGCCGGCGTCCTGGGCGGCGTCGCCCTCGGCGCCCTGATGAGCGGGGCCCAGGCCGCGCCGCCGCCGCCCGTCTATGCCCGCCCGCGGCCGGTCTACGTCGAGGACGTCGAGCCGATCTACGTGCGGCCCCCGCGCCGCGAGCCGATCTGCCACATGGAGCGCCGCAAGGTCTGGCTCGACGACGTCGAGTTCACCTATCGCCGCGTCGAGGTCTGCGAGTAGGGCCCGGGCGGGCTGGCGAGCCCGCCCGTGCGTCCCCATGTGGACGGCCATCGGGGAACAACGGGCGGGGCCGACGAGTCGGTCCCGTGAACACGCGGATTCCCCGTGTCGCTGGACCCGTGTCGCGCGGAACGGGCCATGCCGGCAAGATCGGCCCCGATCGCCGACGTTCCGAAACCGTTGCCCCGGCGCGGTTCTGCTGGGACAGGGCCGCCGTTCCGTGGACGAGGGTGAGCCTGCCATGGCGACGATCGCGTTCGACAACAGCTACGTCCGCCTGCCCGAGCGCTTCGTCGCCCGTGTCCCTCCGACCCCCGTGGCCGCCCCGCGCCTGATCCAGGCGAACGCCGCCCTGGCCGAGACCCTGGGTATCGATCCCACGTGGCTGTCGAGCCCCGAGGGCGTGGCGGTGCTGGGCGGCAACGCCGTTCCCGAGGGCGCCGAGCCGGCGGCGATGGCCTATGCCGGCCACCAGTTCGGCAACCCGGTGCCGCAGCTCGGCGACGGTCGCGCCGTGCTGCTCGGCGAGGTCGTCGGCCGCGACGGTCGCCGCGACATCCAGCTGAAGGGAGCCGGCCCGACCCCGTTCTCCCGCCGTGGCGACGGCCGCGCCGCCCTCGGCCCGGTCCTGCGCGAATACCTCGTCAGCGAGGCCATGGCGGCCTTGGGGATTCCCACCACCCGGGCGCTGGCCGCGACGCTCACCGGCGACACCGTGATCCGCGAGGGCCGCCTGCCCGGCGCCATCCTCGCCCGCGTCGCCGCCAGCCACATCCGGGTCGGGACCTTCCAGTATTTCGCCTTCCGCGGCGACACCGAGGGCCTGCGCCTGCTGGCCGACCACGTCGTCGCCCGCCACGATCCCGACCTCTCCGGAACCGAGCGGCCCTATCCGGCGCTGCTGGCGCGCATCGTCGAGCGGCAGGCCCGTCTCATCGCCCGCTGGATGCTGGTGGGCTTCATCCACGGCGTCATGAACACCGACAACATGGCGGTGTCGGGCGAGACCATCGACTACGGCCCCTGTGCCTTCATGGACGCCTACGACCCCGGCGCGGTCTTCAGCGCCATCGACGAGCACGGCCGCTACGCCTTCGCCAACCAGCCGCGCATCGCGCAGTGGAACCTGACCCGGCTGGCCGAGGCGATGCTGCCGCTCTTCGATGAGGACGTCGATGCGGCGGTGGCCGAGGCCCAGGCGATCCTCGAAGGGTTCGCGCCGGCCTTCCAGGCGACGTTCCAGGCGGGCCTGCGGGCCAAGGTCGGCCTGCGGACCCAGGAGCCCGACGACGTGGCGCTCGTGCGCGACCTGATGGAGGCGATGGCGGCCGGCCGCGCCGATTTCACCCTGACCTTCCGGCGCTTGGCCGATTGTGCCGCCGACCATGGCGCCGATCCTGGCGCCGACGACGCGCTGGCGGCCCTGTTCGACGACCCTGCCCCCTGCCACGCCTGGCTCGCCCGCTGGCGCACCCGGCTTTCGAACGAGCCGGACCAGGGCCGCCGCGCCGCCATGCGGGCGGTCAACCCGGCCTTCATTCCGCGCAACCACCAGATCGAGGCGGTGATCGTGGCGGCGGTGACGCGGGACGACTACGCCCCCTTCGCCGCTCTCCTGGAGGTGCTGGCCACCCCCTTCGAGGACCAGCCCGACCGGGGAGCCTACGCGCTGCCGCCGCGCGAGGAGGAGCGGGTGCTGCAGACCTTCTGCGGAACCTGAGCGAGCGTCAGCGCGGATTGGTCCAGGTTGTGGAGGTCGGGACCGTGGAAACCGGCCGCGGCTCGGCCTGAGCCACCGGGCGCGCGGCCGGCGCCGCCCTCGGGGCGATGCGCGCCACCGCCGGCTGGCGGCGGGGACGCACGGCGCGGGCCCTGCGGCTGCGCCGTGGACGGGCGCTTTCGGAATTCGATCCGACCACGCCGCCGACGATGCCCCCGACCACGGCGCCCAGCGGCCCGGCCACGAGCGCCCCGGCCACCGCCCCGGTGCCGACGCCCACCGCGGTGTTGTTGCGGGCCACGGCCGGCTGCGGCAGTGCCACGAAGCCCACGAGCAGGCTGCCCGAGAGGGCCAGGAGGCCGAGGGTGTTCCTGCGGCTCGAGAAGGGTGTGGTCATCGTCGCCTCGGTCGGTGTTTCACCGCCGCGCCTGCCAGTCGAGCGTGACGAAATCGGGGCCGACTCCCCGGCTCCCATCCGCGCTTCGCCGTCCGGGCCGGTGCGACGGCGGCGTCGGAACGGGTGGCTTCGGCGAACCGGGCCCTCACGCATCCGGCCGTCGCGCCGCGTCATCCTCGGATCGGCGCTCGCGCAAGGCCTATTCCCGGCCGCTCAGCCTGATGCTCCTCCAGGCGCGCCTACGGTTCGAGGCGGCCCTGCCGGAATCGATCGCGTTCGGGTCGATCGGTCAGTGCCGTTTGAAGGTCCGCGATCGCTTTTTGCGGCACGAGAATCGTGATCTCACCGTCATCCGGTGCTTTGAAGCGGACGGCGATGGTATCCCCGCCGTCGATCGGCTCCACGCCGATGAAGCCGGCCACGGATACGACTGTGGGAAGCACGGCGTGGGGCACGGATCGGCTCCGATCTGCGCTCGCTCGCGCGACGTTGTTCTATCGGGCCGCCATTAACATAATGTCGACGTCAACCAAATCGTGAGCGATCGATCCTCAGGTCTCCAAACCGAGGCGGACGCCATCCCGAAGCGTCGATCCGCGTCGATCATGACCATCGCCCGGTCATTCCGGGACGCCGCAGGCGAACCGGGAACCCGCAGCCGCCAACGCGAGCGACGGTGGATCCCGGGCGCCGCTGCCCCGCCCCGGGATGACGGGGCAGTGGCATCTGCGCGGCGCGCGACGCCGGTCACCCGAGGTCGGAACCTTGGATGCGGTTTTGCGCGCGGTGGCCGGTCCGCAACCCGCGATACGGCGAAGGGGCCGCCTCCCGGCGACCCCTTCCACCTCGTCCTCGCGGTGCGGACACCCCAGCCCGATCAGCGCGGCGGGGTTTCCGCCTGCTGCTGGATCAGCGGCGTGATCCGGCGCACGGTCACCCGGCGGTTCTCGCGCGAGGGGCCTTGCGTGTTCACCTTGAGGTTCTGCTCGCCGTAGCCCTGGGTCGTCAGGTTCTCCGGCGGCACCTGGAAGGACTGGGTCAGCACCGTCGCCACCGATTGAGCGCGCCGGTCGGACAGCGACAGGTTGTCGACGTCCGCCCCCACCGCGTCGGTGTAGCCCTCGATCAGAAAAACCTCCTGCGGATTGGCGCGGATCGCCTGGTTGATCGCAGCCGCCATGGTCGAGAGCCGGGCGGCCTGGTCCGGGGTCACCGTGAACGAGCCGCTCTCGAAGGTGATCGTATCGATGTCGACGCTGCGCATGCGGGCGCGCAGCTGCGGGCTGTAGCGGACCTGGTCGAGGGTATAGCGCCGCCCCACCGGCTCCACCGGCGGTGCCGACAGGGTCTCGTAGAGCGTGCGTTCGTCGGCGCCCTCGTAGTCGACGATGTAGCGCTCGCGCGGGATGCGCAGGGCGGGCGGGGGCAGGTCCACGACGTCGTCGTAGATCGGGCGCGGCGGGCCGCCGATGGCGTTGTCGATGATCACGACCTCGCGGCCGTCGCGGAACCGGCGCGAGCGCCGCAGCAGGCGGCCGTCGTCGTCGACGATGGTCACGATCTGCTCGCCGCCCGGACGGTCGAGATAGGTCACGGTGTCCTCGCCGCGGCGCTCGCTGCGGAAGCCCCGGCGGTCGAGGTCGCGGAAA
This sequence comes from Methylobacterium sp. Leaf466, assembly GCF_001425565.1. Classification (NCBI taxonomy): domain Bacteria; kingdom Pseudomonadati; phylum Pseudomonadota; class Alphaproteobacteria; order Hyphomicrobiales; family Methylobacteriaceae; genus Methylobacterium; species Methylobacterium sp. Leaf466. Next base: position 256,427 of record NZ_LMRC01000023.1, on the reverse strand, counting down.
CGCTCGTTCTCGTCGTGGCGGATGAAGGTGCGGTCGCGGTCGCGCACGATGATCCGGCCCGGCTCGCGGATGAAGGTGCGGCCGTCCTCGCTGTACTCGCGCCGGTCGCGCCGGACTTCGTCGTAGCTGCGCACGTCGACGTCGTCGCTGCGGAAGCCACCCTGGACGTAGCCGGGGCGGCCGGGCGTGTTAAACCGCTCGCGGCGATCCTCGCCACGGCCGACCGGGTCACCGGGCAGCCCGGCGCCGGGCCGGCCATCGGGACGCACGCCACCCTGCGGCGCCTGTCCCGGCACGACGGCACCGGCCGGCGCTCCCGGAGCGGCGGGCGGCACGGTGCCGGGGGCAGCCGCCGGCGGTGCCACGGGACGACCCAGCACGCCCGGCGCCGCGTTCGGTGCCTGCGGCGGTTGCCCGGGGGCCGGGCCCTCGGCGCCCGGCGGGGTCACGGGACGTCCGGGGACGCCCGGAGCGGCGTTCGGAGCCGGGCGCGGTGCCTGGCCGTCGGCGCCCGGAGGTGTGACGGGACGGCCGGGAACGCCCGGAGCGGCGTTCGGAGCCGGTCGTGCGGGCGCCTGCCCGTCGGCGGCCGGCGGAGCCACGGGCCGGCCGGGCACGCCGGGAGCCGCATTGGGAGCCGGAGTGGCACCGGGGGGCGAGGGCCGCTGGCCCGCAGGCGCCTCCGCACCGCCCGGCGTCACCGGGCGACCCGGTACGCCGGGCGCGGCGTTCGGGGCCGCCGGACGCGGCGGCGTCTGTCCGTCCGCGCCCGGAGGAGTCGCCGGGCGAGCGGGGGCTGTTTCGGGCGTCCTCGGCCGCGTGGCGTCCGGCTGGTCCGGCGCGCGACGGCCCGGCTCCTGGCCTCGCTCTTGGCCAGGGGCCCGGCCGGCGGGCTGGTCGGAACGGTCCTGTCCACCGCGCTCCTGCTGCGGGCGGCCCTGGCCACCGCGCGGCGCGTCGGCGGGCGGGGCGGCATCGGGGCGTCCGGCCGGCTCGGATGCCGGACGCGGCGGGCTCGCCCGCTCGGGCTTGGGCGCCTCGGGACGGGCCGGTGCCTCCCGAGCGGCAGGTGTCTCTCTTGGGGGGGCCTCTCTCGCGGGCGCTTCTCGGCGGGCAGGAGCGTCCTGTTTCGCGGGAGCGTCCGGTCTCGCGGGAGCCTCCTGGCGGGGTGCCGGAGCCTCGCGCGGCTCGGACCTGCGCTCGGGGCGCTCGCCACGAGGTTCGGGCCGCTCGGCCGGGGGCTGGGCCGCACGGGGTTGGGGTCGCTCGCCGCGGGGTTCGGGGCGTTCGCCGCGGGGTTCGGGACGTTCGGCCGGCGGGGCCGCGCGGGGTGCGGCGCCGGCCGGCGGTCCGCCGCGGGGCTCGCCCCTCTCCCGACCCGGCCCTTCTCCCGGACCCGCCTGCGCCATCATCGTCCGCTCGGCCTGCGCGCCGGCATAGGCGGCGGAGAGATCGGACAGGACGAGGGCCGGCAGGACGGTGCCGGTCAGAAGGAGGAGGCGGATGGGCCGCATGACATCACTCTCGCGTCGTTGAAGTCCCCTTCGAACCGGGACGCACGCGAGATCGTTCCATGATGCGGTGTCATGCAACCTGCGCGGCGCCCCGCGCAGGTTGCTCCTTCACGGGGTCCCGAACCGGGCCGGGGCCGCGATGATGGTGGGTGCGATGATGCGGATGGGCGGCGGCTCCGCGGGCGCGGAGGCCGTTTGCTGGACGGTGGTGCCGGCGTGGGCCGGATCGGCGTCCGACACCACCGCGGCACCACGGCTGGCCGCATCGGCCGCGAGGGAGGCCGCGGTCTTGTCGGCCCGGCCGACGAGGGTCAGGCGGACCTTCGGCCGAGACATCGCCTCGGCCTGCATCGGGGTGACGAAGATGTCACCCTTGTGGCGCACCATCATGCTCTCGGCCTTGACCAGGGATTGCGCCCAGGTGCGCCCCTCGGCCTTGCACGAGCAGTTCGGGGTGAAACTCTTCTGGAACTTGAAGGCGTTGGCCAGCGAGACGTAGGCGCGGCTGCCCTTGATCGTGGCGGCCTGGCGCAGGGCGTCGTCGCCGTGGGGCATCGAATAGGCGGCCGCCTCCGCACCCGGGCACAGGGCCTGGCACAGTTCGTCGGCGCCGCTGCGGCCCTCGGGCAGGTTGGTCATCGGGAAATAGGCGCCGTCGCAGCTGCGCACGCAGATCACCTGGCTGCCGCCCCGGGCCCGCGCCTCGCCGAGGGAGGCCTCGGTGACGGTGGCGGGCCGGTTCTGGTCGGCGCAGGCGCTCGCGACGGCGGCGTTCAATTGCCGGCGGCGCGCGGCCGTCACCTCGCCGTTGTCGCCACCGTAGCCGGCGTTGAGGGCGCGAATGCGCTGCTCCACCGCGCCGCACTGGGGCGGGCGGGTATCGAAGAACAGGAACTTGCCGCCCTCGCAGTTCAACGTCCGGAAATAGGCGTTGAGGCGGCCGATCTCGTTCTGGAGCGCGCGGGCGGTGTCGGCCCCCGCGCTGAGGTTGGCGAGCTCCGCCTTGTAGCGCTGGCAGGAATAGGTGTCGGCGGCGGCCGGCAAGGCCGTGGCCGCGAGCATGGCGGCGGCGCCGGCCAGCATGCGGCCGATGCGACGCAGGACGGGGAGGCGGATCGCGGAGGGGATCAGCGGCATGACCTGACAGCAACGGGGGTTGAGCTTGGCGGTTCCGTCGAATCGACGAACGATCGGTTCGGCGATTCGTCCGGCCGCCGAAGCGAGGCTTTTGTATCCGCCCTGGCCAACCGGCGACAGCCTTCCCACATCCGCCCCGGTTCCTAACAGGGGAAAGATCCAATGATGTGGCTTCGTGGTCTCACAGCGCGGACGGCGGTATCCGTCGCGCTCGCGTCGGGCGTGGCGCTGGCGGCGGCCGCGGCCGCGGGGCCGGCGGCGGCGGCCGACGACCCCGACCGGATCTTCGACAAGTCGACGGTGTGGCGCCCGCTCACCCCCAACGACAAGCTCGTGGTCTACGGCATCGACGATCCGGCAGTGGCCGGGGTCGCCTGCCACTACACCCAGCCCGAGAAGGGCGGCATCAAGGGAACGCTGGGGCTGGCCGAGGACGTCTCGGACATCTCGCTCTCCTGCCGCCAGGTCGGGCCGGTGAGCTTCAAGGGCGAGCTCAAGCAGGGCGAGGTTGTGTTCAGCGAGCGCCGTTCGCTGATATTCAAGTCGATGCAGATCGTGCGCGGCTGCGACGCCAAGCGCAATACGCTGATCTACATGGTCTATTCCGACAAGGTGGTGCAGGGCTCGCCCAAGAACTCCACCTCGACGGTGCCGCTGATGCCCTGGGGAACCGAGCCGCCGCCCAAGTGCGGCGACGTCTTCAAGAGCTGAGCGCGATCCCGCGACACCTCAATCCTGGCAGCTGATCTTGATCGGCGGGGGTTCGGCCGGCTTGACGGGGGCCTCGATCGCGCCGGTGTAATCCTCCGGCGCGGCGATGCCGAACGCGCCCGCCGAGGCGAACCCCTGCGATTCGCACCAGGCGTCGGCCACCACCTGGCCGCAGCCGCCGCTCCCCGACGACAGGCAGTCGCCGACGCCGTAGCCTTCGGCGGCCGGGATCAGGAAGGTCTTCTCCACCTTGGTCGCCTTGGCCGGCGCCTGCTGCGCGAAGGCCAGGGTCGAGAACAGCCCGAGGGCGAGGCAGGCGCTGAGGCACACGGCCGGACGACGCATGGGGAGACCTTGATCGAAGCGGGGGTGAAGTTGCGGTGCGGGGAAGGTCGGCGCGGGAGTGTCGGCGCGGGAGATTGGCGATGGCCGGAACTGTCGATCGGGCCGGTAAACAAAGGCTTTCGGCCGTTCGTTTAATCCCCTCCCTCGTTCCGGGCCGGCTTTCCCTCTCGAAGTGATCACCCTTTTGGGGTAGCCCGAATGCGGCGCCGATGCCATCGCCTTCCCGCAACAGCGCGGGAAACCCGGCGCGGCCGCCGTTCCCGGACCGGGCCCGGCCGCTCACGGGAAAACGATGTCGGGGCAAGGGGATCCCGCCCTGGCATCGCCGTGCGGGGGCACGGGGCCGGCCGGGATGCTGCAGGGACGAGACACGCTTTCATGGAACCGATGTTGCGGCTCTACAACACGCTGACCCGCGAGAAGACGGCCTTTTCGCCGATCGATCCGACGCACGTGCGGATGTACGCCTGCGGCCCCACGGTCTACGACGCGGCCCACATCGGCAACGCGCGGCCGATCATCGTCTTCGACCTGCTGTTCCGGCTGCTGCGTCACCGCTACGGGGCGGGCCAGGTCACCTACGTCCGCAACGTCACCGACGTCGACGACAAGATCAACGCGCGGGCCGCGGCGCGCGGCATCTCGATCCGCGACCTCACCGACGCCACCCTGGCCGACTTCCACGCCGACCTGCGCCGGCTCGGCGTGCTGATGCCGGAGGACGTGAACGTCGACGGGCAGCGCCCCCGCTTCGTCGAGCCGCGGGCCACCGACCACATCGCCGAGATGGTGGCCATCGTCGAGCGCCTCGTCGCCTCGGGCCACGCCTACGTCGCCGACGACCACGTGCTGTTCGACGTGCCGGCGATGCATGACTACGGCGCGCTCTCCCGGCGGCCCCTGGACGAGATGGAGGCGGGGGCCCGCGTCGAGGTCGCCGCCTACAAGCGCTCCACCCTCGACTTCGTGCTGTGGAAGCCGGCCAAACCGGGCGAGCCGTCCTGGCCCTCCCCCTGCGGCATCGCGGTGCCGGGCCGGCCGGGCTGGCACATCGAGTGCTCGGCGATGTCGTGGAAGCACCTCGGCGAGACCTTCGACATCCACGCCGGCGGCATCGACCTGATCTTTCCCCACCACGAGAACGAGGTCGCCCAGTCCCGCTGCTGCTTTTCCACCGACGTGATGGCCAACGTCTGGCTCCACAACGGCTTCCTCCAGGTCGAGGGGGAGAAGATGTCGAAATCGCTCGGCAACTTCGTCACCCTGCGCGCCGTGCTGAACGACTGGCCCGGCGAAGTCGTGCGCCTGGCCATGCTCAAGACCCACTACCGCCAGCCGATCGACTGGACCTTGCGCGGGCTGGAGGAGGCGGGCCGGATGCTGGACCGCTGGTACGGCGTCGTGGGCGACGCCGCGCCTGCGCCGGACGTGCCGGCGGCCGTGCTCGAGCCACTGCTGGACGACCTCAACACGGCCGCGGCGCTCGCCGAACTCCACCGCCTCACCGACCCGGCCGCCCTCAAGGCGGGGGCCGGCCTGTTCGGCCTTCTGGCCGCGACGCGCTCGCAGCGCGAGGCCGGCGCCATCCTCGCGGCGGGCATCGACGTCGAGCGGGTCGAGGGGCTGATCGCGGAACGCAAAGCGGCACGGGCGGCCAGGGACTGGGCGGAATCGGACCGGCTGCGCGATCTCCTCCTCGGCCTCGGCGTCGCGATCAAGGACAACAAGGACGGCGCCACGACTTGGACGCCGGTGACATGATCGCCCCGTCCGATCGCCAACCGATCATCGTCGCCGATGCGGGGCCACTGATCCGGCTGGCGGCTGCCGGCATCCTCGACACCGTGCGCGGTCTCAACCGGCGCATCGTGCTGGTGGACCGGGTCGAGGACGAGGTGGTCGGCGATTTGACCAGACCGTTCGCGGCCGACATCGCCGCCTGGATCGCCGGTCTGGGAGACGCCGCCCTTCGCGTCGAGAAAGTGGTCGGCATCGGCGTGGCTTCGCTGCGCGCCCGGAGCCGGACGCCACAGGACGAGGCCCTGCTCAAGAGCGCGTTGCGCGACTCGGGCGAGCAGGCCTTGCGCGAGTTCGTCGGCCACTGGCATCCCGAAGAAGCTGCCTCGGCGGTGGTCCTCTACGAGGACCGCAAGGTCGCGACCCTGTTCCTCGATGTCGATTTCCCCGTGACGCTCATGACCACGCGCGCTTTCGTGGCCACGGCGACGCGGTGGGGCATCAACCAGGACGCGGTCCTCGCGTTGGAATCCATCGCCGACCGCTACGACCTGAAGCCCGCGTTGATGGCGGAGATCGATCCGACCCAGCCGGTCGACCTGCGGATGCTGCCCCGGCCGCTGCCGCCGCAGCGATAGCGGCCCGCCCGATCAGAACCGCCGGGCGATCGCCGTCTCGGCCTCCGGCGAGATCGCGGGCCGCGCCTCGCGCAGCATCGCCACCGCCGCCTCGGCATCCTCGGCCACGAGGTAGTTGAGGTCGAGGCCCTCGCGGATGAAGCCCTGCTCGCGCATGTGGTCGAGGAGGACGAGGAGCGGCCGCCAGAAGTCGGCCACCGAGACCAGGACGATGGGCTTCTCGTGGCGGCCGAGCTGGGCCCAGGTCATCTGCTCGACGAGTTCCTCGAGGGTGCCGATCCCGCCGGGCAAGGCGACGAAGGCGTCCGAGCGCTCGAACATCAGGCGCTTGCGGGTGTGCATGTCGGACACGACGATGGTCTCCTGGATCTCGTCGAGCATGCGCTCGCGCGACTTCAGGAAGTCCGGGATGATGCCGGTGACGTGGCCGCCGTGCGCCAGCACCGCGCGCGCCACCGTGCCCATCAGGCCGACGTTGCCGCCGCCGTAGACGAGGCCGATGCCGGCCTGCGCCAGGGCGCGGCCGAGGCCTTCGGCGGCTCGCGTGAAGGCGGGGTCTCCCCCGAAGCCCGAGCCGCAATAGACGCAGACCGTCCGCACCGGAGCCGGTTCGACCGGCGTCATGCGCATGCTCCGGCCCGGCGGTCCGGCGGTCCCCCGCCGAGGCCGGCGGGGCGCCCGTCCAGGGGCCAGACTACCGAGGGGAGGGGCGCCGGGCGGCTCGCGGCCGCCGAAAGGTTTGGTGTTCCAGTCATGTTCGCTATTATGTCGCCGTCCATCGGTGGTTTGTCGACAGCCGCCGAGCGAGATTCGTCGGCCTGTCCGCCGGGTTTCCGAACGCGTTTGGAGTGAAGCGCCATGACGGCGGAGTTGCGGCGGAGCCTCGTCCTCGCCGGTGGAGGCCTGGTCGCCGGATTCGCCCTCGTGCTGGCCCTGTTCGGATCGGGACAGGTCTGGAAGAGCATGACCGGGGGCGAACCGGCCGTCGCCCGCCTGCCCGATACGGCCGTGCCCGGCCCCGACGATGGCAAGTCCGGAGCTATCAAGCCTGGGGACGTCAAGCCCGGGGATGTGGCGTCCGGTGTGTCGCCGGCCCCGCAACGCTCAGGGGAGGCGGGCAAGGACCAGCCGGGAAAGCCCCGGCCCGCCGGAGAGCAGATCCCGGCACAGCCGCAGACCCTGCCGGCCGCCGAAGCGGGGGCGCCGACCTTCGACATCATCCGGGTGGAGCCGAACGGCGACTCCGTGATCGCGGGGCGCGGTGCGCCCAACACCACCGTCGAGCTGATGCGCGACGGCGAGCCGATTGCCCGTGCGCTCATCGATCCCTCCGGCCAGTTCGCCATCGTCCCGCCTGCGCTGCCGTCCGGAAACAGTGAGATCACCCTGCGCATCACCGGCGCCGACGGGCAGGTCCGGCGCTCGCGCGAGAGCGTCGCCGTCGTCGTGTCAGGCAACCGCGATGCCAAGCCGTTGATCGCCCTGAGCGCGCCGGACCGGCCGACGGTGGTGCTGTCGCAGCCCGATCCGGCGCCCGCCGCCCCGGCCCCCGTAGCGGAGGAGGCGGGTCGATCCCCGGCCAAGTCGCCGAAGTCCGCCGAAGCGACGTCCGCCGATGCGAAGTCCGCCGATGCGAAATCCGCCGCGGCTAAGGGAGCGCCCGGTCCGGAGGCCGGCTCGGCCCCGAAGGCGGCGGCGTCCACCCCCGAAGCGCCCCGGCCGGCCGCGGCCCCCGTCAAGGTCGTCAGCGTCGACGCGGAGGAGGGCGGCCGGCTCTACGTGACCGGGCAGGCCTCGCCCGGCGCCACCGTGCGGCTCTACCTCAACGACACCCTCGTGGCGCCGGGCAGCGCCGGCGCCGACGGCCGTCTCGCCTTCGCGATCGGCCGGGGCGTCTTGCCGGGCGCCTACCGGGTGCGGATCGACGAGGTCGACTCGGTCTCCGGCAAGGTCAAGGCGCGCTCGGAGGTGGCCTTCGCGGTACCGGCGGCTGCGCCTCCCAAGGCGGCGTCCAGGCCCATGGGCGGTGGAGGCCCGGCCCATGAGCGGGACACCGTCGCCGTCGTGCCGGCCCTGCCGGAGGCTGCGGCGCCCGCTGCCGGCGGTGCCGACGCCAGGCGAGCCGCCGCCCAATCGGTGGAGCCCAAGGTCGCCGATCCCAAGGTCAACCATCCCAAGCTCGCGGATTCCAAGCTCGCCGAGCGCCGGCCCCCGGAGGGCGCGCAGCCGCCGTTCCGGCCCGCCGAACCGCCGCGCGCCGAGACGCCCGCCCCCGGTGCGCCGGAGCGACCGGGCGCGATGGCGCGCAGCGACCTCGCGCCGGCTCCCGCCGTGACGGCGCCTTCCCGCATGCCCGCGCCCGAGAAGCCGGGCGCCGAGAGTCCGGCCCTCCAGGCACCCGCTCTCCAGATACCTGCCCCCGGACCGACGGCGCGGCCGGGCGCTCCCGAGCGCACCGTCTTCATCCCCGAGATCGGAACCGCCAGGATCGCGCGGGGCGACAACCTCTGGCAGATCAGCCGCAAGGTCTACGGCAAGGGCACCCGCTACACGGTGATCTTCGACGCCAACCAGAGCCAGATCCGCAACCCCGACCTGATCTACCCCGGCCAGATCTTCGTCCTGCCCACCGACGGCGCGGCGGCCGTCCGGACGGAGGAGCGGCGGGGGTGAGGGGCGGCGGGGGCTTCGACGACCTCGCCGGATGAGCCATGAGCCCCCCACGGCGCCGGGCGGGGTTGCGCGCGGGCGCCTGTCGCGGCCTCGCACGCGGCCTATATGCAGCGGGTCTCCTCACCGTTCCTGGAAAACCCGTTCCCCATGAAGCCCGATACCGCGACCGCGGCGACCGGAGCCGCGCCGTCCGCGCGCCCCGGCCTCGTCGCCACCTACCGCCGGCTCTGGCCCTATCTCTGGCCGCACGGCCGGCCCGACCTCCAGCGCCGCGTCTTCCTCGCCTTCGGCCTGCTGATGGTCGCCAAGGTCGTGACGATGGTGACGCCCTTCACCTTCAAATGGGCCACCGACGCGCTGGTGGCGATCGCCGGCGCCAAGGACGGCACGCCGCCGGCCGAGGTCCCCACCGGGATCTTCGCGCTGCCGATGGTGATGATCGGCCTCTACGGCCTGTCGCGGGTGCTGATGGCCGGGCTGACGCAGGTGCGCGACGGGCTGTTCGCCAAGGTCGCCATGAACGCGGTGCGGCGCCTGGCACTCCAGACCTTCGAGCACATGCACCGCCTCTCCCTGCGCTTCCACCTCGAGCGCAAGACCGGCGGGCTGACGCGCGTGCTCGAGCGCGGGCGCGGCGGCATCGAGGAGCTGTCGCGCCTGATGGTGCTGACGCTGGTGCCGACCGTCGTCGAGTTCGCCCTCGTCATCGGCGTCCTCGCCTACGAGTTCGACTGGACCTATTCGGCCGTCGTGTTCGTGATGGTGGCGGCCTACCTCGGCTTCACCTGGAAGGCGACGCAGTGGCGCATCGAGATCCGCCGCCGGATGAACAGTTCCGACACCGACGCCAACACCAAGGCCGTGGATTCGCTGCTCAACTTCGAGACCGTGAAGTACTTCGGCGCGGAACGGCGCGAGGCGGAGCGCTACGACGGCTCGATGGCGAAGTACGAAAAGGCCTCGACCCAGACCTACGTCTCGCTGGCCATCCTCAACGCCGGCCAGGCGCTGATCTTCACCATCGGCATGACGATCGTGATGTGGTTGGCTGCCCGCGACATCATGGCCGGGCGCACGACGCTGGGCGGCTTCGTGCTGGTCAACACCATGCTGATCCAGCTCTCGATGCCGCTCAACTTCATGGGCATGATCTACCGCGAGATCAAACAGGCGCTGATCGACATCGACGACATGTTCCAGATCCTGCACCGCAACCCCGAGATCGCCGACCGGCCGAATGCGCCCGCGCTCAAGGCCGGCCCCGGCGTGGTGCGGTTCGAGGACGTGCATTTCGCCTATCATGCGGACCGGCCGATCCTGCGCGGGGTCAGCTTCACGGTGCCGGCCGGGCGCACGGTGGCCATCGTCGGCCCCTCGGGGGCGGGCAAGTCGACCCTCTCGCGCCTGCTGTTCCGGTTCTACGAGCCGCAAGGGGGCCGGATCACCATCGACGGCCAGGACATCGCGGACGTGCAGCAGGCCTCCCTGCGCGCCGTCATCGGCATGGTGCCGCAGGACACGGTGCTGTTCAACGACACCATCGGCTACAACATCCGCTACGGCCAATGGGACGCCAGCGACGCGGCGGTGCGCGCCGCCGCCGGCCTCGCCCAGATCGACCGCTTCGTGTCGAGCCTGCCGGAGGGCTACGACACCCCGGTGGGCGAGCGCGGCCTCAAGCTCTCGGGCGGCGAAAAGCAGCGGGTGGCCATCGCCCGCACCATCCTGAAGGGCCCGCCGATCCTCGTCCTCGACGAGGCGACCTCGGCGCTGGACAGCTTCACCGAGCGCGAGATCCAGGACGCGCTGGACACGATCTCCAAGGGCCGCACCACGCTGGTCATCGCCCACCGCCTCTCGACGGTGGTGAACGCGGACGAGATTCTGGTGCTGGACAAGGGCGTCATCGTCGAGCGCGGCAGCCACGACGTGCTCCTCGACGAGGGCGGCGTCTATGCCGCGATGTGGAATCGCCAGCGCGAGGCCGACGAGGCCCGCGAAATTCTCAAACGGGCCGAGGAGGACAAGGCGTCGGACGCGCGGGCGGGTGCGGCACGGGTGGCCGAGCCGGCCGAGTGAGGATCCGGGCCGGTCAGGCGGCGTCGCGGTTCAGAGGCTCGATCCGTTCGACGTCGGACCCTGCCGACTCCTGCGCCCTGAGGAGGTCGTAGCGTCCCTGAAGGTTGATCCAGAACTGCGCGCTGGTGCCGAGGTAGCGACCGAGGCGCAACGCCGTATCGGCGCTGACGCCGATCTCCTCCCGCGCGATCCGCTCGATGCGGGTGCGCGGGACGCCACAGGCCCGTGCGACGGTCCCGGCGCTGAGACCGAGCGGAACCATGTATTCCTCCCGCAGCATCTCGCCGGGATGCATCGGCGGCAGGGTGGCGACGATCTCCACCACATCTCGGGTCATGTCGGAGCCTCCAGTCTTCCGGGCGGTCGATCAATGATAGTCGACGATCTCGACATCCTCCGGGCCGGTTGGCACCCCTCGAAAGCAGACGCGCCACTGATCGTCGATCCTGATGCTCCATTGGCCGACACGATCGGCTTTCAGGGATTCCAGACGGTTGCCGGGCGGATAACGCAGGTCGCCGATGACGTCGGCCGCGTCGATCGCCTGAAGCTTTCGCCTCGCGACCTTGAAGAGGTCGGTCGGAAATCCCCTGGGGCATCGCCCCCGAAAAATCGCCTCCGACCACGTGTCCCTGAGGCTTCTGATCACCGGATCGCCCTTGGTAGACTGTATCACTAAGTGATACAGTCTTGTCAATCGTCCCCGCCGGGGATGCAGGCGGGCGCCTGCGTTGATCCGACGCTTGCCAACGGCCGTCCGGCGCCTGCCCGAAACCGTATGCCTGCCCGAAACCGTATGACGGAGCGCGCCCGTTGCCTTAAGAGGGGCGCCATGCACACGGGGCGGCCGCGGGGCCGTCGCCAGACACGGACAACCGAAACAGCCCCATGACCGACCTCCTCGAGACGATCCGCAAGACGCTCGTGCCGATCCACAAGGAGGGGTATCCCTTCATCCTGATCGGCATCGTGCTCACCGTGATCGGCGGGTACTTCGCGCAGAGCCTGGGCTGGATCTTCCTGATCCTCACCCTGTGGGTCTGCTACTTCTTCCGCGACCCCGAGCGGATCACCCCCATCGGCGACGGCCTCGTGGTGTCGCCGGCAGACGGGCGGGTGAACCTCATCGCCACGGTGCTGCCGCCCCCGGAGCTCGACCTGCCGCAGGTGGAGATGACCCGCATCTCGGTGTTCATGAACGTGTTCGACTGCCACGTGAACCGGGTGCCGATGACGGGCCGGATCGGGCAGATCCACTACACCCCCGGCCTCTTCCTCAATGCCGAGCTCGACAAGGCCAGCGACGACAACGAGCGCAACGGCCTCGTGATGGAGACCACCCACCGCGGCACGCCGCTGCGGATCGGCGTCGTCCAGATCGCCGGCCTCGTCGCCCGGCGCATCGTCGGCTTCGTCCAGGCCGGCGAGACCCTGCAGGTCGGCGAGCGCTTCGGGCTGATCCGGTTCGGTTCGCGCGTCGACGTCTACCTGCCGCTCGGCACCCGGGTGCTGGTCGGCCTCGGCCAGAAGGCGGTGGCCGGCGAGACGGTGCTGGCCGACCTGAGCGGCGGCCCCGAGCGCGCCTTCCGCCGGATCTGAGAGGGAGCCCGCCATGGACGACCTGTTCCCGCCCTTCGCGCCCGACGCCGACGAGCCGAAACCCCGCCGGTTCAAGCCGGTGCCGTTCCGGATGATCGCGCCCAACATGATCACCCTGATGGCGCTCTGCCTCGGGTTGACCGCGATCCGGCTGGCCTTCGAGGGCAAGTTCGAGCCCGCCGTCATCGCCATCGTGGCTGCCGCCTTCCTCGACGGCATCGACGGGCGCGTGGCGCGGATGCTCAAGGGTACCTCGCGGTTCGGGGCCGAGCTCGATTCGCTCGCCGACTTCGTCAACTTCGGCTGCGCCCCGGCCTTGATCCTCTACGGCTTCGCGCTGTTCCACCTGCGCTCGGTCGGCTGGATCGTGGCGCTGATCTTCGCCATCGCCATGGCCCTCCGGCTCGCCCGCTTCAATGCGATGCTCGACGACCCGACCCGGCCGGAATGGAAGAAGGACTACTTCGTCGGCGTGCCGGCCCCGGCCGGCGCTCTCACGGCGATGCTGCCGCTCTACCTGCACTTCCTCGGGCTCACCATGGAGCGGTGGGCGGCCCCCATCGTGCTCGGCTACGTCCTCGTCATCGCGCTGCTCGTCGTCTCCACGGTGCCGACCTTCTCGGGCAAGACCATGGGCAAGCGGGTGCCGCGCGATTGGGTGCTGCCGATCTTCCTGGTGGTGGCGGCCGGGTTCGGGTTGTTCATCAGCTTCCCGTTCGAGGCGATGGTCGTGCTCGCGGTCGCCTATCTCGTCGGCATCCCCATCGGCGCGGCCCAGTACCGCCGCCGGGCCAAGGCGGAGGCCCGTCGCGAGACGCCGACCGCCGCCGCAACGTAAACGCCGCCCGCGCCCGCCGACGCCCCACAGGCTTTGCCGCCGCCCTGACGCCTGGCGCCGGTCGGCACCTTGCCCGGTGAGCATGGCTTGGCTAGTGCTCGGGAACACGAACGGGGACGGGGCGGCAATCATGCTCGAGGAATTCAAGAAGTTCGCACTGCGCGGCAACGTCGTCGACCTTGCCGTCGGCGTGATCATCGGCGCGGCCTTCGGCGCCATCGTCACATCGGCGGTGCAGGACGTCTTCATGCCGATGATCGGTGCGATCACCGGCGGTCTCGACTTCTCGAACTACTATATCGCCCTGTCGTCGAGCGTGCAGAAGGGCGCCGCTTATGCCGATGCCAAGAAGCAGGGCGCGGTGATCGGCTACGGCCAGTTCATCACCGTGGCGATCAACTTCATGATCGTCGCCTTCGTGCTGTTCCTCGTCATCCGCGCCATGAACAAGCTTCAGTCGCAGGAGGAGGCCAAGCCGGAGGCGGTCGCCGAAGTGCCGGCCGACGTGAAGATCCTGGGCGAGATCCGCGACATCCTGGCGACGCGCCCCAAGGTCTGAACGCCCCCAAGGTCTGAGCGCTCCAACGTCCGACAGGCTCAGGGCTGTCAGGTTCGCGACGTCGACCCGCCCGTTCCGGTGCCGCCGAGGTCGCCGAGGATCTGATCGAGGGCCTGGGCCACCGCCTCGGTGCCCTCTTCGTGGGTCTTGAGGCGGACTTCCAGCCGCTTGATCTGCGGCTCGAACTCTTCCGGCACCACAGGGTCCCCGAGATAGTCCGGCACGCCGTCGCCGGTGGTGAAGACGCTACGCAGCTGCTGCCCGAGATGATCGCGCACCGGCTCGGGCAGGGCGCCCTCCTTGGAGGCGGACTCCGAGGGGCCGCGGTCGTCGATCTCGTTCTGCATGGTGTCGGTCTTTCCTCGCTCCGTCACCCTCAACAGCGATCCATGGCAAGTCGTTGCAAGTCTCAGGTCGTCGCCAGTCCCAAGTCGTCGCAAGTCCACTCGTGGGACCTCATCGCCTGCGGTTCGCGATCCCGACCTCCGCCGTCGGCCGGGCATGAGAAAGCCCCCGGCGAGCGATCGCCGGGGGCTTTCCGTTCAATCCAACCGAAAAGGGTCGATCGATTAGTCGATGACTTCGACGATCCGCGACGAGCGGTCCACGAGGACCGGACGGTCGTTGATGACGGTGTAGCGGGCGCCGCGGGCGTTGTACTCGGCCGGGACCTCGTAATAGGTCACGCCGGAGTTCGGCAGCACGGTGCCGACACGGACGTCACCGTTGTAGTCGAACGAACGGCGCTTCTCGCGGGTCACGTACTGGCGGAAGCGGGGACGGTCGTCCACGCCGAGGATGCCGCCGACGGTGCCGGTGGCCGCGCCGACGGCACCGCCGACGATGGCACCCACCGGTCCGGCGGCATCCGCACCCTCTTGGGCGCCGCGCTCGGCGCCGCGCACCAGACCCTGGGCCTGGGCGGCCATGGGCAGGCTGAGGGCGATGACGGAGGCGGCCAGCAAGGTCTTGATGGTCATGGATCGAAACTCCCGTTGTGATGTCCCGCCCGACCGTCGTCGTATCGTAAGCGGGTCTGCCGCAATAACGTGCGACCGTCTCAAAGGGATGCGATAAAAAATGATCTTTTCGTTTTGCGTGCCGATCGGCACAGAAACGATAAAGATATTCTCTCGAAGCGGAAAATTTCGCGCTTCTTCGCTCCGGCCGAAAGGCCGTTGAGGAGCCCGCCGTCCGGCGTCCGGGTACATCCATGCGGCCAGCAACGTCGCGGACCGCCGGTCTCCGACCTGATCCCGTCGATCCGGCAGTGATGCGGCGATGGGCTTCCCGGGGGTGCCGCGCGGGGTCCGTACTTGGTTGCCGCTCGATGCGAGCGGGACCCCTATCAGGCGTCCAGGTGCTTGAGCACCAGGGTCGCGTTGGTGCCGCCGAACCCGAACGAGTTCGAGAGCACGTGGCCGAGCGCGACGCCGTCGCGGCGCTGGCGCAGGATCGGCATGTCGGCGAAGGCCGGGTCGATCTCGTCGATATGCGCGCTCTCGCAGATGAAGCCGTGCTTCATCATCAGGAGCGAATAGATCGCCTCCTGCACGCCGGTGGCGCCGAGCGAATGGCCGGTGAGGGACTTGGTCGCCGAGATCGGCGGGCAGTCCTCGCCTCGTCCGAACACCTCCCGGATCGCCTCGATCTCCTTCTCGTCGCCCACGGGCGTCGCCGTGGCGTGCGGGTTGATGTAGTCGATCCGCGCGCCCTTCAGTCCCTCGATCGCCTGCTGCATGCAGCGCACCGCGCCCTCGCCGGAGGGGGCGACCATGTCGTGGCCGTCGGAGGTGGCGCCGTAGCCCGCGACCTCGCCGTAGATCTTGGCGCCGCGAGCCCGCGCGTGCTCCAGTTCCTCGAGCACCAGCACGCCGGCGCCGCCGGCGATGACGAAGCCGTCGCGGTTGGCGTCGTAGGCGCGCGAGGCCCGCGCCGGGGTGTCGTTGTACTTCGAGGACATGGCGCCCATGGCGTCGAACAGCACCGAGAGGGTCCAGTCGAGGTCCTCGCAACCGCCCGCGAAGATGATGTCCTGGCGCCCGGCCTGGATGATCTCGGCGGCGTTGCCGATGCAGTGGTTGGACGTCGCGCAGGCCGAGGCGATCGAATAGTTCACGCCCTTGATCTTGAACCAGGTCGCGAGCGTCGCCGAGGCGGTGGACGACATCGCCTTGGGCACCGCGAACGGCCCGACGCGCTTGGGGCCCTTTTCGCGGGCGATGGCGGCCGATTCCACGATCGCCTTGGTGGAGGGGCCGCCCGACCCCATGATGATGCCGGTGCGCGGGTTCGAGATCTCGCCCGCCTCCAGGCCGGAATCGGCGATGGCCTGGTCCATGGCGACGTGGTTCCAGGCGGTGCCGCCGCCGTGGAAGCGCATGGCGCGCCGGTCGACGAGGGTCTCCGGATCGAGGCTGGGCCGGCCTTCCACCTGGCTGCGGAACCCGAGTTCGGCATAGGACGCCGAAGCGCCGATGCCGGACTTGGCCTCGCGCAGGGAGGCGAGGACTTCCTCGGTGGTGTTGCCGATGGACGAGACGATGCCCATCCCGGTGATCACGACGCGGCGCATGGGCAGGTTCTTCTCCGCCGGGGTGCCTGAGCGAAGGCGCTCCCCATGGACGATCAATCGAGAGACAGTCAGGTAAGGCGGGCCGGGCCCGATCTCAACCGGCCCCGTTCATCGGGGCTCGTCGATGTCGCTTCAGGCCTGCGCCTGGAACAGGGCCACGCGCAGGTCCTTGGCCTCGTAGATGCGCCGCCCGTCGGCCTCGAGCCAACCGTCGGCGATGCCGAGCACGAGCTTGCCCTGGCGCACGCGCTTGATGTCGATGCCGTAGACCACCTGTTTCACGCTCGGCAGGACCTGGTCGGTGAACTTCACCTCGCCGACGCCGAGCGCCCGGCCGCGTCCGGGGGCGCCGAGCCAGCCGAGGTGGAAGCCCACGAGCTGCCACAGGGCGTCGAGGCCGAGGCAGCCGGGCATCACCGGGTCGTTCTTGAAATGGCAGCCGAAGAACCAGAGGTCGGGCCTGACGTCGAACTCGGCCAGGACATGACCCTTGCCGTGGGCGCCGCCCTCGGACCCGATCGAGACGATGCGGTCGAACATCAGCATCGGCGGCAGCGGCAGCTGGGCGTTGCCCGCGCCGAACAGCTCGCCGCGCCCGCAGGCCAGCAACTCCTCGTGGCTGTAGCTGGACGCCCGCGCCGATACGGCCGTGGTCGGGGTCTCGGGAGGAGTCCGGGGAGGAGTCTGATCGTGATCGGAAGACATGAAAGCGGATCGGTCCTCGGCTCGTGATGCTGACGCGACGGGCCCGTGGTCCGGGCCGCCCCGCGTCCATGCCGTCCCCTGCGACAGCGCGGCCTCGTTAGCACAGGCCCCCGGCGCCTTCAAAGCGGGCCGGCGGCGACGCGGCGGCTTCGGGTTGCGGGTCGGCGGTGCCTCTCATATAACCCTCCCATCAGAGTTCCGATGCATTCCGCGAGCGTTCCGTAACCGTCATGTCGAATCTGACGTCACTCCAGGCCGCGCTGAACGCGCGGGGCACCGGTCCCGCCGGTGAGGCGGCCGGTGCGCTCGGTCGGCGCGGCTGCCCGCTGTCGGACCTGCGCGACCGGTTGCGCCGGGCCGGACTGCGCCCGACGCGCCAGCGCCTCTCCCTGGGTTGGCTGCTGTTCGGGCGTGGCGACCGCCACCTGACGGCGGAAATGCTCTACGACGAGGCGATGCGCGCCAAGGTGCCGGTGTCGCTGGCCACGGTCTACAACACCCTCCACCAGTTCACCGAGGCCGGCCTGCTGCGCCAGCTCGCGCTCGACGGCTCGAAGGCCTATTTCGACACCAACCCGAGCGAGCACCACCACTTCTTCCTCGAGGAGGAGGGTCAGGTCCTCGACATGCCCGATTGCGGCATCACCGTCGATTCCCTGCCCGAGGCCCCCGAGGGCATGGAGATCGCCGGCGTCGAGGTGATCGTGCGCCTGCGCCGCCGGGTCGCCGCCCGCCGGGCCTGAGCGACCTCGTCCCAATGAGATACGAAAAGGGCCCGGTTTCGCCGGGCCTTTTTCGTGAGCGGGACAGGCGGGCGATCACCGGCCGGCCTCATATCATTTCCGGGTGATCACTTCGTGATGCGGAAATGGGCTTCGCTCAGGCGCCGCGCGGGCTCGGTGAGACGGCTCCCACTCGATTCGAGCGGAAACCGTATCACTCCACCCGTTCGTTCGGGTACACGCCCCACAGCCGGTCCTGGCGGATGTAGCCGGAGACGTCGCCGCCCTTCTGGGGGAGGGCGACGATCACGCGGCACCAGCTGCCGGTGCAGGATTTGACGCTGCCGATGACGCCGGCCTGGAGCCGGGCCTCCTCGCCGGAGGTTTCGTCGGCCTTGGCGAACAGCGGGATCGCCGCGGCCTTGTCGCCGCTGCGGCCGGCGGTGACGATGGAGGTCCGCCGGCCCGAGAGCAGCGAGTGCAGCACCCAGCCCTCGGTGCCCTCGGAATCGCGGATGCGCCGCCAGGTCTCGAACTCGGCCACGATCTCGATGGGCAGCCCGGCCCGCTGGAACACCCACAGGGTGCGGTGGTCCTTGGAGGGGCCTTCGCGCAGGTTGACGCGGTCGGTCTTGAGGCTGGCGTAGCGCGGCAGCGGCAGCTTGGTCACCGGCCCCAGGGCCACGTCCGGCTGCCCCTGCGCGGCGGCGCCCTTCGGGCCGGAGGCGGCCGCGGCGCCGAGGAGGGCGGCGACAACAACAGCGAGGGCGCGCATCGTTCGTCTCCTGTGCCGTGGTCCCGCGGTCTCCGGCCGACGCCGGACACGGGACCGCCCCGCGCATTGTGTTCGAGCCCCTCTCTGGTAGAGAGGGCGGCCCGCGACGGCCTCGGTTTGTGCGCGAGGATGCGCGACGTCCGTGGTGATCTTCTGCCGGTCGCGTGGTTAACAGAACGTAAGGGGCCCCGTCATCCGCGCCCGGACAGGCCGGGGCGCCGGTGGGCCGGGTCCGCGGGGAGGAAGCATGCCGTCGTTGAAGCGCAAGCCGCTCGTGGTGGTCACGCGGCGACTGCCGGAAGCCGTTGAAGCGCGCATGCGCGAGCTGTTCGACTGCCGCTTCAACCCCGACGATACGCCGCTGGACCAGGATGCCCTCGTCGCCGCCATGCGCGAGGCCGACGTGCTCGTGCCCACCGTCACCGACGAGATCGACACCGCGCTCCTGGCCCAGGCCGGCCCGAACCTGCGGCTCATCGCCAACTTCGGCAACGGCGTCGACCACATCGACGTGGCCGTGGCGCTGGAGCGCGGCATCACCGTCACCAACACCCCCGGGGTGCTGACGGAGGACACCGCCGACATGACCATGGCGCTGATCCTGGCGGTGGCGCGCCGGGTGACGGAGGGGGCGCGCATCATCCCCGACGACGCCTGGGACGCCGGCTGGTCGCCGACCTGGATGCTCGGCCGCCGCATCACGGGTAAACGCCTGGGGATCGTCGGCATGGGCCGGATCGGCCAGGCGCTGGCCCGCCGCGCCAAGGCGTTCGGCCTCTCGATCCATTACCACAACCGCCGCCGGGTGCCCGCCGCGATCGAGCGCGACCTCGAGGCGACCTATTGGGAATCCCTCGACCAGATGCTGGCGCGGGTCGACATCGTCTCGGTGAACTGCCCGCACACGCCGGCCACCTACCACCTGCTCTCGGCCCGGCGCCTCAAGCTGCTCAAGCCCGAGGCCATCGTCGTCAACACCGCCCGCGGCGAGATCATCGACGAGAACGCGCTGGCGCGCCTCATCGAATCCGGCGACGTCTCGGCGGCGGGCCTCGACGTGTTCGAGCAGGAGCCGGCGGTGAGCCCGCGCCTCGTCAAGCTCGCCCGCTCGGGCAAGGTGGTGCTCCTGCCGCACATGGGCTCGGCCACCCACGAGGGCCGCTCCGACATGGGCGAGAAGGTCATCATCAACATCAAGACCTTCATGGACGGCCACCGTCCGCCGGACCGCATCCTGCCCGGCATGCTGTGAGCCGGTGCCGGCGTTCCGGACAACGACGGGCCGGCGGCAGGGGAGGGCACGCCATGACCACCGTGCCGTCCTGCGGCGGACCTCGCGGGCCGGTCGCCTTCGGCCCGGCGTCCGCTCCGGATGGTGAGCCGGCGCCATGCACGGTCGCTTTTCAGCGCGCCGGCGCGATTCGGGGCGGGATGGCGGCGTCCGCGTCGCCCCCGTGTCATCTCACCTTCACGGGCCGGCGGCACATGCGGGACCTGACGGACCCACCCGGCCATCTCGGCCGTGCCCCACGCCGCGGCGGAGGCCTGGTCCCGATGGGAGACGCGGGATGTCGACGGCGGAGGAGAGGCCGGCGGCCGGAACGGTCGAGACCGAGGTGGCGCCGATGATCCGGCCGGGCAAGCGCCTGCGCCCTCCCGGTTCGAAGAGCGTCGGCTGGGCCCTCGTGCAGGCGGCGCGGCTGCACCGGTCCCGCATCGGCGACAGGCTCGCCGCCCTCGACCTGTTCGCCGGTCAGGAGCAGGTGGTGCAGGCCCTGGCCATGGCCGGGACCATGACCATGGGCGACCTCGCCGCGACCCTGCGGGTGCGCCCGCCCACCGCCTCCAAGACGATCTCGCGGCTGGCGGCGCTGGGCTTCGTCGAGCGCCGGGCCGAGGCCGGCGACGGCCGCGTCGTCCGGGTGCGCCTCACCGAGGCGGGGCTGGCCAAGGCCGAGGCGATCGAGCGGATCTGGGACGACGTCGAAGCCGAACTCCTCGACGGCTTCGAGGGCAAGGAACGCCGCCGCCTGCGCAAGCTCCTGCGCCGTGCCGCCGGCAATCTCGCCGAGGTGACGGGCGTCGAGGGCCACGAGGCCGAACTCGAAGGCGACCTCGACGAGGACGACGGTCCCTCGGCCTGAGGGGGCGGACAGCGGGCTTCTTGCCGCGACGCAGGGGCACCCACCCAACCCCTATCCGCAGAGGGGAGGGGACGGGCCACGCCGAATCGATCCGGCAGACAAGCGCCTCAGACCCCCGCCGCGACGCCGCCCTGCCACCGTCGCGGGTGGTTGCCGGTCCCGGCTCGGCGTAGACCCGCCTGGTCGGGTTCGAGCCGGGAGGACAGCGCATCGCCATGCCAGGAGTCTCCGAACACCCCGGGCCCGGCGAGGTCCGCCGTCGCAGGCTCGCCGGCATCGTGCTGATGTGCGGGACGGTGGCGTTCTTCGCCTGCCTCGACGCCTCGGCCAAGACCCTGGCGCTGGCCGGCGTCGATCCGCTGTTCACCACCTTCATGCGCTACGGCGTCAGCGTCGTGATGGTCTCGGCCTTCATCAATCCCGTGACCACGCCGGGCGTGGTGCGGACCCGGCGGCTGTGGCTGCAGGTGGTGCGCTCGCTGCTGCTGTTCGGTTCCACCGCCCTCAACTTCTTCGCCCTGCGCCACCTGCAACTGGCGGAGACCCTGTCGATCCAGTTCGCCGCGCCGCTCGCCGTCGCGCTCCTGGCGGGGCCGCTCCTAGGGGAATGGTCGTCGCCGCGCCGGCTGGCGGCCATCGCGGTGGGCTTCGTGGGCGTGCTGGTGATCGTGCGGCCGGGCGTGGGTGCGTTCCAGCCGGCGGTGCTGCTCAGCCTCGGCAACATGCTCTGCTACGCGTTCTATCTCATCGCCACGCGCAAGCTCGCGGCCATCGATTCCACCGCCACGACGATGTTCTATTCGGGGCTGGCGGGCCTCGCGGTGATGGCGCCGCTGCTGCCCTGGATCTGGAGCGATCCGGCCTCGCCCGGTCTGTGGCTGCTGCTCGTCGGGGTCGGGCTGTTCGGCACCCTCGGGCACTGGCTCCTGGTGCTGGCCCACGCCCGCGCCCCGGCCAACGTGCTGGCCCCGTTCCTCTACACGCAGCTGCTGTGGTCGGTCCTGCTCGGCTACCTCCTGTTCGGCGACGTGCCCCACCGCTGGACGCTGATCGGCGGCGCCATCGTGGTGGCCTCGGGCCTCTACCTCCTGAGCCAGGAGCGCACGCGCCGGCCGGCGTGACCGACCGGCCGGCGCGTGCGGCCGCTCAGCGGTGGCGGCGGCGATCGTGGTGATGCTGGCGCGACTTCATCCGCGTGCGGTAGGCGCGACGGCCCGGATCGATGCCGAGCGCCCCGTTGACGGTGCCGACGGCTCCGCCGACCGCGCCCCCGACGATGCCGCCGATGGGGCCTGCGACCCGGTCGCCTTCGGCGGCCCCGCGACGGACGCCGCCGGGCAGGCCCTGGGCCTGGACCGAATCCGCGAAGGTGACGGTGGCGAGAGCGAGGCCGAGGCCGAGCAAGGCGTATTTCATGGCGTATCCTCTGCTTGTTGGTCGTCCACGCCGGCGCCGGAGCGCCGGGACGGAGCGAGGAATCAACGGTCGAGCTATCAAAAGGTCCCACGCGCGGCCGGTGCTGGCCTCGCGTCCCCGCCGCTGTTAGAGGACAAGGGATGTGCGCTCCCGGCGATCCGTGCGGTGTTGACCGCCCTCACCGAATTACGAGCCCGGCCCCCGCCTGAGGGCCCGCGCGAGCGGCCCGCCGGATGCCGGGAGAGCGTGACGCGCCCTTTTTTTCGCGGACGACGGCCCGATGCCGCGCCGCCCTTCAGACTGCGCCAGACGAAGATCATGACCGAGCCGAGCCCCCCCCGCGACTACTCGCAGACCCTGTTCCTGCCGCGTACCGAGTTTCCGATGCGGGCCGGGCTGCCGGTGCGCGAGCCGCTGCTGCTGGCGCGTTGGGCCGAGACCGGCCTCTACGGCCGCATCCGCCAGACCGCCGCCGGCCGCCCGAAGTTCGTGCTCCACGACGGGCCGCCCTACGCCAACGGCAACATCCACATCGGCACCGCGCTCAACAAGATCCTCAAGGACGTCATCGTCCGCTCTCAGGGTGCGCTCGGGTTCGACGCGAACTACGTGCCCGGCTGGGACTGCCACGGCCTGCCGATCGAGTGGAAGATCGAGGAGCGGTACCGCGCCAAGGGCCGTAACAAGGACGACGTGCCGGTCCTCGAGTTCCGCCAGGAATGCCGGGCCTTCGCCGGCCAATGGCTCGACGTGCAACGCGAGGAGTTCAAGCGCCTGGGCGTCACCGGCGACTGGGACCACCCCTACGCCACCATGACGTATCCCGCCGAGGCCACCATCGCGCGCGAACTCATGACCTTCGCGACGACGGGTCAGCTCTACCGCGGCTCGAAGCCGGTGATGTGGTCGGTGGTGGAGAAGACCGCGCTGGCGGAAGCCGAGGTCGAATACGAGGACCACGTCAGCGATACGATCTTCGCGGCGTTTCCGATCCGTGAGGGGGGCGCCGACGACTTGGTGGCTGCCCGCGTCGTCATCTGGACCACGACGCCCTGGACCATGCCGGGCAACCGCGCCGTCGCCTACTCGAAGAAGGTCGCCTACGGCCTCTACCGGGTGACGGCGGCGGCCGAGGACAATTGGGCCAAGGTCGGCGATACCTACCTTCTGGCCGACAGCCTGGCGGCCGGCGTCTTCGAGGCCGCCCGCGTCGAGGCGTTCGAGCGCGTCCGCGATGTCCTGCCCGCGACGTTGGCGGGGCTCACGGTGGCGCATCCCCTCGCGGCCCACGTCCCCGGCTACGCCTTCGCCGTCCCCCTCCTCGAAGGCGACCACGTCACCGACGAGGCCGGCACCGGCTTCGTCCACACCGCGCCGGGCCACGGCCGCGAGGACTTCGAGGTCTGGACCGCCAACGGTCGCGCGCTCGCGGCGCGCGGCATCGAGACCCGCATTCCCTACACCGTCGACGCCGACGGGGCGCTGACCGAAGAGGCGCCCGGTTTCACGGGAAAACTCGTCCTCACCCCCAAGGGCGAGAAGGGTGACGCCAACAAGGCGGTGATCGCGGCGCTCAGGGAGGCCGGCACCCTCGTCGCCTCGGGCCGGCTCAAGCACAGCTATCCCCACTCCTGGCGCTCGAAGAAGCCGGTCATCTTCCGCAACACGCCGCAGTGGTTCATCGCGCTCGACAGGCCGGTGGATTCCCTCGACGGCCGGACGCTTCGCGACGTGGCGCTGAAGGGCATCGACGACACCCGCTGGGTGCCGCCGCAGGGCAAGAACCGCATCACCGGCATGGTCGCCAACCGCCCCGACTGGGTGGTCTCGCGCCAGCGCGCCTGGGGCGTGCCGATCACCGTCTTCGTGAATCGGGCTACCGGCGAGGTGCTGCGCGACGAAGCGGTGAACGCCCGCATCGCCGACGCCTTCGCGGCCGAGGGCGCCGACGCCTGGTTCACCGATGCCGATGGCGCCCGCTTCCTGGCACCCGACCACGACCCGGCGGACTACGAGAAGGTCACCGACGTCCTCGACGTCTGGTTCGACTCCGGCTCGACCCACGCCTTCGTGCTCGACGATCCCGCCCAGTTCCCCGGCCTCGCCGGCGTGGTGCGCAAGCGCGACGGCGGCGCCGACACGGTGATGTACCTCGAAGGGTCCGACCAGCACCGAGGCTGGTTCCAGTCCTCGCTGCTGGAATCCGCCGGTACCAGGGGGCGCGCGCCCTACGACATCGTCCTCACCCATGGGTTCGTCCTCGACCCCAAGGGCTTCAAGATGTCGAAGTCGAAGGGCAACGTCGTGGCGCCCCAGAGCATCATCAAGGATGCCGGCGCCGACATCCTGCGCCTGTGGGTGGCGGCCTCCGATTACACCGACGACCTTCGGATCGGGCCGGAGATCATGAAGACCTTCGCCGAGACCTATCGCAAGCTGCGCAACTCCTTGCGCTGGATGCTGGGCTCGCTCGCCCATTTCGAGCCGGGCCAGACAATCGCCCACGCCGACCTGCCCGACCTGGAGCGGCTGATCCTGCACCGCCTGTGCGAGCTCGACGGCGAGATCCGCGAGGCCTACGCCGCCTTCGACACCAAGCGGGTGGTGGCGCTTCTCAACGGCTTCATGACCGGCGACCTCTCGGCCTTCTATTTCGACGTGCGCAAGGACGCGCTCTACTGCGACCCGATCTCGTCGCGCACGCGCCTCGCCTCGCTCCAGGTGATCGACGAGACGTTCCGCAGGGTGGTGATCTGGCTGGCCCCGGTGCTGGCGTTCACGGCCGAGGAGGCCTGGCTCGACCGTTATCCCTCCGACGACGGGTCCGTGCACCTGCAGGTGCTGCCGGAGACACCCGCCTCCTGGCGTGACGACGCCCTCGCGGCGCGCTGGCAGAAGGTGCGAAAGGTGCGCCGGGTCGTCACCGGGGCGCTGGAGATCGAGCGGGCGGGAAAACGCATCGGCGCCAGCCTGGAGGCGGCACCCACCGTGTACGTCGCCGACCCCGACCTCCTCGCCGCCCTCGACGGGATCGACGCCGCCGAGGTCTGCATCACCTCAGGCCTCCGCATCGAACCCGGCGAGGGCCCCGCCGAGGCCTTCCGCCTCGACGACGTGCGCGGCGTCGCCGTGGTCCCGGCCCTCGCCGAAGGGACGAAATGCGCTCGCTCCTGGCGGGTCAGCCCCGAGGTCGGCACCGACCCGGAGTATCCCGACGTCACCCCCCGCGACGCGCTGGCGCTGCGGGAATGGGATGCGGCACGGGCAGGGGCGGCGTGACCCGTCGTCCGGGTCATCTCGTCCCGGAACGCCCGAAGCGCCACCCGGGGCCGGATGAGGCAAGGGCGCGGGACCGGCTCAGTTAGCCGGCTTGGCAGGCGGTACTGTTTGCTCCGTTCAGGGTATCGGTTGCGGGCTAGTTGACAATCTTTGCTAAGGGCCGGAAGCGTTCTGGTGGAGGTCTGCCGATGGCGACGATGAACGTATCCCTGCCGGACCCGATGAAGGATTGGGTGGAAGCCCGCGCCCGCACGGGTCGCTACAGCACTGCGAGCGACTATGTCCGCGACCTGATCCGCCGAGACCAGGAACGCGCCGACAGGATCGCCGACCTGCAGACCTTGGTGAGCGAAGGCCTAGAGAGCGGCGAAAGTGGCCGGTCGCGGGACGATATCGCCCGATTGTCCCGGGATATGGCCGCCGCCTCGCGTCAGCCGTGACGATCTGGCGGACGACGAACCGCGCGGACCTCGACATCGCCCACATCTACGGCCACGGCGAACGGGCCTTCGGCATCGAGCAGGCCGAACGCTATCAGGCCGGCCTGTTCGACGCCTTCGACGTGCTGGCGCGGAACCCGCACCTCGCCCATGAACGCCAGGAGATCACCCCGCCGGTCCGCATCCATCCCCACTGCGTCCATGTCATTGTCTATGCCGTCCAGGATACCGGCATCCTGATCGTGCGCGTGTTGCATGGGCGACAGGATTGGGAGCGGTGGCTATCGTGAACCCGCGCGGCGCGACTTTCCGTCGTGAGCGTGCGACACAGCCGTTGGCCCGGGGGCGCAGGTCTGCTTAGACGAGCACCCATGACCCCCTTCCGCATCGGACTCGTCGCCCTCCTCGTCACCTTGGCCCTCGACCAGGCGACCAAGCTCGGGCTCTACTTCGGCACCGACCTCGTGCTCACCCAGCCCTGGCGGCTGGGGCCCTATGCCGACCTCGTCGTGGTCTGGAACCGGGGCGTGTCCTACGGCCTGTTCCAGCAGGAGGGCGCGCTCGGCCGCTGGATCCTGGTGGCGATCTCGGTCGTGGCGACGGTGGCCCTGGTGGTGTGGATGCGCCGGGCCGGCAGCCGCCTCCTCGCCCTGTCGCTCGGCCTCGTCGCCGGCGGGGCGATCGGCAACGCCATCGACCGGGCCGCCTACGGGGCGGTGTTCGACTTCGTCCACCTGCACGCGGGCGACTGGTCCTGGTACGTGTTCAACGTCGCCGATGCCGCGATCGTCGCCGGCGTCGCCGGCCTCGTCATCGACAGCGTGCGCCCGGCCCCCGCGGCGCGAGAACCCCGGTCGCTGTGACACGCAGGCCACACCGGCGCGGCATGTCCGCGCCGGGCTGGTGCGGTGCGGTCAAGGCGCCATACCTTCGCCCGAAACCCGGATCAGGCACGAGGCATGCCGGACCGGGAATGCGCGAGAACGCGACCGGGCTCGGGCAACGGAGTGGGGGTGACATGGTCGGCTATCGCAAGGTCCTCGTCCCATTGGGCGCCGCCGCCTTCGCGGCCTCGGTTCTGACAGGGGCCGCCAGGGCCGAGCAGGGCGAGTTCCTGCGCGACGCCCTCAGCAACCTCGGCCTCGTCGAGGCGGAGCGTCCGCCGATCACCTACCGCGAGCGCGCGCCGCTGGTGATGCCGCCCAAGCTCGGCGCCAAGGCCATCGACACCCGGTCGCTGCCGCAGCCGCGGGCCTTGGAGGCCACGCCGCAATGGCCCAAGGACCCGGAGGTGGCCCGGCGCGAGCGGGCCGTCGTCGAGGCGCGCAAGCCGATCGTCCGTGGCGCCCAGGGGCGCATGGACGACAACAACATGACCCTGTCCATCGACGAGATGCAGGCCGGCCGCCGCGCCGGGGCGCAGATCCCCACCGAGGGCCAGCGCAAGCCCGAGGACGGCAGCCGCGGCGATTCGTTCTGGAGCAATCCCTTCGGCCTCACCGGGGGTGAGAAGA
Organism: Methylobacterium sp. Leaf466; assembly: GCF_001425565.1. NCBI lineage: Bacteria > Pseudomonadati > Pseudomonadota > Alphaproteobacteria > Hyphomicrobiales > Methylobacteriaceae > Methylobacterium > Methylobacterium sp. Leaf466. Next base: position 229,027 of record NZ_LMRC01000023.1, on the reverse strand, counting down.
CCGAGCCGGTGGAGGCCGCGCCGACCCGCGAGGTCCTCACCCAGCCGCCGACCGACTACCGCCGCGCCCCCACCAAGGTCGCCAGGACCAATGGCGATCCCATCAACAACCCGAGCCGCGAACGCGAGGAAGCGGACCCGGGCCTCTACGTGCGCGGCCAGAGCCGCTACTGACATCCGCTTCGGCCGGCGGCCACCGGGCGCCGGTACGAAATTTGCCCCGACGAGGCGCCCTCCGGGTGGTGCCGAGGGGTGTCGGCCACGATGTCGGCCCGTCACGCGCCGACATCCGAAGGATCATCCATGCATCTGTTCAGGAAGGATACGTCGGCCCTGCTGTCGACCGCCGCGCATCCCATCGCGGGACGGGTCGAGGCGGCACCGTTCGGCCGCTCCGAAGCCGGCGGGCCGGAGGTGTCGTCCTTCACCCTGGACAACGGGCTCGACGTCGTGGTGGTGCCCGATCACCGCGCCCCCGTCGTCACCCACATGATCTGGTACCGCAACGGGTCGGCCGACGATCCGCTCGGACAGTCGGGCATCGCCCACTTCCTCGAGCACCTGATGTTCAAGGGCACCGAGCGCCATCCCGTCGGCGCCTTCTCGAAGGCCGTCTCGGGCCTGGGCGGCCAGGAGAACGCCTTCACCAGCTACGACTACACCGCCTATTTCCAGCGGGTCGCCCGCGACCACCTCGGCACCATGATGGAGTTCGAGGCCGACCGCATGACCGGCCTGGTGCTGGAGGATGCCGTGGTCGGCCCCGAGCGCGACGTGGTGCTGGAGGAGCGTCGCATGCGGGTCGAGACCGACCCCTCGGCCCAGCTCTCCGAGGCCATGGCCGCCTCGCTGTTCGTGCACCACCCCTACGGCATCCCGATCATCGGCTGGATGCACGAGATCGAGGAGCTGAACCGCGCCCACGCCCTCGACTACTACAAGCGGTTCTACACGCCCGAGAACGCGATCCTGGTGGTGGCCGGCGACGTGACGCCGGACGTCGTGCGCAAGCTCGCCGATTCCACCTACGGCCGCGTCACCCCCCAGGGCGCCCGGCCGGTGCGGCTGCGGGCCCGCGAGCCCGAGCCCAAGGCGCTGCGCCGCGTCGCGGTGGCCGATCCCAAGGTCGAGCAGCCGACGCTGCAGCGGCTCTACCTCACCCCCTCCTGCGTCACGGCCCGCGACGGCGAGTGCCATGCCCTGGAACTGCTCGCCGAGGTGCTGGGCGGCGGCTCGACCTCATACCTCTACCGCAAGCTCGTCATGGAGCAGGGCATCGCGGTGAACGCCGGCGCCTGGTACATGGGCTCGGCCATCGACGACACCCGGTTCTCGGTCTACGCGATCCCCGCCGAGGGCGTCAGCCTGGAGCAGCTCGAGGACGCCGTCGACCGCACCCTGCGCCGGGCGCCGGCCGAGGCCCTGGACGCCGAGGCGATCGAGCGGGCCAAGACCCGGCTCGTGGCCGAGACGGTGTATTCCTCCGACAGCCAGTCGTCGCTCGCCCGCATCTACGGCTCGGCGCTGGCCATCGGCGAGACCATCGAGGAGGTCCGCCGCTGGCCCTCCGACATCGAGGGCGTCACCCGCGAGCGGCTGGCTGCCGCGGCCGAGCGCTACCTCGTCCCGGCCCGCTCGGTCACCGGCCATCTCACCAAGTCCCGCGATCCCGACGCCTGAGGCCGCAGCATCAGCGACCATCGCATTCCGGCAGCGGCCGAGGCCGCGCCACCGCCCCCGAACAACGAGGCTCCCATGAACGCAGTCCAGGTCGATCTGGCCGACACCCGCAGTTCCGCGTCCCAGACCCTGGCCCTGCCGGTGCCGGCCGCCTCGGGCATCGAGGCCTGGCACGTGGAATCGCCGGTGGTGCCGCTGATCGCCCTCTCGTTCGCCTTCGAGGGCGGTGCGGCGCAGGACCCCGAGGGCAAGGCCGGCGTGGCGCAGATGCTGGCCCGCCTCCTCGACGAGGGGGCGGGCGACCTCGTATCCGACGCCTTCCAGGAGCGGCTGGCGGCGCGCGCGATCGAACTCAGCTTCCACGCCGGGCACGATTCCATCGGCGGCTCGCTCAAGATGCTGGTCAAGCATGCCGACGAGGCCATCGACCTCCTGGCGCTCGCCCTGGCCAAGCCCCGCTTCGACCCCGACGCCGTCGAGCGGGTGCGCGGGCAGACGCTCGCCGGCCTGCGCTACCAGCAGAACGATCCGGGCGTGATGGCCTCGCGCCGGTTCTTCCGCGAGGGCTTTGCCGGCCATCCTTATTCCCGGCCGTCCTCGGGCACGCCCGAGAGCGTGGCCGCCATCACCCGTGACGACCTCGTGGCGATGCACCGCCACCTGATCGGGCGCGGTGGCATCAAGGTGGCCGCCGTCGGCGCCATCGACGCCGCGCGCCTGGCCGATGCCCTCAACCGCGCCTTCGGCGTCCTCGACGAGACCGCGCCGCTGGAGGCCGTGCCGCAGACCGTGGTGCAGGACCTCGGCCGCCGGGTGGTGGTCGACCTCGACGTGCCGCAGTCGGTGATCCGGTTCGGCATGGGCGGCGTCGCCTGGCGCGACCCCGACTTCATCCCGGCCTACGTCTTCAACCACATCTTCGGCGGCGGCTCCTTCACCTCGCGCCTGTTCCAGGAGGTGCGCGAGAAGCGCGGGCTCGCCTATTCGGTGGGCACCTCGCTCGTCAGCCACCGCGCCAGCGCCATCACCTGGGGCTACACCGCCACCAAGAACGAGCGGGTTGGCGAGGCGATGACCGTGATCTCCGAGGAGCTCAACCGCCTCATCGCCGAAGGCCCGTCCGACGAGGAGCTGCAGAAGGCCAAGGACTACCTCACCGGCTCCTATGCGCTCGGCTTCGACACCTCCACCAAGATCGCCCACCAGCTCGTGCAGATCGCCTTCGAGGGGCTCGGCATGGACTACATCGCCCGCCGCAACACGCTGGTGGCCGACGTGACCCAGGCCGACATCCGCCGCGCCGCCGCCCGCACCGTGGCCGACGGCCGGATGCTGGTGGTCGCCGCCGGCCGCCCGACGGATTTCTGATCGGCTGGCCGCGTCCTTGCCTATGGCGGCGGACGTGACAGATCGAGGCCGGGCTGCCTGCACGCCAGTCCGGCCCCCCTAAGCCTGGAAGCCACCGCCGCATGACCCTCGCCCCGCGCCTGCCGACCGCCCTCGTCCTTGCCATCGTCCTCGCCCTCGGCGCGAGCCCGGCCCTGGCGCACACCGGGCAGGGCGAGGCTCACGGCCTGGCGCAGGGGTTCCTCCATCCGCTGATGGGGCTCGACCATCTCCTCGCCATGGTCGGCGTCGGCCTCCTGGCGGCGCGGATCGGGGGGCGTGCCGTCGTGCTGGTGCCGGCGGCCTTCCTGGCGATGATGGCCCTCGGGGGAGCGATGGGTGCCGCCGGGTTCGTCATGCCCATGGTGGAGATCGCCATCGCCGTCTCGGTGGCCGTGCTGGGGGCGATTCTGATGCTGCGGTCCGCCCTGCCGGTCGCGGTGGCGATGGCGGTGGTGGGAGGCTTCGCGCTGTTCCACGGCCATGCCCACGGCGCCGAGATGCCCGATGCCGCCGGCGGCATCGTCTACGGGCTCGGCTTCCTCGCAGCCACGGCCCTTCTTCATGCCACGGGCCTGGGTCTCGGCTTCGCCGCCGGCGGCGCGAACCGCCTGCGCTACGCGGGCGCCGGGCTTGCCGTGGCCGGCCTCGGTCTCCTGGCCGGGGCGTTCTGAAGGGACGGACCGGGTGGAGCCGGCCTTGCGTTTTCACGTGAAACCGCGAACCCGCCCTGGCGTTCCTGGTCCCGCGTGACGGTGGCGGGGCGATCCCCGGTCCCGCCCCTCGCCCTACATCGTCGCCGCCAGCGACGCGGCCTGTGCCCGTCCCTCGGCGCGGGCGGCCGCATCGAGATCGGCGCCCATCAGGCCCCGTTCGACCAGGATCTGGTGGACGTCGGTGATCCCGACCATGCGAAGCCACGTCGCCATGTAGGTCGCCTGATGGTCGTAGATCGCGGCCGGGAAATCCGCGCCGATGGCGACGCCGCGGGCATTGACCACCACGGCCCTGGCGTCGAGCAGCCCGTTCTGGCCGCGCTCGTCGAAGGTGAACAACAGGTCCTTCTGCGACACCAGGTCGAACAGGTGCTTGAGCCTGTAGGGGATGCCGTAGTTCCACATCGGCACGCCGAACAGGATCAGGTCCGCCGCGCGAAACCGGTCGGCGAGCACGCGGATCGTGCGCCATGCCTCGTCCTGCGCCGGACTCGAGGGCTCGCCGGCGAGGGCCGCGTATTTGCCGTCGAGCGCGTCGCCGTCGAACGCGGGCAGATCGGTGTTCCAGACGTCGAGGGTATCGACGCTGCCGTCCGGGTGGCGGGCACGCCAGGCGTCGAGGAAGGCCCCCGCCACCTCGATCGAGGCAGAGCGTTCCTTGCGCGGCGAGGATTCGACGTAGAGCAGGTGCGGCATCCGTCAGGGCTCCGAGGGTGAGGGTCGCCCCTCAACCTATGGCGGTGGACATGCTATGGCGATGGACCTGGCCTATGGCGATGGACTTGGCCGGCCAAGCGGGTGATGCCCCGTCCGGACGTTTCATGCCATATCCGGTTGATCACTTCGTGATGCGGACATGGGCTTCGCTCAGGCGCCGCGCGGGCTCGGTGAAACGGTTCCCGCTTGATTCAAGCGGAACCCGTATCACGCGCCAGGAACCCCGCGCAGGGGCGCTTTGCCAACGGCCCGCCGAGGCCCCATTTGAGCCGATAGCGATCCTGCCCGCCGCCGGACATCCTCCATGCAGCTCACCGGTCTCCACCACCTCACCGCGATCACCGCCCAGGCGAGCGCCAACCACGCCTTCTACACGCGGGTGCTGGGCCTCAGGCTCGTCAAGAAGACGGTGAACCAGGACGACGTCTCCGCCTACCACCTGTTCTACGCCGACGGCCTCGCCTCGCCCGGTAGCGACGTCACCTTCTTCGACTGGCCCGCACCCCGCGAGACGCGGGGCACCGGCAGCATCGCGCGCACCGGCCTGCGGGTCGCCGGCCCCGGCGCCATCGCCTGGTGGCACGACCGCCTCTCCCGGAACGGGGGCACGGTCGGCGCGCCGCGGGAGGTCGACGGGCGCCTCACCCTCGCGTTCGAGGACCCGGAGGGCCAGCGCCTCGCCCTGGTCGACGACGGCGGTGCGGGGGAGGCCCACCCCTGGTCGCGAAGCCCCGTGCCGGCCGAGCACCAGATCCGCGGTCTCGGCCCCGTGACCCTGAGCCTGGCCGACGCGGCCCGCACCGGGGCGGTGCTCGTCGAGGTGCTGGGGATGCGCCGGGAGCGCTCCTACGACCTGCCCGAGGGCGAGGTCTCGGTCTACGCGATGGGGGAGGGCGGGCCCGCCGCCGAACTCCATCTCCTGTCCGAGCCCGGCCGGGCGCCGGCCCGGCAGGGGGCTGGCGGCGTCCACCACGTCGCCTTCCGCATCCCCGATGCCGACTATGGCGCCTGGGCGGACCGCCTCCAGCAGCGGCGGATGCCCTCGAGCGGGCCGATCGACCGCTATTACTTCCGCAGCCTGTACTTCCGCGAGCCGGGCGGCGTCCTGTTCGAGATCGCCACCGACGGTCCCGGCTTCACCGCCGACGAGCCCCTGGACACCCTGGGCGAACGCCTCGCGCTGCCGCCGTTCCTGGAGCCGCGCCGGGCGCAGATCGAGGCGGGACTGAAGCCGCTGTAGCGTGGCGGCGCACCGGCCCGGAGCGGGCGGCATCGTTTCGCGTGCCGAGCGCCGGGCCGTCTCGATCACGGGCGGTGCGAAGGCGGGCGGTACGAGTGCGGGCCTTGCCCCTCCACGGGCGCGTGATCGGGGGATCGGGCACATCGGCTTGTTCGGGCCGATCCGCCGTGATAGCGCGCTCTCGCACGACAGACGGATGTCACGACGGTCGCCGGTTCGGCCGTCCGGACGGGCGGCTTTTCGCGGGCCGTGCCAGAACAGACCCTTCCCGAAAGAGGACGACACGCCATGGCCGACACTCCGGCACCGAACGGCAACGGTGGCGCCACGGCGCAGGCCGATGACCTCACCCCGGCGATCAACGCGCTGGCGCAATACGCCAAGGACCTCTCCTTCGAGAATCCGAACGCCCCGCGCTCGCTCCAGCCCCAGGAAGGCGGCGGGCCGCAGATCAACATCCAGGTTAACGTCAACGCCAAGCAGATCGCCGAGGCCGATTTCGAGGTCGAGCTGACCCTCGAGGGCGACGCCAAGATCAACGGCGAAGTGCTGTTCGCGTTCGAGCTGACCTATGCCGGTGTGTTCCGCATGCGCAACATCCCGCAGGACCAGCTCCACCCGGCCGTGATGATCGAGTGCCCGCGCCTGCTCTTCCCCTTCGCCCGCCAGATCATCGCCGAATCGGTGCGCAACGGCGGCTTCCCGCCGCTCTACATCGACCCGATCGACTTCGTCGGCCTCTACCGCCAGAAGGCCTTCGAGGCGCAGGGCCAGACCGAGGGCGCGCCGCTGGCGTCCTGATCCCGGGCCCATCGTCGAGGTCGGCTCCACGCCGGAGCGGGCAGCTGTTTCACGGGAAACGGCCGCCCGCTCCGGCGTCGTCGTTCGTGCGCGACAAATCCAGGGGATCGTGGCGTCATCCCATATCCGGTCGATCACGTCGTGGCGCGAACATGGGCTTCGCTCAGGCGCCGCGCGGGCTCGCCGATACGCGTCCCGCTTGATTCGAGCGAAAACCGTATCAGCCCTTGCGCACCAGCGGCCCCGCCATGGGCGCGCCCTCGGGGGTCAGCAGTCCGCACCGCGCCTCGGCGTCGCGGGCGAGCAGCGGGTCGAGGAGGGCACGGCGCCCGTCGAGGAAGACGATGCTGCGTTCGGCCGACACCGCCTCGGCGGCATCGGGGATCTCCACCAGGAGATGGGACAGGGCGTAGCGATAGCGCGCGACCCGGGCCGCCGTCTCCAGCCGCACCCAGGCGACGAGGCAGCGGTTCTCGGCCACCCGCAGGGCGGCGTCGCGCACCACCGCGTCGTTGAGCGTGCGCAGCGAGGGGAGCCCGCGCAGGCGCAGCGAATCCGCGTCCCGCACCCGCGCGGCGGTGGCCGCGAAGGCCGGCATCAGCCGCGCGTCGGCGCTGGCATCCTCGCCGAGCCGGCGATAGCGCGAGACCGGCGAGCGGAACGATTCGGCCACCAGCGTCTCGTGATAGGCCGTGTCGTCGTCCGCCCGCCAATTCGGCGGCAGCACGCGGCTGCGGGTCAGGTTGGCGAGCACGTCGGTGAAGGCATCGCGTCCGGCCGCCGGCATCAGGTAGCGCCAGGCCCGGTCGCGCAGGGTGCGCTCGTCGTCGGTGTAGGGGAACGGGGCGGCTTCGCCGCGCATCTCGGCCGCCAGGGACCCGGTGCTGTCCACGAGGCCGTTCCAGGCGCTGGGCGCACGGCGGCCGAAGTCGCCTTCCTGGACACAGGCCGTGAGCACGGCCGGCGGCGCCGCCACGGCCACGATCACGGCCATCGTCCGGCGGCGGCGTCCTTGCGAGCGGGCGGGCGGCATGGCGATCCCCGTGGCGCCCTCGGGCACCGCTTTTGAAGTCACGAGTGCGATTCACGCGTCGTCCGGCGGGTCGACGCCCCGGACGTCGATGCGGACCCGATCCGTCCGCGGGGTCAGGACGGCTGGCGTCGCCGTTCGTCGGCGGCGGGCGTCTCGTCCGCGGCGCCGAGGTCCGGCGCCATCCGCTCGTAGCGGACCCCGGTGAACAGGAGGATGTCGCCCCGCGGCGCGGTGTCCTCGTCCTCGCGCCGGAGGCGCCGGCTCGGCCGCACCGAAAACGGCAGGATCATCGCCCCGAAGCGCGGCGATGGCCGCTCGGGACTGTCCTGGGTTGGCCTAGGGTCAGCATTCATCGCTGGCGATCCCGTCAATCGTTCACCTCGTCCGTGTCGCTGCGCCGCCCCGGTGCAGGGACGTTGTCGCGGTGGACCCTCCGACCGTCGGCGGCGGGGGCCAGATCATCACGGGGTGGTTAACGGATCGTTTCGGGCGCCGCCGCCCGAGGGAGATCGTGCGGATTGCCGGGGGATATCGCCCTCCCGGTCACAGGGAGGAGGCGCCCGCGGCCCGCGGACTCCGGCCGTCGTCGGCCCGTCTGGCTTGTATATTGCATTTCAGTTAGTCGCCCATGGCGGGCGTTTCCTCCCTTTCACTTGAGCCCCGTTCGCCCGGCGAACGGGGCTTCTTCCATGCCGGAGCCGGGAACTTCGGGTGCGCCGGGGCTTTGGGGCGGGGGAGCTTCGGATCGGCGGTCGCCAGGTGTGGCCCCGTGAGCGCGCCCTGCCTGCATCCGGCTCCCGCCCGCAACGAGGGCGCTTGCTAACCCGGTGCGGCTGCCCGATATCCCGACCTTCGAGCACCCGGCCACCCGCCCTCGACCCGTCATGTACACAAGCGAAGGACACCGCAGAATGCGCGTGGTTACCGCACGATCCTCGAGCCCGGCCTCCATCCCGGGACGGCGCCGTCCCGCGCTCCTGGCGCTGGCACCCCTCGCCTTCCTCGTCCTCACCGCATCGCCGGCCCTTGCCCAGCGGGAGGACCAGGGGCTGCAGCTCGGTTGCGCCAACGACTATTTCCGGCTCTGCGCCGGCGTCGATCCCAACAGTTCCGATGCCGAGAAGTGCATGGACCGCAACCGCAGCCGGCTCTCGCCGGAGTGCCGCAACGCCATCGGCGACTACGACCGCCGCACCGGCGGCAAGTCCTCCAAGCGTGGCGCCGACGACTGATCGTCGGCCATCGTCCCCGAACCCTCGACGCGGTCGCGTCGGGGGCGGCCCGTCGCACCAGCGCGGGTCCGCACCAGCGGCAAAGCACCGGAGTTGCCAAGAGCCATGGCCCTGACCGTCGCGGTGCAGATGGACCCGATCCAGGCGATCCGGATCGCGGGGGACACCACCTTCGCCCTCCTGCTCGAAGCGCAGGCCCGCGGGCACAGCCTCCTGTACTACACGCCCGACCGGCTCTCCCTCCAGGGCGGGCGGGTGACGGCGAGCGTGCAGCCCCTCACCGTCCAGGACGTGGAGGGCGCGCATGCGACGCTCGGCGCCGCCGCGCGCATGGACCTGTCGCAGGTCGACGTGGTGCTGATGCGCCAGGACCCGCCCTTCGACATGGCCTATATCACCGCCACCCACATGCTGGAGCGGATCCACCCCCGCACGCTGGTGGTCAACGACCCGGTCGAGGTCCGCAACGCGCCCGAAAAGCTCTACGTCCTGCAATATCCCGACCTGATGCCGCCGACCCTGATCAGCCGCGACAAGGCCGAGATCGAGGCGTTTCGCGCCGAGCACGGCACCGTGGTGATGAAGCCGCTGCACGGCCACGGCGGCGCGGCGGTGTTCCGCGTCGCCCCCGAGGACGCCAACTTCGGCTCGATGTTCGACCTGTTCGCGGTGACCTTCCGCGAGGCCTGGGTGATCCAGAAGTTCCTGCCGCGGATCACCGAGGGCGACAAGCGCATCATCCTGGTGGACGGCGTCGCCATGGGCGCGGTCAACCGGGTGCCGGCGGCCAACGACATCCGCTCCAACCTCGTGCGCGGCGGGGCGGCCAACGCCTCCGAGCTCACCGAGCGCGAGCGCGAGATCTGCGCCGCCATCGGCCCCGAGCTGAAGCGGCGCGGTCTCATCCTGGTGGGCATCGACGTCATCGACGGCCACCTCACCGAGATCAACGTCACCTCGCCCACCGGCATCCGCGCGATCCGCCGCCTCGGCGGCCCCGATCTCGCCGCCGCCACCTGGGACGCGATCGAGGCCCGCCGAGCCGCCCGAGCGTGATCCGCGCAAACGTGCGACGACCTCTCGGTCGGGATCGTTCGCCCTTTCGCGCCCCGAGGCCGTAAGAGCGCCTTAAGCGCAGCGTGGTCATGATCCCCAGGCGGCCGCAGGCGGCCGATGGATCGTGACCGAGTCGCCGATGACCCTCGCACCAGTCATGACCGACCCTGCGGCCTCCGTCCGGGCGGGGTCGCGGGCGGTCCCGGTCTCGTCCCTCGTCGTGTTCCTGGCCCTGGCGGCGACCCTGCTCGCGGCGGCCGATCCCCTCCTCAACGATCCCGATTCGCAGTGGCACGTGGCGGTGGGGCGCTGGATCGTCGACCACCGCACCCTGCCCTGGACCGACCTGTTCTCGCACACCTTCGCCGGCCGGCCCTGGATCGCCAAGGAATGGGCCTCGCAGGTGATCTTCGCGGGCGCCCACGGCGGGGCGGGATGGTGGGGGGTCGCCGTGGTGGCGATCGTGTCGACCGGTGTGGCGCTCGCCGTGATGCACGGCTGGCTGCGGGCCCGCGTCGGGCCGATGGCCGCCCTCGTCGGCGTGGTGCTCGCCTTCGTCGTGCTGGCTCCCCACCTGCTGGCGCGGCCGCACATCTTCACCCTGCCGGTGATCGTCGCCTGGACGATCGGTCTCGTCGGCGCCCGCGAGCGCGGGCTCGCGCCGCCGCTGTGGCTGGCGCTGGCGATGACGGCCTGGGCCAACCTCCACGGCAGCTATCCCATCGGCCTCGTCCTGGCCGGCCTCATCGCCTGCGAAGGCGTGGTCGACGGTCCGCGCGCGCTCTGGCGGAGCCGGGCCGCGGCCTGGGGCCTGTTCCTCGCCGCCTCGGCCGCCGCCGCCCTGGCGACGCCCTACGGCATCCGGCCGCTGCTCGTGAACCTCACGCTGTTCGGAGGCGGGGGCGAATCCCTGCGCTTCATCGCCGAATGGCAGCCGATCCGGCTCGACGGGCCGGGCCTCGCCGCCCTCGGCGCCTGCGCGGTCGCGCTGTGGGTGCTCGCCGCCGAGCCCCGCGCCAACGCCTTCCGGATCGGTCTAGTCCTGATCCTCGCCGCCATGATGGTCCGGCACAGCCGCTTCATGGACCTCTTCGTCCTGGTGGCGCCCTTCCTCGTGGCCGGGCCGGCCGCGCGGCGGTTCTCCGCCCTGAGGACCGCAGCGACGTCCCTCGCGCCGGCGACGGGACGGGAATGGGGCGCGGTGATCGCGCTCGCCGCCGTCGTCCTCGTCCTGGCCGCCACGGCGGCACCACAGCCCGCCCCGACCATGACGCCGGTGGCCGCCCTGGAGGCGGCGCGGGCGAAGGGCCTCACCGGGCCGGTCTACAACGACTACGACTTCGGCGGCTTCCTGATCGGCGCCGGAGTCCCGACCTTCATCGACGGGCGCGCCGACCAGATCTTCCTCGGCGGCTTCATGAACGACCTCCACCGCGCCGTGGACGCCGCCGACCACGCCCCCTTCGACGCCCTGCTGCGACGCCACGGCGTCACCTGGGCCCTGGTGCGGGCGCAGGGCGCCGAGGCCGGGCATCTGAGCGCCCTCGACGGCTGGACCCTGCTGCACCGCGACCCCGTCGCGGCGGTCTATATGCGGGATCGCTAGGCCGTTCGCTTCGCCGCCCGCGCGCGGAAGGCGCCCCTCTTCCTCGACGGGACGGGGTTGGACGGGGGTGGATAGGCCTGCCTCTGCTGCGGGTCGCCCGGCCACCCCCGCCCCGAAGACCTCCCCGCAAGGGGGAGGGCCCGCAAGGGGGAGGGGATGCGTATGGCGGCCGGCGATCTCCCTCGGCATCAGCCCCGGTTGGCGGTCACCGCGAGTTCGGGCTTGTGGTTGAGGGTCTGGAACACGACGCAGTAGCGCTCGGTGAGCTTGAGCAGCTGGTCGAGCTTCTCCTGGGGCGCGTCGGTGTCGAGGGCGAAGGCGAGGCGGATCGCCCGGAAGCCCACCGGCGCCTCCTTGTCGACGCCCAGCGTCCCGCGGAAATCGAGGTCGCCCTCCGCGCTCACGGTACCGGCGCGCAGCTCGATTTCGAGGGCGGTGGCCACGGCCTTGAGGGTGACGCCGGCGCAGGCCACCAGGGCCTCGAGCAGCATGTCGCCCGAGCACAGTTCGGCGCCCGAGCCGCCCGTGGCCGGGTGCAGGCCGGCGATGGCGAGAGCCCGCCCGGTCTCGACCTTGCAGGCGATGGAGGAGTCGTCGAGGGTGCCCCTGGCCTTCAGGGTGATGACGGCGGAATCGGGCGCGCTGCGGTACCGGTCCTTGAGCGGGGCCTGGAGCGAGCGGAGCGTGGTGGCGTCCATGGGCGTCGGTTTTCCCGTGTCTGATGCGGACGTGAGGAGCGGTCCCGCGTCTAACCCGGGCGGCGGCCCGAGGCTACCGCCGGCACGCTACCACCACAGCGCGGCGTCGTTGGGGGTGTCGTCCTTGTCCTGGCGCGGGCGCAGGGAGCGGTCGAGGGCGGTGAGGATCTGGCGGGTGGCCGCCTCGCTGCGGGTGGAGGTCGGGTTGCGCGGGCGGGCGAGCGGCAGGGCGATGGTGTCGTCGAGGCGCCCGGGCTTGGGCCGCATCACCACCGCCCGGTCGGCCAGGGCCACGGCCTCCGCCACGTCGTGGGTGACGATCAGCACGGTGGGGCGCACCTCCTCCCACAGGGCGAGGAGGTGGCCGTGCAGGTCCTTGCGGGTGAAGGCGTCGAGGGCCGAGAACGGCTCGTCGAGGAGCAGCACCCGCGGATTGGCCACGAAGGCGCGGGCGATGGCGACCCGCTGCTGCTGTCCGCCCGAGAGTTCCCGTGGCCAGCGGGCGGCGTGTTCGGCGAGGCCGACCCGGTCGAGGGCATGGGCGACCCGCTCGCGGCGCTCGGCCTTGGGGACCTCGGAAAGACCGAAGCCGACGTTGTCGGCCACGTCGAGCCAGGGCAGCAGGCGTGGCTCCTGGAACACGAGGCCGACGCCGGGGTGCGGCCCGGCGATGGCCTCGCCGTCGAGGCTGATCGTGCCCTCGCTGGCCCGGTCGAGCCCGGCCACGAGGCGCAGCAGGGTGGTCTTGCCGCAGCCCGATCCGCCGATCAGCGCGACGATCTCGCTCTTCTCCACCGAGAGCGTGATGCCGGACAGGGCCCGGGTCCCGTCGGCGTAGGTTTTGGAGAGGGCATCGAGGATCAGCATGGTCGTTTTTGGACGTGCCAGGAAAGACGGGACTTGTGAAGCGGGGATGGACCGGCGGCGGTGTGCCGGTCGGGAGAAGCCCCCGTGGCGCTGGTCCGCATGCGAGAGGGAATGGCGGCCAGCCTCGCCGGTCACCGCGGCTGCGGGCGGCGGCTCGCACCCCAGCCATGCCGTGAGCGCAGGAACGGGCCCGTTAACCGACCGTTCATGCAGCACGACACGTTCAACCAAGCGCCGCAAAGGCGCACGAGGAACAACTCCCCCATGTCCAACCTTCGCCTCATCGCCGCCCTCGGCCTGTCCGTGGCCGCCCTGGCCACGCCGGCCTTCGCCCAGGATGCGCTGTCCGTGCGCGTGGCGCCGCAGTTCGACGCCGATGCGCCCGAGGCCAGAGACACCGAGGCCTTCCGCGGCGCCGCCCTGCGCTCGGACGCCGTGAGCATCGAGTCGAGCCGCATCGCCCTCGAGCGGTCGCGCAACCCGAACGTCCGCGCCTACGCCAAGAACGTCCTCGTGGAGCGCAAGGCCACCACCGATGCGCTGCTGCCGGCCGGCACCTCGCTCACCGCCGGCGGCACCGTGGTGTCCGACGTGCAGCCCTTCGAGACCCGCCTCGACAACCCGATCGGCGTGGTGCTGGCGCCGGTGACCATCTCGGCCACCATCGCGCAGACGATCGTCGGCGGCGTGCTCGGCGGCGTCGGCATCATCGACAACAGCCCGGCCGAGCCCGGCCGTCGCGTCGCCATCGGCGCCGAGGGCCAGGCCCGCATCGACCGCCTCAAGACCGCCCGCGGCGGACGCGACTTCGACCGGACCTACGTGAGCCAGCAGGCGCGCTCGGACGCCCGGACGCTCGGCCTCTACGATGCCTACGCCCGCAACGGCGACGACAGCCAGGGCCGCGCGTTCGCCCGTCAGGCATTGCCCTACATCGCCAACGAGCACGGCCATTCGGCCCGGCTCGCCGGCCGCATCGGCGGCTGAATCCCGCCGACCCTCCGACCATGCGAAATGGGCCGCTCCATCCGGGGCGGCCCTTTTCGTTCGGAATCCTCAGGCCGCCTTCGCCGGGATCTCCGTCCGTTCCGGCGTGCCGTGGGTGGCCTCCGAGAACAGCGCGATCTCGCCGGGGCGGCCCATCAGGTAGCCCTGCGCGGAATCGCAGTTCTCCGCCTGGAGGAACCGCAACTCCCCCGCCGTCTCGACGCCCTCGGCCAGCACCGGCAGGCCGAGCCCGCGCCCGAGGCCGAGCACCGACCGGACGATGGCCGCGGCCTGCCGGTTGAGGTCGACCCCGTGGATGAACGAGCGGTCGATCTTGATCTTGCCGAAGGGGAAGCTGCGCAGGTTCGACAGCGACGAATAGCCGGTGCCGAAATCGTCCATGGCGATGCCGATGCCGAGCGCCTTGAGTTCGAGGAGCGCCGAGAGCGCATGGGCCGGATCGCGGATCAGCGCCGTCTCGGTGATCTCGATCTCCAGGCGGGCCGGATCGAGGCCGGCCTCGGCCAGGATCTCGCGGACGCTCCCGACGAAGCCCGGCGTATGGATCTGCACGCCGGAGACGTTGACGGCGATTCCCAGCGGGTTGGTCCAGCGCGCCGCCTCGCGGCAGGCCTCGCGCAGGACCCAGTCGCCGATCTCGAGGATGATGGCGCATTCCTCGGCGATGGGGATGAAGATCCCCGGCGAGACCGTCCCGCGCTCGGGATGGACCCAGCGCAGCAGCGCCTCGAAGCCCGTGGTGACGCCGGTCTGAACGTCGGTCTGGGGCTGGTAGACCACCCGCAGTTCGCCCCGGGCGATGGCGTGGCGCAGGTCGTGCTCGATCGAGCGCCGCTCGCGGACCTCGGAGCCCATCTGCGCCTCGAAGAAGCGGTAGCCGCCGCGCGCCTGCGCCTTGGCGCGGCTCAGCGCCGTCGCGGCGGCGTTCATCAGGTCCTCCCGCCCGGTGGCGTCGTCGGGAAAGAGGGCGATGCCGATGCTGGCGTTGGCGCCGGTGCACTTGGTCTGGCGCAGCGCCGCCATGATGCGCTCGGCGAGCCGCCCGGCCGCCACCGCCTGGTGGCAGGGACAGATGATGCCGAACTCGTCGCCCCCGAGGCGACCCATGGTCATCGCACCGTCGAGCAGGCCCGACACCACGGTGGCGACACGCCGGAGGACCGCATCGCCGCCGGCCTGGCCGAAGAGGTCGTTGATCTCCTTGAAGCCGTCGAGGTCGAGGGAGAGGACCGCCAGCCGTCCGCACAGCGCATCGGCGACCCGCATGTCCTGGTCGAGGCGGGCGTGGAAGCGCGTGCGGTTGGGCAGCCCGGTCAGGGCGTCGTGATGCGCCAGGAACTCGATCCGGCGTTCCGCCCGATGCCGGGCGCGCAGGTCGCCGATGGAAAAGGCGACGTGCGGTTCGCCGGCGTAGTCGAGGCCGCGCCCGACCAGGGCGACCGGGATGTCGTGGCCGTCGGCACCGCGCATCCGCGCTTCGACGGGGGTGCCCCCGGACCGGTCGAGGGCGAGGTGGATCGCGTCGGACGGCAGAAGCTCCGACAGGTGCGATCCCACCAGCCGGTCGGCGTCCACGCCCGCGATGGCGACGAAGCTGTCGTTGGCGCTCACGATCACGTCGCCCCGGCAGATCACCAGGGATTCCACCGCCGCGTTGGCGAGGCTGCGCAGGCGCTCGCCCTGGAGGCCGGCCTGGCGCCGGTCCCGGATGTCGAGGGTGAGGGCGGCGCAGGCCATGGCGAGGACCATGGCGCTGATGACGGCCACGGCCGCCGCCATCCACTCCGGCTGGATCGCGGCCGTCGGCCCGGCGAGATCCGCGACGGGTACGATCGCGAGCGCGGTCATCGCGGTGACATGGTGGCCGCAGATGGCGCACACGAGAAGCCCGGCGCTCGCGAGCTGGAACGTGACCGCGCCGCGCCGCAGGGCCAGCGACAGGGACAGACTGCTGAACACCATGCCGGCGGCGATGGAGACCGCGACGAGGTCGGCGGACCAGGAGAACCGACCGCCGATCTCGAAGGCGACCATGCCGGCGAAATGCATGGCCGCGATGCCGGCGCCCAGGATCGTTCCGCCGATCCAGGCCCTGCCGCGCAGGTCCGAGATCAGGGCGATCGTCAGCCCCGCCCAGGTGAGTGCCACCGCGAAGACGAGGGAGGCCGCGGTGGGAACGATGGCGTAGGTGCTCGACAGCGCCGACGCATTGGCCATCAGCGCGACGAAATGCGTCGCCCAGATGCCCGAGCCGCCCGCGAGCGCCGCGACGGCCAGCCAGAAGCTTCGTCCGCGATCGTCGGAGGCCTGGGCGTGGCGCAGCAGTCCGATCACGGTGACGGCCGACAGGGCGCAGATCACGGAGGCGACGGCGACCAGCAAAGGATCGTGTTGGTCGGCTAGACAGCCGAGGACCGAGAGCATGTCGAACGTCCGCACCACCACTGGACGCACCATGGTAACGGCACCCCAAAAAAGCGTTAAAGGCGGCCGTCAACAACTTATGTATGCATTATTCGCTCCTGGCGCCCCGGGCGTCCGTTTCGCCGGGGATCGTGCGGCTGCGACGCGCGCGCCGGTTTGGTGTGCCCGCATGTGTTTGGTAGGGATGCCGCGATGACCCTCGCCGTGGCCACCCTCTATCGGTTCGTCCCGCTTCCGGATGCCGTGGACCTCCGGCCCGGCCTCGAGGCGCTCTGCCTCGCCCATGGCATCTCGGGCACGATCCTCCTGGCGCAGGAGGGCATCAACGGCACGGTGGCCGGCGCGGGCGACGACATGGCCGCCTTCCTCGGCGCCCTGCGCCACGGCCCGCTGTTCGGGGGGCGGCTCCACGAGATGGACTGCAAGCTGTCGGGTGCACGCGCGACGCCGTTCGGCCGGCTCAAGGTGCGGGTGAAGCGCGAGATCGTGGCCTTCGACGGCGGCCGCACCGACCCCGCCGCCGGGGGCGCCCGGCCCGTGGCGGCGAGCGATTGGAATGCGCTCCTCGACCGGCCGGACCTCCTCCTCATCGATACCCGCAACCGGTTCGAGGTCGCGCTGGGGAGCTTTCCCGGCGCGATCGACCCCGGCATGACCCGGTTCTCCGGGTTTCGCGCCTATGCCGACGCCCTCGATCCCGCGCGCCATCCGGCGGTGGCGATGTTCTGCACCGGCGGCATCCGCTGCGAGAAGGCGGGCGCCTACCTGCGCGCGCGCGGGTTCGGCGAGGTCTACAGCTTGGCCGGCGGCATCCTGCGCTACCTCGAGACGGTGCCCGAGGCGCACAGCCGCTGGAGGGGCGACTGCTTCGTGTTCGACGACCGGATCGCCCTGGGGCCCGGCCTCGTCGAGCGGCCCGACCACGCCCCGGAGACGTTGCGGTGAGTGCTGTCGCGGTGAACGCCATCGACCCGGCCCGGATCGACACCCTGGAGATGCGCCTGACCGAGCAGGACCGCATGCTCGACGACCTCAACCGCACCATCACCGAGCAGTGGCGACTGATCGACCGCCTGACGCGCCAGGTCGCCGCCCTCACCGAGCGGGTCGAGGAAGCCGGCAGCCGGGCCTCCGGCAGCGCGCCCGAGCCGCCGCCGCCGCATTACTGACGTCGAGGGTGCCCCCGGGGCGGGCTGCGGACGGTTCACGGTCTCGCCGGTGGCTTCAGGACGATTGCGTCACGAACTTCGTGGCGAGGTAGCCGTCGAGGGCTTCGGACCCGCCCTCGCTGCCGTAGCCCGAATCCTTCATGCCGCCGAACGGCGTCTCCGGCAGGGAGATGCCGTGGTGGTTGATGCCGATCATGCCGCTCTCGACCCGCGCCGCCACCTGCGCGGCCCGCGCGGCCGAGCGCGTGTAGGCATAGGCCGCCAGGCCGTAGGGGAGACGGTTGGCCTCGGCGAAGGCCTCCTCGTCGTCGGAGAACCGCTGGATGAGGGCCACCGGCCCGAACGGCTCCTCGTTCATGATCCTGGCCTCGCGGGGAACCTCGGTGAGGACGGTGGGGGCGAAGAAATGGCCGCGGTTGCCGATGCGGCCACCCCCCGTCGCCACGCCGGCGCCCAGCGCCACGGCATCGGCGCACAGGGCCTCCATCGCCTCCAGGCGCCGGCCGTGGATCAGCGGTCCCATCGTGGTCTCGGGCGCCAGGCCGTCGCCGACGACGAGGCCGCGGGCCCGCTCGACGAAGCGGTCGCGGAACGCCGCGAACACGCGATCCTGGACGAGGAAGCGCGTCGGGGCCACGCAGACCTGCCCGGCGTTGCGGAACTTGTTGGCGGCCAGCACCTCCACCGCGCGCTCGACGTCGGCGTCGTCGAACACCAGGGCCGGGGCGTGCCCGCCGAGTTCCATCGTCACCCGCTTCATGTGGCGGCCGGCAAGGGCGGCCAGTTCCTTGCCCACCGCGGTGGAACCCGTGAACGAGATCTTGGCCACCACCGGATGCGGGATCAGGTAGGACGAGATCGCGGCCGGATCGCCGAACACCAGGGACAGCACGTCCCCCGGCACGCCCGCGTCCAGGAAGGCGCGCACCAGGGCGGCGCAGCTCGCCGGCGTGTCCTCGGGCCCCTTGAGGATGACGGAACAGCCGGTGCAGAGGGCCGCGGAGATCTTGCGGACCGCCTGGTTGATCGGAAAGTTCCAGGGGGTGAAGGCCGCCACCACGCCCACGGGCTGGCGCAGCACCACCTGCTGCACCTGCGGCAGGCGCGAGGGGATCACCCGCCCGTAGGCCCGCTTTCCTTCTTCCGCGAACCAGTCGATCACGTCGGCGGCGGCCAGGGTCTCGATGCGCGCCTCGGCCAGGGGCTTGCCCTGCTCCAGCGTCATGATCCGGGCGATGTCCTCGACGCCCTCGCGCAGGGTCTCGGCCGCGCGCCTCATGATCTTGGCGCGGTCGAACGCGCTGACCGTCCGCCAGGCGGCAAAGCCGCGCTCGGCCGCGGCCAGCGCCCTGTCGAGGTCGTCCGTCGTCGCCACGGCCAGCCGACCGAGCGCGTCGCCGGTGGCCGGGTTGAGGACGGGCAGGGTCTGGCCGCCCGAGCCCGGCGTCCAGGCGCCCGCGATATGCAGATCGATGTCCGGATACATGATGAGCGGTGACCCTCGCTGCGCCGGCCAGCGCGCCGACCCGCCCCATGTGATCCCCGAGGCGCCGGGCGGCAAGCCGGATGTCGCCGGTGCCGCACACCGGTGCCCACGGCAAGGCCGGGGCAGGCTTCGCCATCGCGTCGAAACCACGATGGGCCCGATGACGGGCGCTTTTTGACATGGGCCCGACAGACTATCCTTGTTCGAACTGCGGGAATGACTTGGTGCACGACTCATTCGACAGCATCGCGGGATATCGGCGAGTTTTTTATCGTAAGTTAAGGTTTGATCGCTAGTGATCGGACTGCGCAGTCCAAGCTTGCCTGCCGGCGAGCGTCCCTCCGGTGTCGGCTCTCGGCGGGTCCGCGCGAGGCACGAGCCCGGCCGACAACCAACGCCAGATCGCCGCCGACACCGATGGATCGAATCGCAAGACGGATCGCCTGCAACCGCGGAAGCACCGCCGTCGAGTTCGCGCTCGTGGCTCCGATGCTGCTCCTGACGATCGTCTTCGTCATGGTGGTGGGAACTGGGCTGTACCTCAACCAGGAACTCGACAACGCCACGGCGCAGGCGTCGCGGTCGATCATGACCGGTTCGGCCCAGGCATCGTCCATGACCCAGAGCACGTTGACCAGCAACATCTGCGGCCGGCTTCCCAGCGCGATGGATTGCGCCGACCTGATCGTCAACCTCTACATCGTTCCCAAGTCGGGAGGGCCCGGCGGATACTACACCTTCGTGAAAGACGATGTGAGCGGTCTCAAGATCCCGGACCTGACCCCCGGCGCGGGGACATTCAACATGGGCGTACAGGGCGACTACCAGTATCTGCAGGTCATCTATCCGATCCGGGTGCTGCCGTCCTTCATGACGACGATGCTCGGAAGTACCCAGTACAAGGGGTCTCCCGCCTATCTCGCCGTGTCGACCGCCGTTTTCAGAAACGAAAAATACTGATGGCCGGCCGGGCGATACCGATCGGAGCCTTCCTCCGCGATCGCAAGGCGATGGCCGCGATCGAGTTCGCGCTCATCATGCCGATCCTCTTCGCGATCATGCTGGGGGGGATCCAGGTCGTCTCCTACACCAACGCGGCGCGGCGGGTGGATCTCCTCGCCCGATCCATCGGCGAGATGATCTCCCAGGCCGTTCCCCCGGCCGGGGCGTCGGAGGCCACCGTCAATGCCCTCGACCTGCACTTCGCCTACGACGCGGCCCTGGTGACGTTTCCCTACGTGATGGCCGACGCCAAGCAAAAGGGCGTCCAGTGGTGGCAGAACATCGCCATCAACTTCGCCAGCATCCGCTTCACCCCGGTCTCGGGAAACTGCCAGGCGTCGGCCGATCCGAGCTCCTGCCGGGAAGCCTCCGTGGTCTGGACCAGTACCGGTGTCCATGGAGGGGGCTTTCGGACCTGCACGCCCAAGCAGACGCCGGTCGACGACACGAATCCTCCCTCGGCGACGACCCTGCCGCGGTCGATCTTCGGGGCCGCCTCCATCGTCGTGGTCGATGTCGTGTTCACCTTCAAGCCGACGTTCGGCGAGAACTTCGTGCCTGCGATCAAGATCGCTCGCACGGCCTACATGCAGCCGCGCTATGCGACGCTCATCAATTACGACACGACGAACAGCGACGGGATCGGTTCGAAATGCTGAAGCTTCCGGGTCGGACCGCATCCGCCAGATCTCGCTCGTCGTCGATCCGGAGCAGGATCGAGGGTAGTGTCGGGATCATCTTCGCGTTCACCCTGATCCCCGTGATCGGCATCGTCGGGCTCGGCATCGATTACGGCGTCGCCACCAGCAACAAGGCGAAACTGGATCGTGCGGCCGATGCCGCGGCGGTGGCCGCGGTCGTGACGGCGAAGACGTATCTCGCCAACAATCCCACCCAAACCGGCGTGACGACCAAGGCGATCGCCGCCGGGATCGCCCAGGCCACCAGTGTCTTCAAGGTCAACGCGGGCAACATCTCGCTCGGCACGTACCAGCTGCAGACGCCTCAATTGACGCGCACGGGGCAGACGTTCCGATCGACGGTCACCTACACGGCCGTCGTGCAGAACAGCTTCGGGCGGATCTTCAACGTCCCGACCGTGAACCTCCAGAACACGACGTCCGCCGCCGCCGACGTGTCGAGCTACCTGGACTTCTATCTGATGGTCGACGTGTCCGGCTCGATGGGGTTGCCGACGACGGCCGCCGGCATGACGACCCTGGCCAGCAAGAACGACGATATGTACGACGACTACAAGCAGGGCTGCCAGTTCGCCTGTCACTTTCCGGACAGGAAGGGTTGGACCCTGGCGGCCGGCAAGATCCAGCTGCGATCCGACGCCGTGAACTCGGCGGTCTGCTCGCTCCTCGCCCGCGCAGCCACTTCCAGCGTCACCGATCAATATCGCGTCGGGATTTATCCGTTCATCAATCAGCTGGCGACGCTGTCGCCGCTGACGAGCAACATCTCCTCCCTGAATACGGCAGCCCAATGTGGTTCGTCATGGCCGCTCGCGTTCACGAACCTGCTCGACACCGGAACCACGCAACTCTTCACGGCGGGGGATCCGACCACCGGGACGGGAAGTGGAGGAACCCACTTCGACGATGCGTTCAAGAAGATGCGCACGACGGTCTCGAAGTTCGGCGACGGCTCGACCGCGTCGGTGCCGAAGTCATTTATCTTCGTGATCACGGACGGGATGCAGAACGATCAGCACTATTTTGTGAAGAAAAACAGCAGCAGCCCTTATTCTTACCCCGGCAGGCCTTCCACTTTCCCTGGTCACGGCGATGCCTGGTGGGACGGCTCCAAGCCGTCTAAGATGGACCCGAAGGAATGCCAGGCGTTGAAGGACGACGGTGCCACGATCTCGATCCTGCATATTCCCTACAACCAGATCGCTTACGTCGATCGCGGCGGTGGAGTGGCTTGGGAGAACGGGATCGTGAACGGGTTCAGCCCGACCCTCGACGTGCCGTTGAAGGCCTGCGCCTCGCCCGGCTTCTTCCGGACGGCCAACACGCCGGCCGACATCACCGCCGCGCTGAACGCCATGTTCGACCAGGCCGTCCAGGTCGCCCACATCACGCAGTAGCGCCGACGCCCCTCGGCCGCGTCACAGGATGAAGCGGCTGAGATCCGTGTCGGCGGCCAGGCTCGCGACACGCTCGCGCACGTAGTCCGCATCGATCGGGACGGTCTCCCCGGACCGGTCGGTGGCCGTGAACGAGATCTCGTCGATCACCCGCTCCAGCACCGTCTGCAGCCGGCGGGCGCCGATGTTCTCGACCGAGTTGTTGACGTCCACGGCGACGCGGGCCAGCGCGTCGACGGCGTCGTCGGAGAACTCCAGGGTGACGCCCTCGGTGGCCATGAGCGCGACGGTCTGCTTGATCAGGCTCGCCTCGGTGGTGGTGAGGATCTGCTTGAAGTCCTCCACCGTCAGCGGCTGCAGTTCGACGCGGATCGGGAGCCGGCCCTGCAGTTCGGGCAGCAGGTCGGAGGGCTTCGAGACGTGGAAGGCGCCCGAGGCGATGAACAGGATGTGGTCGGTCTTCACCGGCCCGTGCTTGGTCGCCACCGTGGTCCCCTCGATGAGCGGCAGCAGGTCGCGCTGCACGCCCTCGCGCGAGACGTCGGCCGAGGAACGGCCCTCGCGTGCGCAGATCTTGTCGATCTCGTCGAGGAAGACGATGCCGTTCTCCTCGACCTCGCGGATCGCGTCCTGGGTCAGGGATTCGGCATCGACCAGCTTGTCGGATTCTTCGGCCAGCAGCGGCGCATAGGCCTCGCGCACGGTCATCCGGCGCGGCTTGCCCTTGGCGCCGCCGAAAGCCTTGCCGAGCATGTCGCCGAGGTTGACCGCGCCCATGGCGGCGCCGGGCATCCCCGGGATCTCGAACATCGGCATGCCCGAGGCCGCCGCGCCCGACAGCTCGATCTCGACCTCCTTGTCGTCGAGCTCGCTGGCGCGCAGTTTCTTGCGAAAGCTGTCGCGCGTCGCCTGGCTGGCGGTGGGGCCGACCAGGGCGTCGAGGATGCGGGCCTCGGCGGCCGCCTCCGCCTTGGCCTGGACGCCGCGGCGGCGATCCTCGCGCTTGAGGCCGATGCCGATCTCGACGAGGTCGCGCACGATCTGCTCGACGTCGCGCCCGACGTAGCCGACCTCCGTGAACTTGGTCGCCTCGATCTTGAGGAAGGGCGCGCCCGCCAGCCGGGCGAGGCGCCGCGCGATCTCGGTCTTGCCGCAGCCGGTCGGCCCGATCATCAGGATGTTCTTCGGGGCGACCTCCTCGCGCAGCGGCCCGGTGAGCTGCTGGCGGCGCCAGCGGTTGCGCAGCGCGATGGCGACGGCCCGCTTGGCGTTGTGCTGGCCCACGATGTAGCGGTCGAGTTCGGAGACGATCTCGCGGGGAGAGAAGGTGGTCATCGGGTTCCGGGAAGGTGGGCGAGAGGATGGGGCAGCCGGGCGGAGAGGCCGCGCGGAAGGAGGCGCAGGACGAGCCCGCGCAAGGGATGCCAGCCCGCGCTCAGAAGGAGCACGAAGGCGCCCAGCGCCAGGAGGCTCAAGGGGAGCGAGCGGCTGGCGAGGCCCGCGTCGCGGATCAGGGTGCCGAAGGCGACCGCGGTGTAGACCATCGCCGCCACCAGGATCGCCCGCCGGTCGGTGATCAGCGCCACGAGGGCCAGGATCAGCACGATGGCGAGGACCGCCAGCGCCGCCGTGGAACTCGTCGCCCCTTGCGTGACCGTGACGAGGTTCGAGAGCACCGGATGGACGATCAGCGGCGCGGCCAGAAGATGCAGCCAGAACGCGATGTCGGTCTTGCGGCCGGACCTGTGCGGATCGGCGAGGTCGTAGCGCATCGCCAGGGCGAAGACCGCCAGGCCCGCGACGACGAACAGCGCGTCGCTGTGGCGCGCCGCAGCCTCCGGCGCCGCGGCGAAGGCCAGCCCGAGCAGGGTGGCGGCGAGGGCGGCCGTTCCCGCCGCGATGGTGACGGGGACGGCGAAGCGCCGGAAGTGCAGGGCGCAGAGGGCCAGCGTCCCGAGCCCGGCGATGGCCAGTCCGCCCGGGTTCGCGGCGCCGGAGCCGAAGAGGTCGAGGGCCGGAACCCAGCCGCCGAGCCCGCTTCCGTCACCGAAGGCGAAGGCCAGCGCCGAGAAGCTGGCTCCGGCAAAGGCCAGCAGCAGGACGATGCTGGGCAGCGCCATCCGCCGGCGGCGGGTGAAGAACTCGGCCAGACCCCAGGCCATCGCGGCGACGAGGACATGGCCGACCAGCGCCCCGGCGACCTCGGTGCCGATGTAGGCGGCGGTGCCGAGGAACAGGACGAGGCCGATGGTGACGAAGATGTCGGCAAAGCCGGTGACGAGCCGCAGCTGCTCGTCGTCCCGTGCCGCCTCGGCGGGGAGCGCCGGGTCGTCGACGGTCTCCCGCGACAGGCCGGCGAGGTCGTGCGCCTGGGCTTGGGTGATGATTCCGCGGGCCACCGCCCGGTCGAGGAGCGCCGTCTCGATCATCGGCCGCCCCCGGGCAGGGACGGCCGAGCCGTGACGGCGGCGTGGGGGACGGACGGAAACGGGGCTGGTTGGCGTCGCACCACCGGGACTTAAGCCCGACGGCGCCGGCTTTCCAGGCTCTGCTCGTTAGGCTGCGCTCGATCCGGCCCGTCGAACCGGCCGCTCTCAGGCCGCGCGCACGCCGCCCACGAAGTGGTCGACCTCGCCGGCCACCGCCTTCGACTGCCGCACGAGGCCGCGGGCCGCGTCGAGGACCTGGGAGGCGCGGGCGCCGGCCTGGACCGCGGCCTCCTGCACCTGGTTCATCGTCTCGGTGACGGCCTGGGTGCCGCGGGCCGCGTCGCTGACGCTGCGGGCGATCTCCTGGGTGGCGACCTGCTGCTCCTCCACCGCTGCGGCGACGCCGATGGCGATGCCGTGGACCGTGCCGATGGTGGAGCCGATCTCGGCGATGGCGTTCACGGTCTCGCGGGTGGCCTCCTGGATGGCGGCGATCTGGGTGCCGATCTCGTCGGTGGCCTTGGCGGTCTGCGAGGCGAGTTCCTTCACCTCGGCGGCCACCACCGCGAAGCCGCGCCCGGCCTCGCCGGCCCGGGCCGCCTCGATGGTGGCGTTCAGGGCGAGCAGGTTGGTCTGGCCGGCGATGTTGGAGATGAGGGCGACCACGTCGCCGATCCGGGAGGCGCTGTCGGCCAGGGCCTGGACGCGGGCGTTGGTCCGCTTGGCGCTTTCCACGGCACCGGCGGCGGCGGCGGAGGTCTGGGCGACCTGCATGCCGATCTCGTTGGCGGTGGCGGCCAGCTCCTCGGTGGCGGCGGCCACCGACTGGACGTTCATGGCGGTCTCGTTGGCCGCCGACATCACGGCGTTCGACTGGCGGTTGGTCTGGTCGGCATCGGCGGCCATGGCCTGGGCGGTGCGTTCCATCTCGGTGGCGGCGGTGGCCAGCGTCCGCACCAGCTCTCCGACGCTGCCCTGGAAGCCGTCGGCCAGGGACGACATCTCGGTGCGGCGGCGGTCCTGGGCGGAGGCCGTGACCTGGTCCTGGTGCGCGCGCAGGGTGGTGCTCTCGCGCATCGTCGCCGCGAAGACCGCCATGCTCGCCCAGATCGCCCCGATCTCGTCCTTGCCGGCCTTGACCGGCGGCAGGTCGTGGTCGCCCGCCGACAGGCGCCCGATCGCCTGGGAGACCTGGGTGAGGGGCCGGGCGATCATGCGGTTGCCGACGATGCCGCCGATGAGAAGGCTGCCGAGGCCGCCGGCGATCGTGATCCCCACCAGCAGCATGAAGCGCTGGTCGTAGAGCACGTCGGTCTGGCGGTCGATCGCGTCCACCGTCGCCCGGCCGCTCGTGACCAGGGCGTCGATGCTGTCCTGGAAGGCCTGCCGGTTGGCGCGGTTGAGTTCGTTGAAGCCCTGTGCCGCCGCCGCCGCCGGTGCGACCTCGGTGCCCAGGCGCGCCGTCTCCTTGCGCAGGACGGTGAAGTCGGCCGCACCCGTGACGACACGGTCGAACAGGACGCGCTCGCTGTCGGGCACGGTGGGCGCCCATTCGGTGAGCAGGGCGTTCATGGCCGAGAGGTTCTTGAGCAGGCGCTCGGCGTACTTCTTCGCGTCGGCGGTGTCCTTGGCCGCGTAGATGCCGCGGGCTTCAACCACCACGCCGGTGACGAGGCGGTTGAGGTTGGCCGCGTTGAGGGCGCGCTGCGAGGCCTGCTTGGCCTCGGTGATCGCGGTGTTGAAGGTGCTCAGGGTCGACAAGCTGATCGCGGCGATCACCACCGTCATCAAGCTGCAAGCAGCGACGAACACCAAGATTTTAGACCGGATCCGCATCGCCGCTCTCCATCGGGCACCATTCGATGGACCGACATAAAGGTAGAGGCTTTGCGACAGGGTTAACGAAGACAGAGATCGCTCAAACGGATTCGCTACTCAGGGATTCGATCACGAGATTCTCATTTGTGTAAACGCAAATTTCGGCTGCGATACCCATCGCCCTTCGCACGATGGCTTCGGCGTCGTGCTCGCCGTCCTCCAGGGCCCGCGCCGCGGCCAGGGCGTAGTTTCCGCCCGAGCCGATCGCCATGACGCCGCGCTCCGGCTCGAGGACGTCGCCGGCCCCCGAGAGCAGCAGGCTCACGTCCTTGTCGGCCACCAGCATCATCGCCTCGAGCCGGCGCAGGTAGCGGTCGGTGCGCCAGTCCTTGGTCAGCTCGACGCAGGCGCGGGTGAGTTGGCCCGGGTACTGGTCGAGCTTGGCCTCCAGCCGCTCGAACAGCGTGAAGGCGTCCGCCGTCGCCCCGGCGAATCCCCCGATCACCGATCCCTTGGCCAGCCGCCGGACCTTGCGGGCGTTGCCCTTGACGATGGTCTGCCCGAGGCTGACCTGGCCGTCGCCGCCGATGACCACGCGCCCGCCCTTGCGGACCATGAGGATGGTGGTGGCGTGCATCTGCGGCGGGCCGGATTCGGAATGGGGCAAGGATCGCTCCGTGGCGGATCGAAGGGCTGGCGGGAAGAGATCGGCGGTAGGTGGGCGTGCGCGGGCCGTTCGTCCAGTTCGCGGGCACCACGCCCCCAGCGCCTCCGGACTCGATCGCGGCCGCTTCAGGCCGCGGTCCGCTCCTGACAGGCGCCGCACTCGCCCTCGACCTCGAGGATGCGACCGGAGGGCTTGAAGCCGGCCTGCACCAGGGTGCGGTCGAGGGCGGTCTCGACGGCCGGGGCCGTGGTCTCGTCGATGGCTCCGCAGGTGCGGCAGATCAGGAAGACGAGCTTGGCCGACTCGCCGTGCTCGTGGCCGCAGGAGACGAAGGCGTTGCGGCTGGCGATCCGGTGGACGAGGCCGTGCTCGCCCAGGAAGTCGAGGGCGCGGTAGACCGACACCGCCGCGACCCGGCGGCCCTGGGCGCTCAGCCGCTCGGCGATGTCGTAGGCACCCATCGGCCGTGTCTGGGCGGCGACGGTCTCGAGGACGTCGCGGCGCAGGCGGGTGAACTGCAGGTCGCGGTCCCGGCAAAGGCGCTCGGCCCGCGCCACCACGTTCGCGCCGCAGGCGCCATGCCCGGCACCGTCCGATGATCCGGTGGCGTGGTCGTGCATCCCGTTGTCCCTAGCCTCTGTTCTCGCCGTCGTCCTCGGACCCGTCCCGCCGGAGCACCCCATCCCCGACCGGCCGGGAGCGCGGCCCCGGGCCGATTGAACCCGGCGGGTGTTACAGTGTATCAGCCCTGAACCATAATCCGACGCTCCCGTTCGGGCAAACGACCTCCCAAGACCCGAACCGGCGACCCGACCCCAAGACCCGACCCCAAGACCCGACCTCATGATCCGAACCCGTGACCGCATGACCGTTCCGCGCCGTTCCCTGTTCCAGGCCAGCGCCCTCGCGCGGTTTTCCGCCGCGGGCCTGTTGAGCGGCCTGCTCTGGGTCGCGATCGTCTGGGCCTGGCAATGACGCGGACGGTGACGAGCGGCGCGCCGATGTCGCGTCCGCCCCCCGGCGACATCGTGCTGCGGGGCGTCACCCTCGGCTACGACCGGCACCCGGCGGTGCATCACCTCGACGGGACGGTTGCGGGCGGCGCCCTGCTCGCCCTCGTCGGCCCCAACGGGGCCGGCAAGTCGACGCTCCTGAAGGGCATCGTCGGCGAGATCGCCTGCCTCGACGGGGCGATCGCGCGGCCGGGCCGGGCCGACACCATCGCCTATCTGCCGCAGGCGGCGGAGATCGACCGCAGCTTTCCCCTCTCGGTGCTCGATCTGGCCGCCATGGGCCTGTGGCGGCGCTTCGGCCCGTGGCGGAGCCTGCGTCGGCACCGGCCGGACCTGCTCGCCGCCCTGTCGGCGGTCGGCCTCGACGGCTTCGCCGATCGCCCGATCGGGACGCTCTCGGGCGGGCAGTTCCAGCGCGCCCTGTTCGCCCGGCTGATCCTGCAGGAGGCCTCGGTCATCCTCCTCGACGAGCCGTTCTCGGGGGTCGACGGTCGCACGACGCAGGACCTGCTGGCGCTGATCCGGACCTGGCACGGCCAGGGCCGCACCATCGTCGCGGCCCTGCACGACCTCGGCCAGGTCACGGCGCATTTTCCCACCACCCTGCTGCTCGCCCGCGAGCCCGTGGCCTGGGGGCCCACCGCCAGCGTCCTCACCCCCCGCAACCTCGCCCGGGCCCAGAGCCTGTCCGAGGCCTGGGACGAGGGGGCGGCGATCTGCGCGCGCGACGACCACCACGGCCACGGCCCGCTTCCCCCCGGCGCCGCCGGAGACGGCCATTCGCACGGGCCTTCACACGGGGACGGGCACGGCCCGCATCGGCACGACCACGGGCACGACCACGGGCACGACCACGGGCACGCCGCGTGATCGACCTCGTCTTCGGACCGTTCCTCGAATTCGCGTTCATGCGCCGCGCGTTGGTCGGCTGCCTCGCCCTGTCGCTGTCGGCCCCCCCCGTGGGGGTGTTCCTGATGCTGCGGCGCATGAGCCTCATGACCGAGGCGATGAGCCACGCGATCCTGCCCGGGGCGGCGGTGGGCTTCCTGGTGGCCGGCCTGTCGCTGCCGGCGATGACGCTCGGGGGGCTGGCCGCCGGCCTCGCGGTGGCGCTGCTCGCCGGGTTCGTCACCCGCTCCACCGTGATCAAGGAGGACGCGAGTCTCGCCGCCTTCTATCTGATCTCCCTGGCCGCCGGCGTCCTGCTCGTGTCGCTCAGGGGCTCGCAGATCGACCTCCTGCACATCCTGTTCGGCACGGTGCTGGCGCTCGACGACCCGGCGCTGCTGCTGCTGGGCGGCATCGCCACGGTGACGCTGTTCGCGCTGGCCGCCCTGTACCGGCCGCTGGTGATGGAATGCGTCGACCCGCTGTTCCTGCGCAGCGTCAGCCGCGCCGGCGGGCCGGTGCATTACGCCTTCCTCGGCCTCGTGGTGATGAACCTCGTCGGCGGCTTCCAGGCGCTCGGCACGCTGCTGGCGGTGGGGCTGATGCTGCTGCCCGCGATCACCGCCCGCCTCTGGGCGGCGGACCTCAGCGGCCTGATCCCGGTCTCGATGGGTCTCGCGATGATCGCCAGCCTGACGGGCCTGAGCCTGTCGTACCACGCCGACCTTCCCACCGGCCCGGCCATCGTGCTGTCGGCCGGGGCGCTCTACCTCGTCTCGCTGCTGGTGGGCACCCGCGGCGGCCTGCTCCTCAGGCTCCTGCGCCGGCGCCACCTGGAGGCCTGAGGGCCCGGCGTCCGATCGCTACAGGCTGAGCAGTTCCATGATCCCGGTCACGATGGCGTAGACGAAGCCGGCGTTCAACAGCACGCCGATGACGCCGACCCCGAGGCCGACCATCACCACGAGGCCGTCGCGCTCGACGAGGCCGAGGCCCACGAGGCAGATCGCGATCCCCAGCGGGATCTGGCCGATGAAGGGTGCGGCCACGATCAAGGCCAGCGACAGCGTCAGGACGATCAGCCCGACAGTGCGCATGCCCAGCGGCGTCTCGAACAGGCTGAGGCGCGGCCGCGACCACCGCTCCAGCCGCCGCAGCAGCGGCACCGCCCGCTTGGCTGCGCGCTCGACGTCGCTGCGCGCCACCGAGCGCCCGAGCAGCATCTTCGGCAGCCACGGCGCGGCCATGCCGATCATGATCTGGAACGCCACGAGGAGGAGCAGCAGACCGCACACCAGCGGGATCGGCGGCGGCATCGGCAGGCAGTTGGGCAGGCCGAGGATGACGATGAGGAGGGCGAAGGCGCGGTCCCGCAGGACGGCGACGATGTCGCCGACGGTCAGCCTGTCACCTTCCTGCGCCGCCAGGACGGTGAGGACGTCGGATGTTCGTGCGCCTGAAGTCAAGAAGATCGGCCATCGGCTGCTGTCCCGGCGCGGGCTCTATCCTAGTCGGGCCCCGACGCCAAGCGGCGGCCGCCGGTCGGCCATGCCCGGTACCGATTCGGCGGGCGATCCGGGACCGGGCGGTCATTGGAACCGGGTGACGCAACCTGAGGTATAGAAACAAGACAAATATCGATCAGGTCAATAAAGGCGGTGAGTTTGTCTGCGGTCCGCCGGTTCGGCACAGCGTGTACCGCAGAAAAACGCGATATCGATTGAGTTGCAACGAGAAATACGATGCAATCTGGAGGTCGGCCGTCCCGCGGCGGCCTCTGCCAGGAGCATCGTTCCCGTGGCCGCACCGACGGTCCGTCGCCGATCCCGCCGCCGGGCCCTGAGGACTCTCCTGATCGTCGCCCCCGTCCTCGGCGGGGCGGCCTCGGCCCGGGCCGGGGAGTATCCCCTGTCGACGGTGATCTTCGGGAGCCTCGAGGCCGGGCCGTCGGGATTCGTCACGGTCGGCGCCAAGGTCGCCGCGGACCGGATCGACCGCGACGGGTTCGTGGCCCTCGCCAGCCTCGGGACCGGGCGCCGAGGCGAGCGCGGACCCTCTCTCGCCGGGGCTCGGCCGACCATCCTGACGCGCTGGACGATGCTGGGAGCGGCCCTCGCCGGGTATCAATGGGTCGCCGACTGGGGCGTCGTCGCACTCTTCGCCGGACCGGAGGGGTCGATCGAGAGCCTGTCGGGTCCGGGAGGAGCCGCGTTCCTGCCGGCCCGGCCGGGCCTGCGCATCCACGGCGAGGTCTGGGCCCGTCCGAGCGAGGACACCCTGCTCACCGCCACGCTGATCCTCGGCTCGGCCCGCGGCCATGCCTGGGGCCGGCTGTCGTACGGGTGGCGCGCCTGGGGCGCCTCCGTCGGGCCGGAGGCGGCGCTCTACGTCGACGAGACCGGCTACCGCAAGACCAGCCTCGGCCTCCACGCCACCGATCTCGAAGTCGGCGATCTGCGTTGCCGCGTCTCGGCCGGCGTCCTCATGGAGAGCGGGCGGGCGAGCGCCGGCCCCTACGTGTCGCTGACCCTTTGGAGGCCGCTGTGAGGTCTCCCGGGGGCGGCCGGCTCTCGAGGCCGTCGAGGAACCTCTGCGCATCGGCCACGATCTCGGCCCGGCGCGTCTCGTCCATCCGGGCGAGGTTGCGATAGGGCATCCCCATGCGCGGATTGGGTTCGAGGCGCTCCGCGTTCTCGATCAGGAAGTTCCAGTAGAGATAGTTGAACGGGCAGGCCTCGGGCCCGGCCTTGGCGGATACGTCGTAGGTGCAGGTGCCGCAGTAGTCGGACATCCGGTTGATGTAGGCGCCCGACGCCGCATAGGGTTTCGAGCCCATGACGCCGCCGTCGGCCCAGAGCGCCATGCCGTGGACGTTGGGCAGTTCCACCCATTCGTAGGCGTCGGCATAGACGACGAGGTACCATTCCTCGACCTGGGCGGGCGCGATCCCGGCCAGGAGCGCGAAGTTGCCCGTCACCATCAGGCGCTGGATGTGGTGGGCGTAGGCGTGGGCTCTGGTCTCGCCGATGCATTGGGCGAGGCAGTTCATCCGTGTCTCGCCGGACCAGTAGAACCACGGCAGGTCGCGCTTGGCGGCCAAGGCGTTCGTGGCCGCGTACTCGGGCATCCGCGCCCAGTAGAGACCGCGCACGTACTCGCGCCACCCGAGGATCTGGCGGATGAAGCCCTCGACGCAGTTGAGGGGCGCCGCACCCTCCTTGTAGGCGCGTTCGGCCGCGAGGCAGACCTCCTCCGCCGTGAGCAGGCCGGCGTTGAGGGCCGGCGAGATCAGCGAATGGGCGAGGAACGGCGCGCCGGTCTTCATGGCGTCCTGGTAGTCGCCGAAGGTCGGCAGGCAGTCGGCGATGAAATGCGCCAGCGCACTCAAGGCGTCCTGCCGCGTCACCGGCCAGCCGAATCCGTCGAGGTCGCCGAAATGCTCGGGGAAGCGGGCCTCGACCAGCGCCAGGACCTCGCGGGTGACGGCATCGGGGGCAAAGCGCGGGCGCTCGGGCGGGCGGTGGCCCTTGGGCAGGCGCTTGCGGTTGTCATGGTCGAAGTTCCACTGCCCGCCCGCCGGCTCGCCGTTCTCCATCAGGAGGCCGGTGCGCTTGCGCATGCCGCGATAGAACGTCTCCATCCGCAGGCTGCGGCGGTCGCCGGCCCACTCGGCGAACTCGGCGCGCGGACACAGGAAGCGGTTGTCGGGGCGGATCTCCACCGGCACGGCGAGGTCCTCGCGCCAGGCCTCCATCATCGACAGTACCCGCCACTCGCCGGGCTCGGTGACCACCACGCGGTCGCAGGCGTGGCGTGCGAGCGCGCGCTCCAGCTCGCCGGTGAAGGATCCTTTATTGCCGGGGTCGTCGAGGCGGACGTAGTCGACCCTCAGTCCCTCGGCCTCGAGCTCGGCCGCGAAATGGCGCATGGCCGAGAACAGGAAGGCGATCTTCTGCTTGTGGTGGCGGACGTAGGTCGCTTCCGCCATCACCTCGACGATGAGGACGACGTCGTGGTCGGGGTCGCAATCGGTCAGGGTCGACACCCGGCGATGGAGCTGGTCGCCAAGGACGAAGCGCAGGGTCCCCAAGGGCTCAGCCCTTGGTGCGCAGGGTGGAGCGGCCGCCGTCGGCCCCGATCACCTGCCCGGTGATCCAACCGGCCTCCTCCGAGACCAGGAAGGCGGCCAGCGCACCGACGTCCTCGGGCGTGCCCAGGCGCTGGAGCGCGTGCATCGCGGCGATGCCCGAGGCGAGGGTCTCGTTGGAGGTGATGGCCGTGGCCAGCGGCGTGCGCGTCAGCGACGGCGCCACCACGTTGATGCGCACCTGCGGCGCGAGCTCGGCGGCCAGCGACAGGGCCAGCCCCTCGACCGCACCCTTGGCCATCGCCACCGAGGCGTGCGCCGTGAAGCCCTGCGAGACCGCCACGGTGGAGAACAGGACGACGCCGGCCCCCGCCGCGCCGGCCCCGGCCTTGAGGGCGGGTGCCGCGGCCTGGACCGCCAGGAAGGCGCCCAGCGCGTTGATGCGGAAGTCGGTCTCCGCGTCCTGCGCCGTCAGCCGTGCCAGCGGGCGCAGGGTGATGGTGCCCACCGCATAGACGAGGCCGCCGAGTTCGCCGCCCGCCTCCTCGGTCACCCGCGAAAAGAACGCCGGATCGGTGACGTCGCCGGCCGTGACGGTGGTGTCCCCGAGTGCCTCGGCGAGCTCGGCGAGGCGGGCCGCATCGCGGGACGCGAGGTGGAGCGGAACGCCGCGGGCGCGCAGGGCCCGCGCGGTGGCGGCGCCGATGCCTCCGGTGCCCCCGTAGATCACCACTCGCTTCATGCCCGCTCCCATTCCCGTCCAGACAGGCTAGGTAAGGCGCAAGCGTCCGCTGGGGACCCCACCCCGCGCCGCGACACCCGGTTGCGGCGTCGCAGGCGACGGCCACCCTCCATCGACCGATCGAGACACCTCATGAAGTTCGCCTTCGCCGGCATCGATTTCCTCGGGGGCGTGTTCGATGCGCTGATCGAGACGGGCTGGACACCGATCAAGCTGTTCACCCGGCCCTGCGACGGGCTCTACGACCACAACGAGGCGGTGGTGGCCCAGGCCCGGCGCCACCGCGTGCCGATGCAGCTCTCCCGCCTCAAGGTCGCCGATCTGGACGCCCTGGCCCAGGTCCACGGGCGGGACTGGGCCCTGGTGGTGGCCGGCTATCCCTGGCTGGTGACCGGCTGGCAGGGGCGGGCGGCCTACGCCCTGAACGTCCACCCGTCGCCGCTGCCGGTCGGGCGCGGACCCTATCCCCTGTTCCGCGCCATCGCGGACGGCCACGAGCGCTGGGGGGTGACCGCCCATGTCCTCGGCGAGGCCGGCTTCGACACCGGCGACATCCTGGCCCGCGACCACTTCCCGCTCACGCCGGCCGACACCCACGAGACCCTGCTGGCCAAATGCCAGATGGCGGCGCGGCGGATCGCGCTCGGGCCGGTCGCCCGGGAGCTGCCCGCCCGCTGGCGGGCGGCCGAGCCGCAGGGGGAGGGCTCCTATTGGGCGCGGGTGACGGATGCCGACCGCACCCTCGACTTCCGGGCGGGGGTCGACGCGGTCCTGCGCCGGGTCCGGGCCTTCGGCACCATCGAGACCATCGCCCGCCTCGGCGACGGCCGCGTCTACGTCGCGCAGGCCGAGGGCTGGCACGAGGCGCATCGCCATACGCCCGGCACCATCGTCAACCGCTACCGCCGGCAGGTGGTGGTGGCCGCCAGGGACGGCTACGTCCAGATCCTGCGCTGGAGCCCGGTGGCGGCGAGCGACGTCGGCCAGATCGGTCGGTGAGCGGACAATAAAAAAAGCAAGGCGAATGCCTTGCTTTTTAAGACGGTGCTCTCGTTTCAGCCTTGAATTATCTCACGCCTTGCTGGCGCGGCGGCTGACTGTTCCTCCCGAGACTCGGACCGCGCATTGCCTCTGGACAGCAACGCGACCATCGCGGCGCCGCTTATAGGAACAAGAATTCGTATTGTCACGCGGGCAGAGAAGGTTCCTTGCGTTTTTCTGCAACGGACGCGACAAACTGTCATGCCCGGTCGCCGGCATCGGTCGCGGACGGGGGAGGGCCCCGGCATCGGCGCCGAGCCGGCCGCAAACCGAAACCGTTGCCCGTCTACGCTTGTGTTTTTCCAGGGCAATGTGTTGTGTGCGCCGGCGTGCGCCCTCCGGGCCGTCGCGAGCTTTTCTCGTCAAGGCCGTCCATGCGTCTGTCCCGCTACTTCCTGCCGACCTTGCGCGAGACGCCCAAGGAAGCGGAGATCGTCTCCCACCGCCTGATGCTGCGCGCCGGGCTGATCCGCCAGGAAGCCGCCGGCATCTACGCCTGGTTGCCGCTGGGCCTGCGCGTCCTCAACAAGGTCTGCGACGTGGTGCGGGCCGAGCAGGACCGCGCCGGGGCGATCGAACTCCTGATGCCCACCGTGCAATCGGCCGAGCTGTGGAAGGAGTCCGGCCGCTACGACGCCTACGGCAAGGAAATGCTGCGCATCAAGGACCGGCACGACCGCGAGATGCTCTACGGCCCCACCGCCGAGGAGGTCGTCACCGAGATCTTCCGCGGCAGCGTGCGCTCCTACAAGGACCTGCCCAAGAACCTCTACCAGATCTCGTGGAAGTTCCGCGACGAGGTCCGCCCGCGCTTCGGCACCATGCGCTCGCGCGAGTTCCTGATGAAGGACGCCTATTCCTTCGACATCGACCAGGCGGCGGCACGCCACGCCTACAACCGCATGTTCGTCGCCTACCTGCGCACCTTCGCCGGGCTCGGCCTCAAGGCGATCCCGATGCGGGCCGACACCGGCCCCATCGGCGGCGACCTCAGCCACGAGTTCATCATCCTCGCCCAGACCGGCGAGAGCGAGGTGTTCTGCGACCGCGACTACCTCGCCTTCGACATCCCTCCCGCCACCACCGACTTCGAGGACGTGGCCGGCCTGCAGGGGACCGTCGACCGCTGGACCTCCCTCTACGCGGCCACCAGCGAGATGCACGAGCCGGCGGCCTTCGCCGAGGTCGCCGACGAGCGCCGGATGGCGGCCCGCGGCATCGAGGTCGGCCACATCTTCTATTTCGGCACCAAGTACTCCGAGGCGATGGGCGCCAAGGTGACGGGGCCGGACGGCGTCGACCGGCCGGTCCACATGGGCTCCTACGGCATCGGCCCGAGCCGTCTGGTGGCGGCGATCATCGAGGCCTCGCACGACGAGGCCGGTATCGTCTGGCCGGACGCGGTGGCGCCCTTCGACGTGGCGCTCATCAACCTCAAGACCGGCGACGGGGCCACCGACGCCGCCTGCGCCGAGATCCAGGCGATGCTCGAGGCCGGCGGCCTCAGCGTCCTCTACGACGACCGCGACGAGCGGCCGGGCGCCAAGTTCGCCACCGCCGACCTGATCGGCCTGCCCTGGCAGGTCATCGTCGGCCCGCGCGGGCTCGCGGAGGGCAAGGTCGAGGTCAAGCGCCGCGCCGGCGGCGAGCGCGAGACCCTGGCCCCGATCGACCTGCTCGCTCGCCTGAAGCGGGTCTGATGCGAGCGCAGGATCAGGACGCGACGCGCGAAGACGGGGAGCGGCTCGCCGCGTTCCCG
Source organism: Methylobacterium sp. Leaf466 (assembly GCF_001425565.1). Classification (NCBI taxonomy): domain Bacteria; kingdom Pseudomonadati; phylum Pseudomonadota; class Alphaproteobacteria; order Hyphomicrobiales; family Methylobacteriaceae; genus Methylobacterium; species Methylobacterium sp. Leaf466. The sequence goes on along the minus strand of NZ_LMRC01000023.1, from coordinate 192,365 downwards.
ATGACCTCCGGAACGCGCACGTCGCGGCTTTCGCGGCGTTCGACCGGGACGACGGGATCGGCATGAGCGCGCTCGCCAAGGTCACGGCCCGCCTCAAGGACCTGCCGTCCCGTTTCAAGCGGGGCGACACGCCCCCCTTCGCCGGGTTCGAGTGGATCCTCGCCGGGCGCTACCTGCGGGCGCGCCGCCGCGGCGGCGGCGTCTCGGTGGTGGCGTTCTTCTCGGTGCTCGGCATCACCCTCGGGGTCGCCACCCTCATCATCGTGCTCTCGGTGATGAACGGGTTCCGCAGCGAGCTCCTGTCCAAGATCGTCGGCATCAACGGCCACGTCTTCGTCACGCCGGTGGACACCGCCTTCACCGATTACGCCGATCTCGCCGACCGCCTGTCCAAGGTGGCCGGCGTGCGCTCGGCGATTCCCCTCGTCGAGGGCCAGGCCTTCGCCTCCTCGCCCTATGGCGGCAGCGGTGTGCTGGTGCGCGGCATCCGCGCGGAGGACATCGACAAGATCGGCGCCATCGCCAAGAACCTGCGCGCCGGAACGCTCGCCGGCTTCGACGACGGCACCGGCGTCGCGGTCGGCCGCCGCCTCGCGGAGGCGCTGGGCCTGCAGGCCGGCGACAACATCACCCTCTCGACCCCGAAGGGCGCCACCACCCCGTTCGGCACGGCCCCGCGCACCAAGGCCTACACGATCAAGGCGGTGTTCGAGATCGGCATGACCGAGTTCGACGCCACCTTCGTCTTCATGCCGCTGGCCGAGGCCCAGGCCTACTTCAACCGCGAGGGGGACGTCAGCCTCATCGAGGTCTACGTCGACAACGCCGACGCGGTCGGCGCCCTGCGCTCCGACCTGGAGATGGCCGCCGAGCGGCCGGTGGTGCTCACCGACTGGCGCCAGCGCAACCGCACCTTCTTCGGGGCGCTGGAGGTGGAGCGCAACGTGATGTTCCTCATCCTCAGCCTGATCGTGGTGGTGGCGACCCTCAACATCGTCTCCGGGCTGATCCTGCTCGTGCGCGACAAGTCGAGCGACATCGCGATCCTGCGCACCATGGGCGCCACGCCGGGCACGGTGATGCGGGTGTTCCTCATCAACGGCGCGCTCATCGGCGTGGTTGGCACGCTGGGCGGGCTGGCGCTGGGCACGCTCATCACCCTCAACATCAAGCCGATCCAGCGGGTGCTGTTTCCCACCGCCTGGGACCCGACGGTGCGCTTCCTCGCCGAGATCCCGGCGGAGATGAACGCCAACGAGATCACCGTCGTGGTGGTCACCTCGATCGCCCTGTCGCTGATCGCGACGCTCTATCCCTCGTGGCGCGCCGCCCGGCTCGATCCGGTGCAGGCCCTGCGCTACGGCTGAGCAGGGTCCGCAAAAGTGCCCCGCGGTTTTGCGATCAGAACCTGCGCCAAACCAAAAACTTGAGCGGGCGAGGTGTCGGTTTGCCGACGCCTTGCCCGCCGAGTGGACGAGAGGACACTTCCCATGCCCCCATCAGCCGAGGCGGCCGGCGACCAGCCGGTCCCGGCCCTGTTCTTTTCGCAGGTCGTGCGTCGCTACAGCCAGGGCCATGGCGCCCTGGAGATCCTGCGCGGCGCCGACCTGGCGATCTGGCCGGGAGAACTCGTCGCCCTGGTGGCGCCCTCGGGCGCCGGAAAGTCGACGCTGCTGCACATCGCCGGGTTGCTGGAGCGGCCCGACGGGGGCGAGGTCTACATCGGCGGCACCCCCACCGCGACGCTCGCCGATTCCGAGCGCACGCGCCTGCGCCGCGAGCAGATGGGCTTCGTCTACCAGTTCCATCACCTGCTGCCGGAGTTCTCGGCGCTGGAGAACGTGGTGATGCCCCAGCTCATCCGCGGCCTGAGCGGCAAGGACGCCAAGGCCCGCGCCACCGAGCTCCTGAGCTTCCTCGGCCTCAAGGACCGCCTGATCCACCGCCCGGCCGAACTCTCGGGCGGCGAGCAGCAGCGCGTCGCCATCGCCCGCGCCGTGGCCAACGGGCCGCGCCTGCTGCTGGCCGACGAGCCCACCGGCAACCTCGACCCGCACACCGCCGCCCACGTGTTCGGCATCCTGCTCTCGCTGGTGCGGGCCTCGGGCCTCGCCGCTTTGGTCGCCACCCACAACCTCGATCTCGCCGCCCGCATGGACCGGCGCGTCACCATCCGCGACGGTCTCATCGAGCAACTGGCCTGAGGGGCGGTGCCCTGGGTTTCTGACTGGCCTCAGGCGCCGGCGGCCGCCTCCGCGGCCTTGGCTATCGCTCCGCTCGACGCTTTATAGGACGGATATCCTACAAAGCCCGCTCCGCGCGGCGGTCGATTTGACCGGCGATCCGTCAAACCCTATCTGCGGCAGGGACGCGACGGCGGACGGCGACGGCCCGCGATCCCGCGGTTCGACCCCTTTTTTCCAGTCCGGTTACGTCATGGCCATTCGTCCCCTCGTCATCCTGCCGGATTCGCGCCTGCGTCTGGTCTCCGAGCCCGTGGGCGCGGTCACCCCCGAGGTCCGCGCCCTCGTCGCCGACATGCTGGAGACGATGTACGACGCCCCCGGCGTCGGGCTGGCCGCCATCCAGATCGGCGTGGCCAAGCGCATCGTCACCATCGACACCTCGAAGGACGAGAACGCCCGCGAGCCGCAGGTCTTCCTCGACCCCGTGGTGGTGTGGTCGTCCGAGGAGAAGCGGATCTACGACGAGGGCTGCCTGTCGATCCCCGAGTTCTACGGCGAGGTCGAGCGGCCGGACCGGGTCCGCGTGGCCTTCCGCGACCTCGACGGCGCGACGCGCGAGATCGAGGCGGACGGGCTGCTCGCCACCTGCATCCAGCACGAGATCGACCACCTCAACGGGGTGCTGTTCATCGACCACCTGTCGAAGCTCAAGCGCGACCGTGTCACCAAGAAGTTCGCCAAGGCGGCCAAGCGCGGCGAGGCCGCCTGAGCGTGCCGCGACCGCCCGAGGGGAAGCGCGCGTGAGACTGGTCTTCATGGGCACCCCCGCCTTCGCCGCGGCGACCCTCGAACGGCTGGCGGCCGACGGCCACACGGTCGCCGCCGTCTACACCCGCGCGCCGGCCAAGGCCGGGCGCGGCATGGCCCTCACCCCATCGCCGGTGCATGCGCTGGCCGACCGCCTCGGCTTGCCGGTGCTGACCCCGTCGAGCCTGCGCGGCGAGGAGGCGGCCGAGACCTTCCGCGCCCACGACGCCGACGTGGGTGTGGTGGTGGCCTACGGCATCATCCTGCCGCAGGCGATCCTCGACGCTCCCCGCCACGGCTGCCTCAACCTGCATGCCTCCCTGCTGCCCCGCTGGCGCGGGGCCGCCCCGATCCAGCGGGCCATCATGGCGGGCGATGCCGAGAGCGGCGTCGGCGTGATGCGGATGGAGGCGGGCCTCGACACCGGCCCCGTGGCGATGGAGCACCGCATCCCCATCGCTCCGGGCACGACGGCCGGCGCCCTGCACGACGCCCTGATGCCGGCGGGCGCCGATCTGATGGCCCGTGCGCTCGCGGTCCTGGCCCGGGACGGCCTCGCCCTGACACCACAGGCCGAGGACGGGGTCGTCTACGCCCACAAGATCACCAATGCGGAGAGCCGCATCCGGTGGGACCTGCCGGCCGAGGAGGTCGCCCATCACATCAACGGGCTGTCGCCCGCCCCCGGCGCGTTCTTCGAAGCCGACCTCGGCAAGGGCCCGGAGCGGGTGAAGGTGCTGCGCGCCAGGGTCGCGCCGGGGGCGGGGGCGCCGGGGACCCTGCTCGACGAGGTCTGCACCGTCGCCTGCGGCGAGGGTGCCGTCGAGCTGCTGGAACTGCGCCGCGCCGGCAAGGGCGGCGTGTCCACCGGGCCCGAGTTCGTCGGCGGCGCCCGGCTGGCGCCCGGATTCCGGCTGCCGTGACCCGACACCCGGCCGTCGCGGCGGCGTGTCGCTGATGCCGCGCTACAAGCTCGTGATCGAATACGACGGCGCCCCGTTCTGCGGCTGGCAGCGCCAGGCCGAGGACCGCACCGTCCAGGGCACGATCGAGGCGGCGGTGACGCGGTTCTCGGGGGAGGCGTCACGCCTCACCTGCGCCGGGCGCACCGATGCCGGCGTCCATGCCATCCATCAGGTCGCCCACCTCGACCTGACGAAGGCCTGGCGCACCGACACCGTGCGCGACGCCCTCAACGCCCACCTGCGGCCGCATCCCGTCGCGGTGGTGAGTGCGCAGGTCGTGCCCGAGAGCTTCGACGCCCGCCATTCGGCGATCCGCCGGCACTATCGCTACCGCATCCTCAACCGGCGCAGCCCGGCGGCCCTCACCCGCGCCCACGTCTGGCACGTGCCCTGGAAACTCGATGCCGGGCCGATGCACGAGGCCGCGCAGACGCTCCTGGGCCGCCACGACTTCACTGCCTTTCGCGCCGCCGAATGCCAGGCCAAGAGCCCGGTGCGCACCCTCGAACGCCTCGACGTGGCGGTGACGACGATGGGCCTGTTCGAGGAGATCGTCATCACCACCGCGGCCCGCTCGTTCCTGCACCACCAGGTCCGCGCCATGACCGGCACCCTGATGATGGCCGGCTGCGGCCGGTTCAGCCCGGCCGACGTGGCCGCCATCCTGGCCGGCCGCGACCGCAGCCGATGCGGGCCGATGGCCCCGGCCCAGGGGCTGACGTTCGTGGGGGTGGATTACGACGAGGACGCCGCACCGAAATAGGCGGTCAGGACCCGGCCGTAGATCGCCGTCAGCCTCTCCAGATCCGCCACCGCCACGCATTCGTCGGTGCGGTGCATGGTCTCGCCGACGAGGCCGAACTCGATCACCGGGCAGGCGTCCTTGATGAAGCGGGCGTCCGAGGTGCCGCCGGTGGTGGAGAGCGCCGGCACGAGGCCGGTCTCGGCCTCGATGGCGGCGCAGACCAGTGTCGTGAAGGCATCGGGCGTCGTCAGGAACGCCGGTGAGTTCGACGGCAGCAGGTCGAGGGTGAAGCGCACCTCGCTCCCCGCCGCCGCGTCGAGCCGATGGCGGATCTCGGCACCCAGGGTCTGCGCGGTCCAGAGGTCGTTGAAGCGCACGTTGAAGGTCGCGCGAGCCTCGGCCGGGATCACGTTGGTGGCTGGGTTGCCGACGTCGAGCGTCGTCCATGCGAGGTTCGAGGCATCGAAATGCGCGGTGCCGCCGTCGAGGGGCGCGGCCAGCAGCGCCGAGGCGAGGCGCAACAGGCCGGGGATCGGGTTCTCCGCCTTGTGCGGATAGGCGACGTGGCCCTGGCGGCCGTGCACCTTGAGGTGGCCGGTGAGCGAGCCGCGCCGCCCGATCTTGATCATCTCGCCCAGCCGGCCCGGATTGGTCGGCTCGCCGAGCAGGCAATGGTCGAACCGCTCGCCGCGCGCCCGTGCCCAGTCGAGGAGCTTGACGGTGCCGTTCACGGCCGGCCCTTCCTCGTCGCCGGTGATGAGGAAGCCGATGGAGCCGGTGAAGGCCTCGCCGTGGGCGGCGAGGTGGGCGAGGGCGGCGGCCAGCATGCAAGCGATGCCGCCCTTCATGTCGACGGCGCCGCGCCCGTAGAGCAGTCCGTCCTCGACCACGCCCGCGAACGGCCCGTGACGCCAGGCCGCGACGTCGCCGGTCGGGACCACGTCGGTATGGCCGGCAAACAGCAGGTACGGGCGGCCACTGCCGAAGCGGGCGTAGAGGTTCTCGATGTCCGGCGTGCCCGGCTCGGAGAACACCGGACGTTCCACGTGAAAACCCGCCGCACCCAGGACCGTCGCGAGATGGCCGAGGGCGCCGCCCTCCGCAGGCGTCACGGACGGGCAGCGGATCAGGGCCTGGGCGAGGGCGAGGGGAGAGGGGGCGATGATCGGGTCAAGCACGGGAAACGGCCCTTCGAGTGGTGCCCCGGGCATAGCGTGACCCGGGTATCCGGCAAACCCATGTCTTCCGGCGACGCCCGCCAGCGTTTAAGCGGGCATCCATGGCTCTCTCCGGCGACGAAATCGAACGCTATGCCCGCCACCTCGTCCTGCGCGAGGTCGGTGGGCCGGGCCAGGGGCGGCTCAAGGCGGCCCGCGTGCTCGTGGTCGGCGCGGGCGGGCTCGGGGCGCCGCTGATCCAGTATCTCGCCGCGGCCGGAGTCGGCACCATCGGCATCGTCGACGACGACACGGTCTCGCTGTCCAATCTGCAGCGGCAGGTGATCCACGGCACCCCCGATCTCGGGCGCCCGAAGGTGGAGAGCGCGGCCGACGCCGTCGCCCGGCTCAACCCGCATGTGGTCGTGGAGGCGCATCCGATCCGCCTGAGCGAGGAGACCGCCGCCGATCTCATCGCCCGCTACGACGTCGTCGCCGACGGCTCGGACAATTTCGCCACGCGCTACGCCGTCTCCGACGCCTGCTTCCATGCCCGGCGCCCCCTGGTGACGGCGGCGCTGGGCCGGTTCGACGGAACCCTGACCACGATCCGCGCCCACGAGACCGGTCCTGACGGACGGCCGAACCCGACCTATCGCTGCCTGTTCCCGAACCCGCCGCCGCCCGGCAGCGTCCTGCCCTGCGCCGAGGCCGGCGTGCTCGGGGCGCTCGCCGGGGTGATGGGTTCGCTGATGGCGATGGAGGTGATCCGCGCGGTGACCGGGTTCGGCGAGTCCCTGGTCGGTCGCCTGCTGATGGTCGATGCCGCCGCGATGCGGTTCGAGACCCTGAGCTACGCTTGGGACGAGGCGAACCCGCTCTCCGGCACGGGCCCGTGACGGGTCCCGATCCCACCCTCGCGCGGCTCGCGGCCCTGCGCCGGGGCGACCTCGCCGGCACCCGCGAACTGCGGCTGCCGGGCGTGGCGGAATTCCCCCGCGAGATCCTTGGGCTCGCCGAGACCCTCGAGATCCTGGATCTCGGCAACGGTCCCCTCGACCGGCTGCCCGACGATCTCGGCCGCCTGACGCGGTTGCGCGTGCTGTTCTGCTCGGGCACCCGTTTTTCACGATTGCCGCCGGTGCTCGGGGATTGTCCGGCGCTGAGCCAGGTCGGCTTTCGCGGCACGGGCCTGCGCGAGGTGCCGGGCGAGGCGCTGCCGCCGCTGCTGCGCTGGCTGACCCTCACCGACAACCGGATCGAGACGCTTCCCGCCGCCATCGGGCAGCGGCCGCTCCTGCAGAAGCTGATGCTGGCCGGCAACCGCCTGTCGGCCCTGCCGGACACGCTGGCCGGAGCCTCGAACCTCGAACTGCTGCGCCTGTCGGCCAACCGCTTCGATCGACTGCCCGCCTGGATCGACACCCTTCCACGCCTAGCCTGGCTCTCGTTTGCCGGCAATTCATTCGATGTGGGGTCGATGCCAGGCCTCGTCCGCGAGGTGCCCTGGAACGAGCTCGCCCTCGGCGAGCGTCTGGGCGAAGGTGCATCGGGATGGATCCACCGCGCCGATTGGCGCGAAGACGGGACAGGGCCGGCGACCGCGGTGGCGCTCAAGCTGTTCAAGGGAGCCATGACCAGCGACGGTCTGCCCGAGCGCGAGATGGCGGCCTGCCTCCGGGCCGGCGCGCATCCCAACCTCACCGGCGCGCTCGGTCGGACGTGCGATCGCCCGGAGGGACGCCAGGGCCTGCTGATGCCTCTTTTGCCGGCTCACTGGCGAGCCCTGGCCGGACCGCCGAGCCTGGAGAGCTGCAGTCGCGACGTCTACGACCCGGCCCTTCGCCTCGAGCCCGACGTCGCCGTCGCGATCGCCGCCGGCGTCGCCGCGGGGGCGGCGCATCTCCATGCCCGGGGCCTCGTGCACGGGGATCTCTACGCCCACAACGTCCTGTGGGACGGCGCTGCCGGCCGGGCGGTGCTCGGCGATTTCGGGGCGGCCGGCCTGCTACCGTCGGATGCCGGAGACCATCCGTGGACGGCCTTCGACGTGAGGGCCTACGGCCTGCTGCTCGGCGAGCTGCTCGACCGTTGTGCGGGCGATCCGCCGGGCCTTCGCGACCTGGAGCGGGCCTGCACCCAGCCCGATCCGGCGGTCCGCCCGCCGATGGACGCGGTCGCGGCGGCCCTGGCAGGTGCCCGAGCCTGACGCGAGGCTAGGCCGGCGTGGCGCCCAGACAGCATTTCTTGAACTTCTTGCCGCTGCCGCAGGGGCAGGGATCGTTGCGGCCGACGTCCTTCAGCGGGTTGCGCAGGGGCTGGCCGGCATCCTCGGCCGTCCAGGCGAGCTCGGCGATGGGATCGTCGAGGGGGCCGTAGCGGCGCGGGTCGAAGCGGCTCGGGTCGTCGGGTTTGGCCAGTGCCTGGCGCAGGGTCGTCCTGAACCACGGCAGGTCGCTGATCTCGTCGGTGATGCGGCCATCCTTGCGTGCGGCCTCGACGCGGGGCGCGAGGTCGGCAAAGCCGAGCAGGGCGATCGCCTCCTCCCATCCCGTCCAGCCGATCTCGGCCTCCACCGAGACCCGCTTGTCGTCGAACCGCACCAGCAGGTCGTGGGTCTGCGCGCGGTCGATCCGGCCCGCGTGGGTGAGGAAGACCAGGGCCGTGAGGAGCTCGTAGCGCACGAACTCGTCGGTGGTGCTGTCCAGAATCAGGCGGTGCATCGGGGCGACGTCGCCGTCGAAGACGCTCACCACCACCTTGGCGAGCGTCGTGGTGAGGGCATCGCCGAGGATGGCTTCCAGGCTGTCGCCGTCCTGGCGCAGCAGGCGCATCAGCGGGGCGTAGGCCCGGCTGTCGCGGGCGGCGGCGAGCACGTGGACACCCCAGAACAGGAGGTTCACGTCCTCCTCGATCAGCTCCGCCTCCGAGGCGGCCGCATCGAGGACGGCGAGCACCGGTTCGGCGATGCTCGCGGGCGCCTTCAGGGCCCGTCGCAGGGCGCCCGCCGGCAGGTGGTTCTCCGCCGACAGGTCGGCGACGAGGATCGGATCGACCATGCTCACCTCGCCTGTCACGACCGGAGCGTCGCGCCGGTCTTGCGGGCGACCTCCGCCACGATGCGGCCGCTCACCGCCTCGATCTCGGCATCGGTCAGCGTCCGCTCCGAGGGCTGCAGGCGCACCGCGATGGCGACGGACTTGGCGCCCTCCGGAATGCCGACGCCCTCGTAGAGGTCGAACACGTCGATCCCGGTGATGAGCTTGCGCTCGGCCCCCTGCGCCGCCTTGACGATGTCGCCGGCCGCCACGTCGCGGCCCACCACGAAGGCGAAGTCGCGCGAGATCGGCTGGAAGTCGGACAGGGCCAGGGCCGGCTTGACCTTGGTCGGACGATACTTCGGCAGCGGCACCGCATCGAGCACGATCTCGAAGGCCACCACCTGCCCCTTGAGGTCGAGGGCCTTCATGGCGCGCGGATGCAGCTCGCCGAAATGCCCGACCACGATCTTGGGCCCGAACTGCAGCGTGCCGCAGCGGCCGGGATGAAGCCAGGACGGGCCGCCGGCCACCACCTGCAGGCCGCCCACCGGCACGCCGAGGCTGGCCAGCAGCGCCATGGCGTCGGCCTTGGCGTCGAAGGCGTCGACGGCCTTTGCGGCCCCGTCCCAATGGCGGCCGGCGCCCGCGTGCCCGGCGGTGCCGCGTCGTAGCGCCGCCGCCCGCATCGTCTGTCCCTCGGGCTGGTCGCTGGCGAAGCATTGGCCGACCTCGAACAGGGCGACGTCGCCGTTGCCGCGGTCGGCGTTGCGCTGGGCGGCGCGGGCGAGGCCCGGCACCAGGCTCGGGCGCATGTCCGAGAGATCGGCCGCGATCGGGTTGGCCAGGGCCAGATCGGCCCCGCCGCCGCCGAACAGCACCGCGTCGTCGTGGCCGATGAAGGACCACGTCACCGCCTCCACGAGGCCGCGGCCCGCCAGGGCCCGCTTGGCGTGGCGGGTGCGCCGCTGCAGCACCGTGAGCGCGGGCTTGCCGACGCTGGGCGCGCGCGGCAGGGGCTTGGCCTCGATCTGGTCGAGGCCGGCGATGCGGATGATCTCCTCCACGAGGTCGGCCTTGCCGCCGATGTCCGGGCGCCAGGACGGCGGCAGGACCTTGACGCGGTCGCCGCTGCCGGAGACGTGGAAACCCAGGGTCTCCAGGGTCACCTTCATCTCGGCGCGCGACAGTTCCATCCCCGCCAGGCGCCGGGTCTCGGACCAGGGGAAGTCGATGATCTGGTCGGTCTCGGGCGGCTCGCCGAAGACCAGCGCCTCGCCGGCGGTGCCGCCGCACAGGTCGAGGATCATGCGGGTGGCGAGGTCGAGGCCGGGCAGGGCGAAGGCGGGATCGACCCCGCGCTCGAAGCGGTAGCGCGCGTCGGTGACGATGCCGAGCCGGCGCCCGGTCCGGGCGATGTTGACGGGGTCCCACAGGGCCGCCTCGACGAGCACGTCGACGGTGCCGGCATCGCAGCCAGTGGCCTCGCCGCCGATGATGCCACCGATCGATTCGGGGCCGGCGGCATCGGCGATGATCACCATCTCCGGCTCGAGCCGGTAGGTCTTGCCGTCCAGCGCCTTCAACTCCTCGCCCTCGCGGGCCAGGCGGACCTCGAGTCCGCCCTGGACCTTGGCGGCATCGAAGACGTGCAGCGGCCGGCCGCGGTCGAAGGTGAGGTAGTTGGTGATGTCGACGAGCGCATTGATCGGCCGCAGGCCGATGGCGCGCAGCCGCGCCTGCATCCAGTCGGGCGAGGGGCCGTTGGAGACCCCGCGCACCAGGCGCACGGCGAACAGGGGGCAGAGCCCGCGATCCTCGGGGGCGAAGGCGAGCGTGACCGGCACCGTGCAGGCGCCCTCGCCACGCACCGGCTTCGACGGCTCGCGCGTGAGGCTGCCGAGGCCGGTGGCGGCCAGGTCGCGCGCGATGCCGGAGACCGCGGTGCAATCGGGTCGGTTGGGCGTCAGGTTGATCTCGATGACGGGATCGTCGAGCCCGGCGTAGAGGGCATAGGGCCGGCCCACCGGCGCGTCGTCGGGCAGCTCCATGATGCCGTCGTGGTCGTCGCCGAGCCCGAGTTCCGCGCCCGAGCACAGCATGCCCCGGCTCTCGACGCCGCGGATGGTGCCCACCGCCAGCGTGATGTCCTTGCCCGGCACGTAGGTGCCGGGTGGCGCGAACACCGAGACCAGCCCGGCCCGGGCGTTGGGCGCGCCGCAGACCACCTGCACCGGCGCGCCGTCGCCGGCATCGACGCTGCAGACCCGCAGGCGATCGGCGTTGGGGTGCTGCTCGGCGGAGAGGATGCGCGCGACCACATAGGGCTTCAAGGCGGCGGCCTTGTCCTCGACGCCCTCCACCTCGAGCCCGATCCGCGTGAGCGTCTGCGCGATCGTGTCGAGGGAAGCCCCGGTGTCGAGGTGATCCTTCAGCCAGGAGAGGGTGAATTTCATTTGCTTCTGTCTTTGAAGATCAGATGGATGGCGAGAACCAGTCTTGTTTCGACCGGGAGGGCGTCGAGCTTGGAAACGATTTCTCTCGCTTGACCGACGAGATCTCGCGCCTGATCGTCCTCGTAGAAGTTGGCCCTGGGAGGGGCGTAGTCGGCTTGCATTCTGGCGCTCTGCAGAGGGACAATCAATTCACCGATCCTGCTGAGCCTGTTGTCCTGCCGCAGCGGGCTCCCGGCCGCCTGGAAGGCGTTCTTCATCGAACCATGATCGAGCGCGCGATAAACGCGTTCGTATTCCGCGGTGTCCCGGCTACCCTCCGGCAGAAGCGCATCGGCAGATGCCTTCATCAGAGCATGAAAGGCAGCGTAGTAGGCGGTGCTGACCGCCCGTCGTTTGACCCCGGAACTACGCGGATGCTGGTCGATCAGTGCATCGGCCAGATCCAGGAGGCGTTCAACATAGGTGCCCATTGCCTTAATCGAGGTCCGGCTCAGATTGCCGCTCGCTGGCGACCTGGTTCGTGAGGAAGACGAAGCGTTCTTCGCCCTTCGCGATCAGCGCGTCCCTAAGATCGTGAATCGCACCGATCAAGGCTTCGCGGCGCTCAGCCGGCCTGCGTTCGTATCGGGCGGTGACCCGAATGATGGACTCGCCGTCGAAATCGATATCCGAACGAACGTCGGCACCCTGAAATTCGGCTTCCGGCACCCGGCTTTTGAGGACGGAGAACACGACCTCCTGGATTTCCTTGTCGGTCATCGAAGCCTCCATTGGTTTACGCAAACCCGGCAAAACGCGAGCGCCGTCGCGTCCTCGATCCAGGTCTGCGTCCTCGATCCAGGTCTGCGTTCCCGAGGATTCGTGGGCCGCACTACCCCGTCAACCCACTCACCAAGCTCGGGATATCCAACGGCCGGAAGCCGTAATGATCCAGCCAGCGCACGTCGGCCTCGAAGAACGGGCGCAGGTCCGGCATGCCGTATTTGAGCATCGCGATCCGGTCGATCCCGACGCCAAAGGCGAAGCCCTGGACCGCGTCGGGGTCGAGGCCGCAGTTCCTCAGCACGTTGGGATGGACCATGCCGCAGCCGAGGATCTCGAGCCAGTCCGTGCCCTCGCCGAAGCGGATCTCGCCGCCCTTGCGCGAGCACTGGATGTCGACCTCGGCCGACGGCTCCGTGAACGGGAAGAACGACGGCCGGAAGCGCATGGTGACCGCATCGACCTCGAAGAAGGCGCGGCAGAACTCCTCGATCACCCATTTCAGGTTGGCGATGTTGGCCGCCTTGTCGATCACCAACCCCTCGACCTGATGGAACATCGGGGTGTGGGTCTGGTCGGAATCGTGGCGGTAGGTGCGCCCGGGGCAGATCACCCGGATCGGCGGCTGCTGCGCGCGCATCGTGCGGATCTGTACCGGCGAGGTGTGGGTGCGCAGCACCTTGCGCTGGCCGTTGCGGTCGGGGGCCAGGAAGAAGGTGTCGTGCATCTCGCGGGCCGGGTGGCCGGGCGGGAAGTTGAGCGCGGTGAAGTTGTAGTCGTCCGTCTCGATGTCGGGCCCCTCGGCCACCGAGAAGCCCATGTCGGCGAAGATCGCGGTGACCTCGTCGAGGACCTGGCTGATCGGGTGGATGCGCCCGCGCGCCTCGGGCGCCTCACGCACCGGCAGGGTCACGTCGATGCGCTCGGCCGACAGGCGGGCTTCGAGGGCGGATTCGGCGAGGGCCTCCCGGCGGGCGCCGATGGCGGACTGGACCCGGTCGCGCAGCCCGTTGATGAGAGGGCCGCGGTCCTTGCGCTCCTCCGGGGTCATGGCGCCCAGGGTCTTCAGCAGTTCGGAGACCGAGCCCTTCTTGCCGACGGCCGCAACCCGCACCGCGTCGAGGGCGGCCTCGTCGGCGGCGGCGGCCACGCGGCCAAGGAGATCGCTTTCGAGGGTATCGAGGTCGGTCATCGGGGAGGACTCGGTTCAGGGCTCGGCGTCGGGCACGGGTAACGGCTTCCTGGCGCGGGCCATAGACGAATCGGCGCCGGAAAACGAGAAGGCGCGACCCGTCGGGCCGCGCCTCTCAAGCGAACGTCGCGTGCGTCGTGATCGACCCTCAGGCGGCCTTGGCCGTCTGGGCGGTGTCGGTCATCGCGGCCTTGGCCTTCTCGACGACGACGGCGAAGCTCGCCGGCTCGTGGATGGCCAGTTCCGACAGCGCCTTGCGGTCGACGACGATGCCGGCCTTGAGGAGCGCGTTGATGAAGCGCGAATAGGTCAGGCCGTGCTCGCGGACCGCGGCGTTGAGGCGCTGGATCCAGAGGGCGCGGAACGTGCGCTTCTTGTTCTTGCGGTCGCGGTAGGCATACTGCATGCCCTTCTCGACCGCCTGCTTGGCGATGCGGATGGTGTTCTTGCGCCGGCCGTAATAGCCCTTGGCGGCCTTGAGGACTTTCTTGTGCTTTGCGTGACTGGTCACGCCGCGTTTGACGCGGGCCATGTGAGATCTCCTGGGTTAGAAAAAGCAGTCTGTCGGTGAAGGCTCTCAGCCGTTCGGCAAAAAGTACTTCTTCACGTTGGCGGCATCGCCCTCGAACAGGGTGGTGGTGCCGCGCAGGTTGCGGATCTGCTTCGTCGTCCGCTTGATCATCCCGTGCCGCTTGCCGGCCTGGGCGTACATGACCTTGCCGGTCCCGGTGATCTTGAAGCGCTTCTTGGCGCCCGACTTGGTTTTCAGCTTGGGCATTTGGCTCTCCTGACGCGCATTTCGTCCGATCGGGCAAGGATCGGAGGATGCGCTCGATTGATGCTTCTGGTGGAGCAGCACGAACCGCCACGGCAGCCCTGATCGGCCGGGCGGTTCGACGCGAGGGGCGTATGACAGAAAAGGGACGTGCCTTCAATGGGCGCGGCCGACGCTGGGTGCGCCACCGACCCGCGGTGGGCCGCAGGGCTCGCGCGAATCGCGGGATTTCGGGGACATCCCGGAGGTACAACCAAAATTCCCTGGCGGACGCGTGCACTGCGGAACCATAACCTTGGCCGTGGGTTTCGTTCATGTCCCACTCAGGCCGGGTGGCGTTTTATCGGCGCAACATTCGACCTCACAGGAGACACTTCGTGCGCATTGCCCAGATCGCTCCGCTCTCTGAAGCCGTTCCTCCCAAGTTCTACGGCGGCACCGAGCGTGTCGTGTCTTGGATCACCGAAGAGCTCGTGCGCCAGGGACACGACGTGACGCTGTTCGCGAGCGGCGATTCGGAAACGTCCGCCAAATTGGCCGCCTGCACGCCGGAAGGCCTGCGTCTCCTCGGCTATAGGGACCATACCGCGAGCCATCTCGCGATGCTCCATCAGATCAGGCGGCGTGCGCACGAGTTCGATGTGCTTCACTTCCACATCGATCTGCTTCAGTACCCGATGTTCGAAGACTTGAACCACAAGTGCCTGACCACGATGCACGGCCGTCTCGACGTGCCGGACTTCATGCCGGTGTACCGCACGTTCACGGGCATGCCCCTGGTGTCGATCTCCGACAACCAGCGCGAGCCGATGCCCAAGACCGTGAACTGGCTCTCCACCATCCACCACGGCCTGCCGCCCGAGAACTGCACCTTCTACCCGGAGGCGAAGGGCGGCTATCTCGCGTTCCTCGGCCGGATCTCGCCCGAGAAGCGTCCCGACCGGGCGATCGAGATGGCGATCCGTTCGGGCACGCCGCTCAAGATCGCGGCCAAGGTCGACAAGGCCGACCAGGATTATTGGGACGAGGTCATCGAGCCGATGATCCATCATCCCCTCGTCGAGTTCATCGGCGAGATCAACGAGGAGCAGAAGAAGGATTTTCTCGGCAACGCCCTGGCCCTGGCCTTCCCCATCGATTGGCCGGAGCCCTTCGGCCTCGTGATGATCGAGGCGATGTCCTCGGGCACCCCGGTGATCGCGTTTCGCAACGGTTCCGTGCCGGAAGTGATCGCCGACGGCGTCAGCGGCGTCCTGTGCGATACGATGGACGATGCCGTCGCCGCGGTGGCCAAGGTCAAGGCCATGAGCCGCGCCGGCGTGCGCCGCCACTTCGAGGGCAACTTCACCGCCGAACGCATGGTGAAGAAGTACGTCGCCGCCTACGAGATGCTGCTCGCCGGCAGGCCGGACCTGATCACCGTCCCCAACGGCATGCCGGCTTTCGTGCCGCACTACGGCGACCTGAACGGCTCGGCCCGCCCGTCGCTGGCCGCAGCCGCCGCCATGCCGGCCTGACCGCTCCCGGTCCGGCCGCCCACGCGGCATCCGCCTTGCGACGCGGCTCACGCGGCACGTGTTTTCCCACGCGGCGCGGGGTTGCGAAGAGGCCGAGATCGCTTCACTGACGCTGCCTAACCAAAGGCCGCCCCGACGCTCGGCGCGTCGGGGCGGCCGTTCGATTCGTGACCGGCGGATCGGATCCTCGAGTCCAGGAGATGCGCGAGCATGGCGGCAGACGATGTGACGGCCACGGCCGAATCGGAGCGGGACGCGCGGAACAAGGGGTTCCAGGACGCCGACGAGGTCCTGCCCCAGTACCACATCGAGGCGCAGACCTCGCTGGTCGAGCGGCCCCTGCGCTCGCTGAAGTACGGCGAGGCCTTCGCCGTTCTCGACAGCTACGGCGACATCGGTGTCCTGCCGGGGCCCGAGGGGCTCTATTTCCAGGACACGCGCTACCTCTCGCGCCTGCACTTCACGATCGAGGACCAGCGCCCGCTGCTGCTGTCCTCAGTGATGCAGGACGACAACGGCGCGCTCAGCGTCGACATGACGACGCCCGACATCCGGGTGGACGCCCACGATGAGACCACGATCCCGCGCGAACTCATCGCCATCGAGCGTACCAAGTTCCTGTTCAAGGGCTCGTGCTACGACCGGATCGGCCTGCGCAACTACGATTCGCGCACCCGCAAGCTGCGGGTCGGCCTGACCTTCGACGCCGACTACCGCGACCTGTTCGAGGTGCGCGGCATGGACCGCGCGTTGCGCGGCAAGCGCAGCGTGCAGGTGGCCAGCGAGACCGAGGTCCAGTTCCGCTACGTCGGCCTCGACGAGATGGTGCGCACCACGAGCCTGCACTTCGGGCCCAAGCCCCATCACATCGCCCCGGGCCAGGCGACCTTCGAGGTGACGCTGGCGCCCGGCGGCCGCGCCTCGCTGTTCGTGCGCACCGTGTTCGAGTGCCACCGCGCCTTCACCAGCGCCCCGGCCGCCGAGCAGGTGGGCGAGGACGCCGCCGCCGGCCTCTCGCGGGCCGCCGGCAGCAGCCCCGGCCCGCGCCATCCCCGCGGCCTCGCCGAGGGCGTGATCTTCGCGCGCGCCTACCGCGATTCCCGCCGCGACCTCAGGCAGCTGACGGCGGGCATCACCACCATCATCTCCTCGAACGACCAGTTCAACGAGGCGGCCTGCCGGGCCACCGCCGATCTCTACATGCTGGCGAGCCGCACCCCGGAGGGCATCTATCCGTTCGCCGGCATCCCCTGGTACTCCACCGTGTTCGGGCGCGACGGCATCATCACCGCGATGATGGCGCTGTGGGTCGACCCGAACTTCGCCAAGGGCGTGCTGCGCTACCTCGCCTCGACCCAGGCCAAGGCGATCGACCCCGCCGCCGACGCCCAGCCCGGCAAGGTCCTGCACGAGACCCGGCGCGGCGAGATGGCGATGCTCGGCGAGGTGCCGTTCCGCCATTACTACGGCACCATCGACGGCACGCCGCTGTTCGTGATGCTGGCCTCCGAATACTACGCCGTTACCGGCGACCGCGAGACCATCGCCGCGATCTGGCCGGCCCTCGAACTCGCCCTCGACTGGATGAACCGCTACGGCGACCGCGACGGCGACGGCTTCGTGGAATACGCCCGCGACACCGACAAGGGCCTGGAGAACCAGGGCTGGAAGGACAGCCACGATTCGATCTTCCACGCCGACGGCCAGATGGCCAAGGGCCCGATCGCGCTCTGCGAGGTGCAGGGCTACGTCTATGCCGCCAAGAACGGCATGGCCAAGCTCGCCACGATGCTCGGGCACGGCGACCTCGCCGGCCGCCTCGAGGCCGAGGCGACGGCCCTGCGCGCGGCCTTCGACACGGCGTTCTGGAGCGAGGAGATCGGCACCTACGCCCTGGCGCTGGACGGTGAGAAGCGGCCGTGCGCGGTGCGCTCGTCGAACGCCGGCCACGCGCTGTTCACCGGCATCGCCCTGCCGGAGCGGGCCGGCCGGGTGGCCGCCACGCTCCTGTCCAAGGACGGGTTCAACGGCTGGGGCGTGCGCACCATCGCCCGCGGCGAGGCCCGCTACAACCCGATGTCGTACCACAACGGCTCGATCTGGCCGCACGACAACGCCCTGATCGCGATGGGACTCGCCCGCTACGACCTCAAGCCCCAGGCCTCGCGGATCTTCGAGGGCATGTTCGACACCGCGCTCTACCAGGACCAGAAGCGGCTGCCGGAATTGTTCTGCGGCTTCATGCGGCGCAACCAGCGCGGGCCCGTCTCCTACCCCGTCGCCTGCTCGCCGCAGGCCTGGGCGGCAGCGGCTCCCTTCGCGTTCCTGGCCGCGTGCATCGGCCTGGAGATCCAGCACGACCGCAACCGCATCCGGCTCAAGAACCCGACGCTGCCGGCCTTCCTCGACGGGGTCTCGATCTTCAACATCAAGATCCGCGACTCGCGCATCGACCTGCGCCTGCAGCGCTACGGCGACGACGTCACCGTCAACGTCCTGCGCCGTACCGGCGACGCCCAGGTCTCCGTGGTGAAGTGAACGCCGCGCATCACCCGAGACGCCGGCGCCGTGCCGGCGTTTTGGGTGGTCAGCCGACCGGGCCGACGCGGCGCACGCGGGAGGGCCGCGTCATCGCCTCCAGCTCGAGCAGCGAATCGAGCTGTGCCGAGGTCAGCAGGCCCTCTTCGAGGACCACGTCGGCCACCGGGCGGTTCTCGGCCAGGGCCCTCTGGGCGACCCGCGAGCAGGCCTCGTAGCCCAGCGCCGGCACCAGGGCGGTGACGAGGCCGATGGAGCCGTGGACGAGGCTGCGGCAGCGCTCGCGGTCGGCCTCGATCCCCTCGATGCAGCGCTTGGTGAGGGTGTCCACCGCCGCCGTCAGCATCCTGAGCGAGGACAGGACGCAGTAGCCGATGGTGGGCTCGAAGGCATTGAGCTGGAGCTGCCCGCCCTCGGCGCAGAGGGTCACGGTGAGGTCCTGCCCGATCACCATGTAGGCGACCTGGTTGACGACCTCCGGGATGACCGGGTTGACCTTGCCCGGCATGATCGAGGAGCCGGCCTGGACGGCGGGCAGGCGGATCTCGCCGAAGCCCGTGCGCGGCCCGCTGGAGAGAAGGCGCAGGTCGTTGCAGATCTTGGAGAGCTTCACGGCCACCCGCTTGAGGACGCCGGAGAACAGCACGAAGGCGCCCAGATCCGAGGTCGCCTCGATGAGGTTGGAGGCGAGCACCATGTGCTGGCCGGCCGAGCGCGAGAGTTCCTCCACCGCCAGGGAGGCGTAGCGCGGATCGGCGTTGATGCCGGTGCCGATCGCCGTGGCGCCGAGGTTGACCTCGCGGAACAGGCCGACGATCTCGGACAGGCGCGCCACGTCCTCCTTGATGGTGGCGTGGAAGCCGTCGAACTCCTGGCCGAGGGTCATGGGCACCGCGTCCATCAGCTGGGTGCGGCCCATCTTGAGCACGTCGGCGAATTCCACCGCCTTGCCCTTGAAGGCGTAGGCGAGGTCGTCCAGCGCGGCGATGAGGGGCTGGGTCGCGAAGATCACCGCCAGGCGCAGGGCGGTGGGATAGGCGTCGTTGGTGGACTGGGCCATGTTGACGTCGTCGTTGGGGTGCAGGCTGGCGTAGTCGCCAGGGGCCTTGCCCATGCCTTCGAGGGCGACGTTGGCGATCACCTCGTTGGCGTTCATGTTGGTGGAGGTGCCGGCCCCGCCCTGGATCGCGTCGACCACGAAGGATTCCGCGAAATGCGGCTCGGTGGCGATGCGCGTGCAGGCGTCGTCGATGGCTTTTGCCTTCTCGGCCGAGAGGTAGCCGAGGCGGTGGTTGGCCCTGGCCGCGGCCTGCTTCACCAGGGCGAGGCTGCGCACGAGGTCGGGAAAATGCCCGATCGGCACGCCGGTGATGGGAAAGTTCGCCACCGCGCGCTTGGTGTGGATGCCCCAATAGGCGTCGGTGGGGACTTCGCCATAGCCGAGGAGGTCGTGTTCGGTGCGCGTGCGGGCACCCTCCATCTCGACCGTGCGGACGGTGGCCACCGCGATGTTGTCGGACGACCCGGCGGGCCGGCCCTCCGCGCTCGTCTCGCCTGACATGGGCTGATCCCTCGGCAGCGACGCGCCCCAGGGCGCCGGCATCCGGCCCGCGCCCCGAGGCCACTGGGCCGGACACCATGCCCGGCGCTCGTGACGTCACCCTCGGTCTTAGAGCATCGGCGGCAGAAAGGGACTCCGGTTTTCGGCCGAAGGCCGCCGACGGCGTCGTGGATAGGCCCCGCTCAATAGACCTCGTCGGTATGCACCTCGAAGCGGGCGAGGTGCGCGTAGCCGAAGTTCGTGGTGATCGCGACGTCGGTGGCGTCGCGTCCGCGCGCCATCAGGATGCGCCCGATCCGCGGCGTATTGTGGCGGGCGTCGAAGGTGTACCAGCCGCCGTCGAGATAGACCTCGAACCAGGCCGAGAAATCCATCGGGTCGGGCACCCGCGGCACGCCGATGTCGCCGAGGTAGCCGGTGCAGTAGCGCGCCGGGATGTTCATGCAGCGGCAGAACGCGACCGCCAGATGCGCGAAGTCGCGGCAGACGCCCTGGCGCTGCATGAAGCCGTCCCAGGCGGTGCGGGTGGCGTCGGCGCACAGGTAGTCGAAGCGGATGCGGTCGTGGACGTAGTCGACGATGGCCTGGACCCGGCCCCAGCCCATCGGCGCGTTTCCGAACAGGGACCAGGCCGTCTCCGACAGCTTGTCGGTGTCGCAGTAGCGGCTGCCGAGGAGGTAGACGAGCACGTCCTGGGGCAGGTCCTGCACCGGGATCTGCTGGGCGTAGGGCGCATAGACGTCGGGAAGGCCGGAATCCTGGACCGTGAAGTCGGCCGAGATGGTCAGGAGCCCCGGCGGCGTGACGATGCGGGTGCAGATGTTGTCGTAGACGTCGCGATATTCCTGCCAGGGGATCGGCGGATCGAACCTGATCTCGTGCGGCGTCAGGACATCGGGCATCCGCGTGGGATGCACGCTGAGCTCGAGGATCATCGGGGTCGGTTGAACCGATTCGAAGGCAATGTCGAACCCAGTCCTGATCTTCATCGCGCTCACCTGAATCTCGAAGCCACACTCGTCACAGGGAGAAACCGGGGCGGCCCGCCCCGGGTTCACGTCTCGTCATCGGGACAGGATCGGATCCGGCCCCCGCGTCTCCGGGGCAGGCGTGGCGACCTCGACCACGTCGACCTCCACGGTCATGCCGAGGTCGTCGGCGGGAAATCCGAAGAAGGAGCCGTGCAGGGGCACCGCCTGGCGCGGATCGCGGGCGACGGCCACGCGGATGAGGTCGCGGTTGCCGACGATGCCGTTGGTGGGATCGAACTCGACCCAGCCGGCGCCGGGGAGGTAGACCTGCACCCAGGCATGGGTGGAGCCGCCGCCGACGTGCCGGTCGCGGTCGTCGCGCGGGTTGTAGAGGTAGCCGGAGACGAACCGCGCCGCCATGCCGAGCGCCCGGACCGCCTCGATCATCAGCACCGCGAAGTCGCGGCAGCTCCCGCGCTTGAGCCGCAGGGTGGTCACCGGGTCCTGGACGCCCTTTTCCGAGCGCGCGAGGTAGGCGAAGTTCCGGCGCACGCTGCGGGTCATGTTGGCCAGGAGGTCCTGCGTCGCGATCCGGCCTTCCGGGGGCACGAAGCTGCGGGCCCAGGCATCGACCTCGTTGCGCGGGTCGGGGTGCTGGCGCTCGATCGAGCGGCTGAGATCGGGCATGTCGTCGACGCCGTAGCCGAACGGATAGAACGCGGCATTGGGCGCCAGGGCGAAGTGCGGGGTCGATTCCGGAGTGTGGTCGAGGGTGATCGCGCATTCGAAGCGCAGGGTCGACGAGCGCCCGGTGAAGCCCGCCACCGCGACGCAGTTGCCGAAGACGTCGTGCAGCCAGCGCACCGCCTGCGGTTCGGGGGTGATCGACAGGCTCGCCGCGATCAACCGTTGGTCGTAGCTGTCGCGCGGGCGGAACATGATGCGGTGTTCGCCGAACCCCACCGGCTGCCGGTAGCGATAGGTGGTGACATGGCGGACGGACAGGATCGGCACGGCTGAAACGCTCCACCGCGCCCATGCGCGGCCCCTTGGACCGGGGAATGCAAGAGGTGAGCCCACGGCGCCCGACGGCCGAACCGGATATCCGGAGCTTGTCGTGAAAACAAAGCTCTGCGGTTGCGTGTTCCGCTGTGCCGGCAGGGATTTGCCGTGCCCCGCCCTCGCGTCCCGCGCCAGCGCACCCGCCGGGTCAGGGCTGGATCGGCGGGGGCTCGGTGACGGCCAGATCGGCTTCCACCAGCACGTCGGACGGCCGCCAGGGCTTCGGGATGAAGACGGCCTGCGGTGGCAGCGCGTCGGGTCGCGGCGCCGGTCGGCCGGAGGTCACGACCATGCGGGCGCGCGGCCACAGGGTGGAGACGGCCCGCGCCAGTTGCAATCCGTCCATGGCGCCGGACAGGGCCACGTCCGCGAACACCAGCGCCACGTCGGTGCCGCGCTCGCGCAGGATGTCGAGGGCCGCCTCGGCGCTGTCGCAGCCCACCGCCTCCAGTTCCGTCACCTCGAACAGCGACTCCGCGAGCGCGCGCGTGGCGACGTCGTCCTCGACGATCAAGGCGATCCGCCCGGATTTCCAGGCGGTCGCGGCCGGCGCGGGGGCCGGTACGGGCGGGGGAGCGGACGCCTCGATGGGCTTCACCTGGCGGACCAGGGCGGCCAGATGCTCGGGCAGGCCTTCGGCGACGAGGTCGTCGTAGAAGGCGGCCAGGGCCTGCCCGATCCGGTCGAGGGACAAGGAGGGCGCCAGGGTGTTGTCGCCGCCGGGGCCCGGCCCGGTCCGAACCGGTACCTGATGGAGGCCGGGACGTGCCGCTGCCGTACTCTCGGTCGATGGGCTCACCCGCGCCGATGGCGGAGTATCCGGCACGATGCCTTTCCGATCGCCCAAGTCGAATCTCCTTAACGCTGCCCGCGCTGCCGTCCGCGCCAAGACGGATTGATGCGTGTTAAATCACGCCGGCAGGGATCGGTTGCCAAAGATTCGTCGGCCGGGATTCGCGAGCCGGGATTCGTCCGCGACCCGTCGTTCGCCACCCGGTCGCGGGACCGGGCCGAGCGACGCTCACTCGGTGGCGGCGTCCGCGAAGGCGAGGATGCCGGCGACGGAGCGGACGTCGCGATAGCGGTCGCCGCGCTTGGCCATCATGCTCTCGAACTTCTCGTGGACCTCGGCCACCGACAGGCTCGCGGCCTTCTTGCGTCCGCGCTGGGCGGCGAAGAAGATCGAGCGGTTGGCCTTGGCGGGACCCGGCAGCATCTGCGCGGCGGCGGCCTTGGGCTTGTCGGCCACGGTGGCCAGGAAGTCCTCGGCGTCGTCCGGTCCGAGGAAGTGGGCGAGGTAGACCTCGCCGAGGGACAACTCGCGGCCGATCCGCAGGGAGATGCGGGCGGCGTCGCGCTTGAGCATCTCGCCGGCCATCAGGGCCGACAGGTAGGGGTCCCGGCGCAGTTCGAGGATGCGCGTGCGCTCGGCCGGATCGGCCACGCTCGGGCGGCCGTTCTCCGCGGTGAGGATGAGGGCGGCGTCCTGGGCCAGGCCGTACCTGGGGCCGAAGTCGCGCACCACCCCGAGCCAGGTCCGCTCGATGAACTGGTACAGCCCGGTCGCCGAGGAGGTCTTGGCCTGCACCTCGGTGATGAAGCTCGATTCCTTGTCGGCCACCGCCATCAGCAACACCGGGTCGGTGGCCACGGCCTGGGCGGCGCGCACGATCTTCTGGACGAGGTGGCGCCGGATCTTCATCGGCCCGAACTCGAGGATGTCGTTGGGGTCGCCCACCGCGCTCTCGGTGAGGAGGTAGTCGTAGGAGACCCGGTCGACCGCGTTCGAGCCGATCTCGGTGTCGAGGTCGTGGATCGGCGCGAAGGCCGACGAGGCGGTGAGCACGATCGGTGCCGGGGGCAGGATGGCGGGCGCGACGGCCTGGATCCGGGGACGGGGCATCGCCAGCGTCGCCTCGGTGGAGGACGAGGCCACGGCCTTGCCGATGCCGACGGCGCCGAGGTCGCCGCCGTTGCGCACCACGAGGGCGCCGAGGCCGGCGGCGAGGAGCGACATCGCGATCAGCGACCGGGTCAGGGCGGGGCGGCTGCCGTGGTCGCGTCCGACGCGGGCCGAGACGATGATGGCATCGCCGGCCGGCCGTCCCGCGTTGCGGTGAGCCGGGACAGTCCGTTGCGATCCGACCCTGCGTCCCTGCATTTCCAACCCATGCTCCGTGATTCCGCGCCGAGCGCGCTTCTCCGGGGAAACATGCGTTGACAGTTGTGGCGACAACACGGCCGAGCCTGTGGCGATCCCGGGGCAAGTCTCCCCCGGCGAGTCCCCCGGCCGGCCACCGTGTCAGTCATGGGCGAAGGCCGCGCTCCATTCCGCCCGGCGCTCCAGCGGGACCAGGAAGAAGTCCCAGGTCACGGTGTCGGACACCTGCAGCCAGGTCGGGAGATCCTCGACGAGGTTCCCGATCAGGTCGGCGCAGACGTATCCGGCGGCGGTGGCGGCATCGAACAGGCTGCGCTGGCTATGGCCGTAGACCGAGTAGCCGGCCCAGCCGTACTCGATGCTCACGAAGGGACGGCAGCGCGCCAGCAGCCGTTGCCCGCCCGCGAGGCAATCGAGATCGCCGCCCTCGATGTCGAGCTTGAGGAAGGCCACGGCCGGCACCGCGCCCAGCACGGCGTCCAGGGTTTCGACGCGCACCCGGATCGTGCGGGCGGTGACGGTGGGCTGGCTGAAATGGCGCGGCCGCAATCCGCTCTCGCCGAGCGCGCTCGCCACGGTGAAATCCGTCTCCCCGGCCTCGGCCGACAGGGCGCAGGGGTGCAGCGTCACCTCGGGCAGGGCGCCGAAGCGGGCCCGCAGGTTCTCCATCAGGAAGGGGATCGGCTCGAAGGCGTGGACGTGCCCCTCGGGGCCCACGAGGTCGACGAAGTGCTCGAGATGGCGCCCGGCGTGGCACCCGACGTCGATCGCCACGTCTCCCGGCTTCAGGAGGCGGCCGTAGCCCTGGGTCAGGATGTCCTCGTAGTCGGGGATCTGTCCCGTCCGATGCACGCTCCGGAGCGTGTTGGCGGCGGCCACGGCTGGATGCATGGAACCTCTGTCCGTCGACGGCGCGGTTCTGAACTCGCCCGGTCCCGACAGGGGATGGGCGGCGACGGCCGGTTCGACCGCCATGGCGTCGGAATCCTCGACAGCGCGAGCCGACGTGTCAACGATCCTCCGGAACGGTCGATGCGGCGAACGGGGCCTTCATCCTCGTTCGGGTGGTATCCGACGATGCCGCGCATCGCCGTCCGCGATCGATCGAGACGCGGGGCCGACGAACAGGGCCGGCCGGCGGGTTCCGCAGAAATGCTTGGCGTCGCGTCTCATCGCGAGCCCAAAATGCGCCGCGCTGCGATCCGAGGTCTTGTCGCCCCTGGCGGTCCGTCATGCCCAATCATACGATAGTAAAAATCCGAAAAAGTCAGGTGCGACTGCTTGGTTTGGAGATGGTCTGCTTTTATCGATGTGTAATCATGAATCGATTAAGTCGATAATTCGTAGGACTTATATCAATCAAAGTCTTTATTTATATCCAGATACCATATGATTTCCAATACAAATTCCGACAGAATTGTCTGCGGCATTGACGTTCCCATACGGCGCCTCCTCCGCTCGACGACCCGAAGGCAAGACACCCCATGACCCCACGCGTGCATCAGCTACGGCGCCGGGACCGCCCCGAGCGCGGTGCTGGCGGCCGACGCGAACGGGGACGGCACGCCGGACCTCATCGTCGCGAACGGGTCGAGCGGCGACATCTCGGTCCTGATCGGGAATGGCGTCGGCGGCTTCCGGTCGGCCGTCGCCTATGGCTCGGGCATCGGCGCCCTGGCGGTCGCGGCCGCCGACCTGAATGGCGACGGCAAGCTCGACCTCGCCGTCTCCGATCTGTTCGGTACGATCAACGTGCTGATCGGCAACGGCGCCGGTGCCTTCGGCGGTCCCATCCGCAGTCGCGCCGGCACCTCGCCGCTGGTCGCACGCTCGGCGGTGGACGCGAACGGCGACGGGCGGCCCGACCTGGTCGCGACCGGCGCTGACGGCAAGGTGGTCACGCTGCTGAACGCGTCCGCCGCGCCGGGCACCTTCGGCGCCGGCACCATCGCGGCTCACCCAGGCGGTCAAACCAGCAGGCTGCTCCCGTCGACCCCGACGGGCCCACTCCAGGAGGAGGCCTATTGTGGGCGGCCGATCGGCAACAGGCGGGCGATCCGCACGGCGAGTTCTTCGGGGATGAACGGCTTGACGAGGTAGTCGCTCGCTCCTGCGTTCAGGGCGCCGACGATGTCCTGTTCGAGTTTGCGGGAGGTGAGCATCACCACCAGGGTGTCGGCCGTCTTGGGCGTCGATTTGATCTGCCGCAGAAGCTCGAAGCCGTTGATGCCCGGCATCATCGCGTCGAGGACGACGAGGGCGGGGTTTTCCGCCTCGATGATCCGCAGCGCCTCGCTGCCGTCCGAGGCCGTGATGACGGTGTAGCCGCGGCTCTTCAGCTTCAAGTTGATGATCGAGCGCGTGATCGTGTCGTCGTCGGCGACGACGACGAGGGGGGCGATGGACATCGTCGATCTCCGGAAGTGAGCAACAGCGTGCATGCGGAAGGGCGGCAGCGTGGCCGTGATGAAATCCAAAATGTGTCTATGAGGCGTTAAAGGCTCTTCGAAAGACGCGGCCTGTCCCGCGCTTCGTCAGAATACTGAAAGTTGCAGGCTCCCGGCGCGGTATCAGCTGATCCGCCGGACCGATGACGGATATCGACATCGACACAATGCCTCGATCGTCCATGACGTCTGGTGGTCTGTTTGGCTTCACGCAATCGGTTGCGATGGGCCAGCGCTCGTCGAGCGGTGAGACGTAGCGAAAAACTAAGGATTTTTCGCCTTTGTGGTGGAGGGTGTCGGTCAGGATCGTACGCGTGCCACAGCGCTCCATCAGCTTGCAGGCGCTGCTCGCCTCGGTCTTCGGCTTCCTGGCGCTCGCCTTGACGTTCTGCGTCAGCCTCGCGGCGGAGCGGATCGCGGCCCCGCAACTCCGCGAGCAGATCGGGCACGAGCTGTCGGGCTATGTCGAGCACCTGCGCGGCCGCCTGGACGCCGTGATGCACGACAACCTGCTCCTCGTGCGCACCCTCGCCACGATGGGCCAGAGCGTGTCGGCGACGCCGGCGACGTGGCGCAAGTGGATCGATACGGTCCAGGCCGACCACAAGGAATACGCCTGGCTCGGCATCGCCGATACCAACGGCGTGGTCATGGCGAGCTCGGGCGGTCTGCTCGAAGGCAAGAGCGTGCGCGAGCGGCCCTGGTTTCGCGAGGCGCTGCTGAAGCCCTACGCCGGCGATGTCCACGAAGCCCTTCTCCTGGCCCAGAAGCTTCCGCCGCTGCCCGACGGCGAACCCCTGCGCTTCGTCGACGTCTCGACGCCCGTCCACGACGGGCAGGGGCGGCTGGTGGGCGTCCTCGGCGGTCACATGAGCTGGACCTGGGCGCGTCGGATCGAGCGCTCGATCCTGGCACCGTTCGAGGAGCGGCAGAGCGGTATCGAAAGCCTGATCCTGCGCGACGACGGCGAGGTCCTGCTCGGGCCGTCCGATATCATGGGCAAGCGCCTCGCCCCCGACGTCATCAAAGCCATCGCGGACGCCTCCACGTCCCGCAAGGGCAGCTCCGCCGTCGTATCCTTCGGCGACGACCAATCCTTCCTCGTCTCGGCCAGCCGGTCCGTCGGCGCGGCCGATTATGCGGGCATGGACTGGACCGTGGTCATCCGGCAGCCGACCCGCACCGCCCTCGCGCCGGTGACGGACCTGCGTCGTGCGATCCTCTTCTGGGGCCTCGCCCTCGCGCTCCTGTTCGGGGTGCTGGGGCTCCTCGTCGCCCGGATGACGACGCGTCCGCTCCTGGCGCTCGTCGCCTTCGCCCAGCGCCACCGCCTCGGCGACCGCAGCACGGCGGTGCCGTCCGGTGGCTATCGGGAAGCCAACGTGCTGAGCGCCTCGCTCGAACGCCTGATCTCCGACCTGACCGCGCGCGATGCCGCCCTCGAAGCCAACAACCGGGCGCTCGAGAATCGCGTCGAGACGCGCACCCTGGCACTGCGCGAGGCCTCCGCCTTCACTCAGAAGATCATGGAGAACAGCCCCGACGTGATCCTGGTGGCCGGCCCCGACGGCCAAGTCGAGTTCGCCAGCCGCAGCGCCCACTGGCTCCACAACATGCCCGAGGCGGATGCCCTGGTCGGCCGCCGCCTATTCTCGCTGTTCCCCAGGACGAGCGTGGAGGACCTGCAGGCGGCCATGCTGCAGGCCTGCGAGACCCCCGTCGTCGAGACCGAGATCTTCTGCCCCTCGAAGACCGGCTCCGGCCAATGGCTCAGCGTGCTCGTGAGCTTCATGCACGACGGCCACAACCACGTCGAACGGGTCCTGTGCATCATCCGCGACCGGACGATCGAACACGCGCAGGCGGAGACGGAGCGTGCGGCGACGGCGGAGGCGCAGCGGCTGACGACCGAAGCCAATGCGGCGAGCGAAGCCAAGTCCGCCTTCCTGGCCTCCATGAGCCACGAGATCCGCACGCCGCTGAACGCGGTGATCGGCTTTACCGGCATCATCCTCGCCCGCACCGACCTGCCGCCCGACCTCGCGCGCCAGGTCCTGACGATCCAGACCTCCGGCAACGCCCTGCTCACGGTCGTGAACGACGTGCTCGACTTCTCCAAAATCGAATCGGGGGCCATCGAGCTCGAGCCGCGCCCGTTCTCGATCCGGGGCCTCGCCGACAATGCCCTCGCGATCGTCGCCAGCCTCGCCGACGACAAGGGGCTCGTCCTCACCCTCGAGATCGACCCGCGGCTCTCGCCCTGCCACGTCGGCGACGAGGACCGCCTGCGGCAGGTCCTGCTCAACCTCGTCAACAATGCCGTGAAGTTCACCCGCGACGGGTCGGTGACCCTGCGCGTCGCCTTTCTCGACCGGACCGAGACCTGCGAGCGCGTCGTGGTCTCGGTGACCGATACCGGGATCGGCATCCCGCCGGAGAAGATCGACCGCCTGTTCAAGCGCTTCAGCCAGGTCGACGGATCGATCCGGCGGGAGTTCGGCGGCACCGGGCTCGGCCTCGCCATCTCGCAGCGCCTCGTCGGCCTGATGGGCGGCGAGATCACCGTATCGAGCGAGGCCTGGAAGGGCTCGACCTTCTCGTTCTCGCTGTCCCTCGACCTCGCCGACGCGGCGAGCCTGGCGGCGCCCGAGCCGGTCCTGCTCGCGCCGGCGCGACCGCGCCGGCTCCTCCTGGCAGAGGATCTCCCGGCCAACCAGGAGATCGTGCGGATCATCCTGGAGGCGTCGGGCCACAGCGTCGACGTCGTCGAGGACGGGGCCTCCGCCGTGCAGGCCGTCGCCGGCGGCGACTACGACGCCGTCCTCATGGACGTGCAGATGCCGGTCATGGACGGGCTGACCGCGACCGCCGAAATCCGCAAGCTGCCGGGGGAGGCCGCCCGCATCCCGATTATCGCGCTGACCGCGAACGTGCTCTCAGATCAGGTCAAGGCGCTGCGCGCAGCCGGGATGGACGACCACGTCGGCAAGCCCTTCCGCCGTGCCGACCTCCTCCAGGCGATCGAGCGGTGCTGCCGATCCGACATCGACGACGCTCCGCTCGAGGCGCCGGGCCCGCCTGCCGCCTCCGGTGGCGCCCCCGAGGCTCTGGTCCTCGACGAGCTGATCGGCCTCGCCGGCCTCGCGCAGGTGCTGGCGTGGCTCGACGATGTCCGGGGACGGATCGCCTACATCTATCCCGCCGCCGGGACGATCGAGGTCGCCGACCACTTCATGGCCGACAACCACACCCTGATTTCGCAGGCCGGCATGCTCGGTTTCACCGCGCTGTCCGAGGCCTGCCAGGCGGTCGAGGCCGCGCATCGGTCCGGCGGCGACATCGGCGAGGCGATCGACCGCTGCCGCGTCGAGGCACAGCGCGCCATCGCCGCCTGCGGTCGAATCGCGCATACCCATGCGATCGCCGAGGCCGCGGTGCCGGTCCGGGTCGCCGGTTGATCCCAGCGCCCTTCCGTAATCCACGGGCATCATCGCTCAGCGCGTGGCGCCGACCGCCACGCGGTCCCCGCCGCCCGCCCGAGCGTCGCGCAGGGCGGCCATGGCCCGCCCCAGGGCCTCGTCGGGGACCGCCTCGTCGGCGCGGATCTGCGCCACCCCGATCCTGACGGCGACCGTCACGACCCGACCGTCGACCGGCATGGAGCGCCCGTCGAGAACGCGCAGGATGCGATGGCCGGCGAGTTCCGCCGCCTCGAGATCGGTCTCGGGCAGGACCAGCGAGAAGACGCCGGTCTCGTGCATCCCGACGATATCGCTGGGTCTCAGGGTCTCGGACAACTCGCCGTAGAGAGTCCGAAGGACCGCGCCATCGGTGGCTTCGCCCGAGGTCCCCGTGGCGATCGCCAGGACGGAGACGGGCCTGCGATAGCGTCGCGCCCGCCGGATCTCCGCGACTGCGCGCCTGGCGAAGCTCTGTGCCGATAGCGCGCCGCCGGCCGGGTCCGTGGCGCCGAGGGCGGTGAACGCCTCGTCATGGGCGCCCAGCCGGCGCCACGTCGGCCTCGCCACGGCGAGACCCTGGGTCAGGAGGGCGACGAGGACGACGGCACCGAGGCCGAGCGCGGTCCATTCGAGGGAGTCGGCCCTGGCTGCGACGCTGCGCTGGTACGCCTTGACGACGGGGTCGAGGCCGGACGGGAAAGTCTCGCCGGCGAACCGCGCGATCGCCGACAGCCGGTCGGCCTTGTTCGGATCCTGCCGGGCGCCGTCCTCGGCGGAACGGACCTGGGTCAGGAACTCCTGGACCTGCCCGACCAGGGGACGTTCCCCCGCGGCATAGAGGGCCTGGAACGCCTCGGCCGACGCCGGCGACACGCCGAGCGCCCGGTCGGCCTGGCGCAGGTGCTCGTGCGTGCGCGCAAAGCGCGTCACGAGTTGTCCGCCCTGGAATTCCGAAGCGGTATCCCCCGTCGCCGCTCGGGCCGCGAGGTAGGCGATCCGCTGGGCCTGGGCCTGCTGCTCGCGCACGAGGTCGAGGAGGACGACCGCGTCGCGGCGGGTGGCGAGCGCCGTCGCGGTGGCCACATGCATCGCGGCCAGGGCGACGACTGCCAAGGCGACGGTGCCGAGATAGACGAGCAGGGTCTGGCGTTGCCGCAACGGCCGTTGCGCGAGGTCGTTCGCCATCGGGTCGTCACATCCGGTTGCTGA
The DNA here is from genome assembly GCF_001425565.1 of Methylobacterium sp. Leaf466. NCBI lineage: Bacteria > Pseudomonadati > Pseudomonadota > Alphaproteobacteria > Hyphomicrobiales > Methylobacteriaceae > Methylobacterium > Methylobacterium sp. Leaf466. The sequence continues at coordinate 161,355 of NZ_LMRC01000023.1, read as the reverse complement.
CAGGCCGGTCCCGTCCGGCGGGGCTGGTCCGGGAAGGAAGAACGGGACCGCCGGCCAGGGTCGAACGTTCGGTCGGCTCCGCTCTTCGAGCGGAAGGCCGCATGCGCGCAGCCTGCTTAGCAGGGGCGTGAACCCCTGTCAGGCAGCATGCTGGTTGCAGCCGGTGAGGTGCTCGCGCGAAAAGTCGTCCTTGGACCCCGGGCGGCCGAACAGGTAGCCCTGGAGGTCGGTGCAGCCGTACTGCGTGACCGTGGCCCGCTGCTCCTCGGTCTCGACCCCCTCGGCGGTGACGGTCATGCCGAGGCCGCGGCCGAGGGCGACGATGGCCTGGACGATGGAGGCCGTGGCCGGGTTGGCGAGGTCCTGCACGAAGGACTGATCGATCTTGAGCTTGTCGAACGGAAATTTCCGCAGGTACGACAGGCTGGAATAGCCCGTCCCGAAATCGTCGAGGGAGATGCGGACGCCCAACCGCCGCAGCAGGTGGAGCGCGTCCACCACCTGCGGCAGGCTCTGCATCAGGACGGTCTCGGTGATCTCGAGTTCGAGCCGTTCGGGGGCGAGGCCGGTCTCCGCCAGGGCGTGCATCACGATCTCCACGAACCGGGCCTGCCGGAACTGGATGGCGGAGATGTTGACCGCGATCCGCATGTGCGCGGGCCAGCCGGCAGCCTCGAGGCAGGCGGTGCGCATCACCCATTCGCCGAGTTGCACGATCAGCCCGGTCTCCTCGGCCAGGGCGATGAAGGCTGCGGGCGAGACGAGGCCGACGCGCGGGTGGCGCCAGCGCACCAGGGCCTCCGCTCCCGACGGACGCAAGTTCTGCGCATCGACGAGCGGCTGGTAGTAGACTTCGAATTCGCCGCGGGAGAGGGCGCCGCGCAGGTCGATCTCCAGGTTGCGCTTGGCCTCCGCGGCCGCATCCATGTCGGTCTCGTAGAACCGCCGCGTGTTGCGGCCGTCGGCCTTGGCGCGGGCCAGGGCGAGGTCGGCCCGCTTGAGCACGGTCCGGCTGTCGCGCCCGTCGGTCGGCGCCACCACGATGCCGATGCTGAGCCCGATCTCGACGAGCTTGCCCTCGACCCATGTCGGCCCCGTCACCGCGTCGATGAGGCGCTGGGCCAGGGCGGCGGCACTGGCGGGTTGGCTGGCCGCCCCGATCTGGAGGATGGCGAACTCGTCGCCGCCGAGGCGCGCCACCACGTCCTCCTGGCGGAGCGCGCCGCGCAGGCGCGCGGCCACCTCGACGAGCACGGCGTCGCCCGCCCTGTGGCCGAGGGTCTCGTTGATGACCACGAGGCGGTCGAGGTCGAGGTAGAGCAGCGCGAAGGGGATGCCGTCGCGCTCCAGGCGCTCGAGCCGTTCGGCGAGGCAGGCATGGAACCGGCTCCGGTTGGTCAAACCCGTCAGCGCATCGTGCTGGGCCATGTGCGCGATCTGCCGCTCCCGCTCCTTCACCTGCGAGATGTCGCGCAGGAAGGCCGAGATCCGCATGCGGTCGTTCCCGCCCGACTGCGAGATCGCCATCTCCACGGGAAAGGTCGATCCGTTCCTGTGCAGGGCCGTCAGTTCGAGGCGGGACCGGCCGACGACGGCGCTCGCCCCGGTGGCGAGGTAGCGCGCCATGCCGACCGCGTGCCGGGCCCGTAGCGGCTCGGGGATGATGATCTCGGCCATCGGGCGGCCGCGCACCTCGGCGGCGGTCCAGCCGAAGACCGCTTCGGCGGCCGCGTTCCACTCGACGATGGCGCCCTCGGAATCGACTCCCACGAAGGCGTCCTGGGCGATCTCCAGGATCTGCCGGTAGGGGGGATGGGCCTCACCCGCCACCTCCTCCCGCAGGTCCGGCCATTCGGAGACGAGGGCCGCGAGGTCGGCCAAGTGCCGCTTCTCGCTCTGCGAGACCCGGCGGTGGGCGTCCTCGAACAGGCACAGGCTGCCGATCGCGCCCCTGTCCGCCATGGCGACCGGTGCGCGGGCCAGAAGGCGGAGGCCGGGGCTCGACGGAAGGCCGGGCGGCAACGCCTTCGTGCACCACCCACGAATCCGGGCGCAGGCCTCGCGTTCCGATTCGGTCTCGGGGTGGTCCGCGCCCATGCGGATTTCGAGCAGGGCCAGGGCCGGGTCGTCGAAGATCAATCGCACGACGGGGACCCGGAACGTCTCGGCCGCGAGTCCGCACAGGGTCCGAAGACGGTCGATCGCCGGTTGCATCCCGGTCTCCGGATGACGCGGTTCCGACAGACGCCGTGAGGTTCGAGCCATCCCCATCCTGCCTGAACCGCCGCTCCTCGACGAGGTCGCCCATCGGCCCGAGAGTGCGGGCGGTTCGTTAAATTAACTTCAACGTCGTCGCGCGCCGAAGTCGATAAAGATTTCCGTCGTCCGATAAGAAGTTCACTATATATATGATAAATATCAAGCACATTAAAGATACCGTTGGATCATATGACGGTATCTTTGCGATGAAGCGTTGTCTTGACGACGGTTTTGCGATTCCTTGCCGCGTCGAAAGGTCAGGTGAGATCCGGATCGATTGTTGTGGGCAACCCGTCGCGACACTGTTGTCCACGGCCGGCCTCAGGCCCCGCGAAAGCCGACGCGGCTCATCACGCCCCAGCCCTGGGCGCCGCGCAGGTACTGCCACATGCCGCGCAGGCGCCAGAAATTGGAGATCTGGCGGTAGCCGAAGTTCTCGATGACCGCGATGCCGGTGAGCAGGACGAGGTCCATGACGCGGGGGACGCGCTGCAACTCGATCTCCTCGAGGATGAGCGAGGCGACGCTCACGAAGATTCCGAACACGAAGGTCAGGGCCAGGAACGCCAGCAGGTACTCCACCGACAGCAGGCCGAGCATCCACAGCATCGGCACCAGCAAGTAGCCTAGCACCTCGATGGGCGGTCCCAGGACGTCCACGACGAGGACGTGACCGAAGCCCAAGAGGCCGATGCGGCCGTAGCGGGGGCGGAACAGCATGTCGCGGTGGCGGAAGAAGGTCTCCAGCGCGCCGCGCTGCCAGCGGCTGCGCTGACGGCCCAGCACCGTCCAGGATTCCGGCGCCTCGGTCCAGCACACGGGTTCGGGCACGAACACGATCTGGTAGTCCTGGGCGCGCTCGCGCAGGTGGCGGTGGATCTTGACGACGAGTTCCATGTCCTCGCCCACGGTGCGGTGGCTGTAGCCGCCGACCTCGATCACGGTCTGGCGCTTGAACAGCCCGAACGCGCCGGAGATGATGGTCAGGGTCCGCAGGCGGCTCCAGGCCAGACGCGCCATCAGGAAGGCGCGCAGGTATTCCATCGTCTGGAACAGGGCCAGGAGGTTGCGCGGCAGGCCGAAGGACAGCACCCGTCCCCGTTCGATCCGGCAGCCGTTGGCGATGCGGATGGTCCCGCCCACCGCCACCGTCCGCACCGGATCGTCGATGAAGGGCTGGACCGCCCGGAGCAGGGCGTCGCTCTCGAGGATGGAATCCGCATCCACGGCGCAGAAGATCGGGAACCGCGACAGGTTGATGCCGGCGTTCAGCGCGTCCGACTTGCCGCCGTTGCCCTTGTCGACGACCAGCAGCCGGGGATAGTCCGGCGAGCCGTAGAGCCCGCGCACGCGCTCGTGGGGCACGACCTCCGTGTAGTGACGCAGGATCGGCTTCAACCCGAACCCGTCGATCATCGTCTGGAGGGTCGAATCCTTGGAGCCGTCGTTGACGGCGATGACCTCGAAGTCGGGATAGTTGAGCGCCAGCATCGAGCGCAGCGAGTCGACGATGGACAGTTCCTCGTTGTAGGCGGGCACCAGCAGCGAGATCGGCGGGCTGATCTCGGCGTAGCGCCGCCAGAGCAGGCTCGCGCGCTTCTCCGGGCGCTGCGTCGCCAGTTCCCGCATCGCCAGGACGAGCTGCAGCACGTAGAGCCCGTTCTGCATGAGGCCCGTGCCGATCACGATGAGCAGGACGATCTCGAGGGTCGAGGTGACGATCGTCCCCATCGAGAGGTCGAAGCCGGTCAGGTCCATCACGCGCTCTCCCGATCCATCACGCGCGTCGCTTGCGTTCGGCAAGGACGTGCTCGGCGGTCTGGCCGAGCGTCGTCTGGCCGGCCAGCGCCACCATTTCCTGCAGGGCGCCGATCCCGAAGTCGCCGAGCCGGGCCAGGGCCTCGCCGGCGCGGTGGCGCACCCACCAGTTGTCGTCGAGCAGGAGGTCGCAGAGCTGCGGCCCGAGTTCGAGCAGCCCCACGCGCCCCACCGCCTCGGCCGCCTTGCAGCGGACCTCCCAGCGCTCGTCGGACAGGTAGCGCGCGATGGTGCCGTAGCCGTCCGGGTGCCCGAGGCTGCCGAGGTTGCGCGCCACCGCCACCCGCATGTCGGTGGAGGGCGCGTGTTCCAGGGACAGGATCAGTTCGAGGATGCCCTCGATCCCGGTCTGCGTCAGCGCGTCGAGGCCCGCGGTGCGGATGCGGTCGCTCTGCCGAGGGTCGACGACGAGGTCGAGCAGGGCTTCCGGCCGCGTCTGCGCAAACTGGGCCAGCACCAGTTCGATGCGGCGGGAGCTGTTGGCCTGGGCGAGCCGGGCGATCAGGGCCGTATCGAAGATGAGGTCGCTGCCGTGGGCCGAGAGGGTCGTCGCGGCGGTGAAGCTGACGTCGTCGTGCCGGTCGAGGACGGCCTTGCCCAGGGCCTGCGAGGTCGCCGCCGACGGGAACCAGGCGAGGCCTTCGGCGGCGGCGAGGCGGTTGCGCACCGGCCCCGTCGCGAGCTCGCGGCGCAGGCGGTCCCCGATCCCGGCCGCTTCGGCCAGGGCCGCCAGCCGTTGCTGGCCTTCCCCGCGCACGATCTCGAAGACCTCGACGAGGAGGTCCGTCGCGAGCTTCTGGTCCCGCGACAGGGCCTCGGTGATCGCGGCGGCCTGGCTGGCGTAGCCGGTCTCGGTCCATTCCAGCATCAGGCCGAGGAGGGTCTCGCGCCGCTGCGCCTCGTCGCGCAGGCGCCCGACGCTCTTCAGGCGCAGCCCGACGAGGACCGTCATCGTCGCCAGCGAGAGGGCCGCGAGACCCAGCGAGATCTCCCAGATGAGGGTCAGGAACACGTGCGAGGCCCGAAATGTCCGTCCGCCAGACCCTGGCACGGAACCGTTGCGCCTTCGTGAGGACGTCGCGTCGTGCGCGCGGGGGGAGGGGGGCCCAGACGCGCCATCAGAAGCGCGTCGTGAGGCCGACGCTCACGCTGGTGCGATCGAAAGATTTGACCCGGTCCTCGTGCGAGGCCGACAGTTTCACGCTGACGGTGTCGTCGATGTCGTAGATGCCGCCGCCGTAGAGTGCCCGGGTGGGGATCACCCGGCCGTCGGAGGTGTCGGGCGCATCCGCCCAGCCCACGAACAGCGTCAGGCGGTCGGTGGGCATGCCGTCCACCCGCACCGAATAGCCGCCGAACTTGTCGAGGCGGTCGCGCACGAAGGCGAACCCGTCGGGTGCGCGCGTCGTCACCCGCGAATTCGCCAGCGTGCCGATGACCCTGCCCGAGATCCAGAGGCGGCCGTCGAGGAAATACTGCTGCAGCCCGGGGCTCGCCGTCTCGACCTCGGTGGCGTCGTATTTGGCGTAGCCGGCGTCCAGGGTCAGCAGGGTCGCTCCCAGATGCGCGTTGCCCTTCCAGACGCGCAAGGATCCGCCGGCCTCGGTGAAGACGATCGGCCGGTAGACCGCGTCCGGCGATCCGCCGAGGCGGATGTAGCTCGTCGAAGCATCCGACCAGCGATGGTCGAGGCGGGCGTCGATGAGAGTGTTGACGATTCTGAAGCGGTTCGTGACCTCGACGCCGCCCGAGATCGTGGTGCGCTCGTTCAGGGCGTAGCCGAGGCGGGCGCTGCCCTCCTGCCAGCCGTCGCCGTCGCGGGTGAGGCTGCTCACCGACCCGTCGAGGTCGAGCCGCCAGCGCGGGCGGATCGCCTGCGCGAGCCGGGCCTCGATCTCGGCCGAGGCCGGATCGACGGCGGCGGCGTCGCGGTAGACGACGCGGGCCTCGTCGTCCTGCAACGTTCCGCGCAGGGAATCGCCCAGTCCCAGCAGGATGTCGGGGTCCTGCGGCAGGCGGGTGCGCAGCTGCCGGAAGATGCCTTCCGCTTCGGCCGGCTCCCCTCGAGCGAGGATCACCCGCGCCGACAGGGCCTGCGCCTCGGTGTTCTCCGGCCGGCGGGCGAGCACGCGGGCGATGCGCGCCGCAGCCTCGTCGAGGCGGCTCTCGTAGAGATCGACGCGGGCGAGGCCGAGGATCGCATCGGCGGAGTCAGGCGCGATCGCCTCCGCCGCCTCGAAGTCGCGGCGGGCGTCGGCGAAGCGGGCCTTGCCCTGGAAGGCGGCCATCGCGCCCGCCGAGACGAGGAGGTCGGCATCCCGCGGGTGGGCCCGCAGCAGGGTCCGGTAGATCGCCTCGGCGGCGGGAAACCGTCCCGCCTTGCGCAGGGCCTGGGCCTCGTCCCGGCTGCGTCTCTCGGCCTCCTGCACCTGCTTCCTGGCGCGCTCGATCCGCTGGGCCTCGCGGTCGCGGGCGGCCTTCTCGGCCGCCGCGACGAGGTCCGCGCTCGCACGGGCGATCCGGGCCTGGAGGTCGAGCGCCTCTCGGTTCCTGGGCTCGCGGGCGAGCAGGATGCCGACTTCGCGGGCGGCCTCGGCGGGACGTTTCTCGTAATAGGCGATGCGGGCGAGCCCGAGCCGGGCGTCGCCGTAGTCCGGCGTGCGGGCCAGCGCCTTGAGGAAGGCCGCGCGCGCCTCGGGAAAGCGGTTCCGGGCGATCAGCGACAGGCCGAGTTCCACCTGCGCGTCGACGTCGTCGGGATCGAGGGCGACGGCGTCGGAGAAGCGCGCGATGGCCCGGTCGAACTGTCCGGCCTTGCGCGCCGCCTGACCCTCGACGAAGGGCCTCCGGGCTTCCGTGCGGGCGGCCTCGGGCCCCGGCGTCGTCGCGGCACTCGCAGGCATCGCCGGTCGCGCCTCCGGCGGCGGCTTTCGCGCGGCCGCCAACTGGGCTTCGAGGGCCTTCACATCGGGGTCGTTCGGCGAATTCCGCCTCAGGGTGGCCAACTCCCGCTCGGCCCCGTCGAGGTCCTTGGTGGCCAGCGAGACCCGCACCAGGCCGGCCCGCGCGTCGTCGTAGGCGGGGGCTTCGGCCAGCACCGTGCGGAACGTGGCACCCGCCTCGTCGAAGCGGCCCTTGGCGAACAGCGCGAGGCCGAGCTGGAGCCGGGTGTCGGTGTCCGCCGGCCGCAGCGCGGTCGCGCGGTTCAGGGCGGCGATCGCCTCATCGACGCGCCCCTCCTGGCGCGCGCTCGTACCCTCGCGCGACAGGCGTTCGGCGGTGACGTCGTCGGTCGATTGGGCCCGCACGGGTGCGGCGGCCGCGATCCCGGACAGGCTCGCCACGGCGAGGAGCAGGAGCGGTCGGAGCGGTCGGCGTCGGGAAGGCGAAGGCTGGCAACTCACGCGACGAACCCGCTTGGGACGCGGACCACCGCCGCGATCACGCGACGCCGACCCTGGGGGCCTTCAAGGATAGTCTGACGAGGTCACAGCTTTGTCCGATGGTGGTTAACTCGCCGTGAAGCAGCCGGCGCGTGCGTTCAGTCGATCACCCCATGCAGGGCGAGGCCGGAAAAGCTCGACCACGCCGAGAGGCCGGTCGAGATCTGCGCGATGGCGTCATCGAGTCGCTGGCGATCGCCGAGAAAACTCACGCGCGAGGCCGGAGCCACGCTTTCACGCTCCAGGGCGTAGATTCGACCTGACGCAGGCGATCCGATTGGCGTCGTCAGGAGGAGGGCGAGGGCATCGCCTCCGGCCTGCGGCAGCAGCAGGAGATCGCCGCTGTCGGCGGGGCGGTAGGTCCGCGCGGTCTCGTCGGTCACCGGCCCGGCCTCGAGGGCGACATGCAGCGGCCTCGCCGCGGAGGCGGTCCAGGCGAGCAGGGGCTCGGCGGCCGCCACGATCTCGGCCGGCGTCGTGCGGTAGGCCATCACGGTGACGCGTCTCGCCCCGCGCCCGACCGCCGGCATCACGAGGCCGGCGGCAGGGTGGAGCGGCAGCCAGAACGGCAGCACGAGGTCGAGGTCGAGGGGGTCGGCCGCCGCCGACAGGGCGTCGAGGGTGGTGGCCCAGCCGCGCAGGATGGCATCCGGGTGGGCCTGGAATCCGGGCAGGAGATAGGGCTCGATGTCGTATTGCACGCCCGCCAGGCGGCTCTCGGGGGCTGCGCGCCGCTGATAGGCGACGAGAGCGCCGAGCCGGCGAAGTGCCGCCGCTCGGCCTTCGTCCAGCGCCATGCCGGGATCTCCTTCCACCACCGCCACGGCGATGCCCGATGCCCGGGCGAGCCCGACGAACGTCGAGAACCGCGCCTCCTCGGCGATGGTGTCCTCGGCGATCGCGACGCTGACGAACAGGCGCGTGATCCGGCGCGCCAGGGCTTCGGCCACGAGGTCGTCCGGCGCCTCGCGCCAGCGGTGCGGGCGCCAGGCCCAGGCCGACAGCGGCGGCCGGACGGCCTCGCCATTCGCGGCTTGCGAAACGAGACGCAGGTCGAGGAGGGTCGTCGTGCCGGCGGACGCCGGGCAGGCCAGGACGAACCGTGGCGAGTCCCCCGCCGGCGGTGTCCGGTCGAGGCGGCCGTCCATGGGAAGAGCGGCGGCCTCTCCCTCGCTCGCCGGACCGGCCACGGACGCCGAGAAACCGGGATCGCCCGTGACGTGCCAGCGCAGGGTGAGGCGGGCCCCGTCGGGCAGTCGCGCCGGGCCGGGATCGAGAACCACGCCGGCCGGCCTGACGCCGGGGCCGCAGCGCAGGGTCACCGCCTCCTCGGTGCGGCTCACGACGGCGCGCTCCTCGACGCCGAAGGTCCGCGCGGTCATCGCCGGGATCAGGGACCGGTCGAGGGCCAGCGGGGTGGCGCGCGACGGCGTCGGCGGCTCCTCGAAACCGACACCCGAGGCCGTGAAGCCGGCTCCCTGCCCGGTCCCGGAGAGGACGAGGCGGTCGCGTCCCGGCGGATCGGATCGCGCCACCGCGCCGACCCAGGCGACGCTGGCCGGCGGCACCGGGAGGGAAAGCGTGCGGCATCCCTCGGCCGGGGTCGATCCGGCCGGCGCATCGGCGATCGTCAGCCGGCCGTCCCCGGTGCGGCAAAGGGTTGACCGGTACGGCGACCCGCCATCGACCGTTCGGCTCATGGCGGGACCTCCCTGCTGCAGGATCGTGAGCGCGAGGGTCACGGCGGAGAAGGAGCCTGCCATACGCCTTGCCCGAGGGCTCATCTTCGCTGTCATCCACTGTGCCGCGCGGCCTCACGCGAGGACCGCCGCCAGGGTATGCGCCCGAGGGTTGGCGCTCGCTTAAGGAACGCTGCCGCCATCGCGCCTTCGGGGCAGTGATCGCGCTTAACCCCCCGTTGACCCTGCGGGCTTAGCCTCGCCCGCGGGCTGGATGACGGTGGACCATGAGCGACGGCGCCTCGAGGCAGCAGGGCGACCTGTGGCGGAAAGTCGGCTTGTGTCTTCTCGTCCTCGTCTTCCTCACACCCATCGCCCTCGGTGTCCTGTACTACCGGTCGCGGATCTTCATCTTCGGCGGCCTGTCGGGCCCGGCCGGAACCTCGGTGGTGAAGCCGCCGAGCCCCGCGGATTGGCGCAGCTACCGCGACGGGGACACCGCCCGCCTCGCCATCCTGCTCACGGACGAGGCATCGGCCTGGCTCGGCCTCGTCCACGGCCTGAAGAGCCTGGGCGTGCCCTTCACGCTCACCCGGGACGTGGCGGAGGCGGTTCGGTCCAAGGTCGTGCTGGTCTATCCCTACGTCTCGGGGCTGGTGCTCAAGCCCGACGAACTCAGGGCCCTGGCCGCTCATCCGCAGGGCGGCGGAACGCTCCTGGCGGCCAACGTCCTCGGTGGAGGCCTCAAGGAGGTGTTCGGCTTCGGCGACGTCCAGCCCTCGCGAAAGCGCTTCGCCATGAGCTTCTCGGGGGCCAGCCGGACCTGGCTCGGTTTCGACGAGCCCGAGGAGCAGACCGTGCGCTTCGGCGATCCCGCCCGCAATCCGGAGGCGCAGCTCGGCACCCACGGCTACGGCCAGGCAGCGGACGCGCTGGCCTTCTTCGAGGACGGCACGGCGGCGATCACACGGCGGCGCTTCCCCACGGGCGGGGCGGCCTATGCCCTCGGCTTCGATCCGGGCTTCCTGCTGCTGATCGGCCAGAACGCCCGCGGCGCCGACATCGAGCGCGACTACGTCAACGCCTATTCGCCGCAGAACGACCTCGTCCTGCGCTTCCTGCGGCAGGTCTGGCGCGAGGGCGAACCGCTGGCGGTGAGCCTCGGACGGGTGCCGGACGGCAAGGCGCTCGCCGTCATGATGACCTTCGACGTGGACTTCACCCGCTCCCTGCCCAACGCGGTCGCCTATGCCGAACTGCTCAAGGAGTTCGGCGTGCGGGGCACCTTCTTCATCCAGACCAAGTACCTGCGCGACTACAACGACGAGATCATCCTGACGGACGAATCCGCCGCCCATCTCAGGCGGCTCGGGGAGCTCGGGATGGAACTCGGCAGCCACACCGTCGCACACTCCTGGATCTTCCGGGATTTCCCCATGGGCGACGGCAAGGAGCAATATCCCGCCTACCGCCCGATCGTCGTCAACCGCAACGAGGCCCGCGACGGCACCATCCTGGGGGAACTGCGCGTCAGCAAGTTCCTCGTCGAATCCCTGGCGCCGCCGGCCAAGGTGGTCAGCTTTCGCCCGGGCCACCTGTCGAACCCGGGCGGATTGCCCCAGGCGCTCGAAGCGACGGGGTATCGCTACAGCTCGTCCGTGACCGCGGGCAACGCGCTCTCGCACCTGCCGGTCCGCCTCACCTACGGCCGCGGGGCGGAAGCCGAGACGGGAATCTTCGAGTTCCCCCTCACGGTGGAGGACGAGCGGGCGCCCCTCATGGGCCTGCGCCTGCCGCAATCCCTGGAGGTCGCCCGCAAGATCGCCCGCGACGGCGGCATCTATCCCGTCCTGGTCCACCCCAACATCCTCGGCCACAAGCTCGAATTCGTGAGGGGCTTCACCAGGGCCATGCGGGACCGGGCCTGGTTCGGGAGCGTCGACGACTTCGGCGCCTGGTGGGCGGCCAGGGACGGCGTCGGCCTCGATGCCCGGCGCGAGGGCGACGGCGTCACGGTTCGCCTGACCGCGCCGCGCGCCCTGGACGGCCTCACGGTCGAGATCCCGCCGCACTGGTCCCTGGACGGCTCCGAGGCCACCGACGCCCGCGTTCGGCAGCGCCCCGGCGCGGTCACGCTCCCGCTTCCCGTGGGCACCACCACGCTTCGGTTCCGCACCGCCCCGAGGGGCACCGGAGCGCGGTCCGATGATTTCAAGCTGAGAACAGGCGGCCTCGCTTCACCGTGACCCTGGGTGATCGTCGGCCGGAAAGCCTCCGCGCGGCTGCGGGCGAAGCCGACATGCGAAGCTACGGGAAGCGCATGGTCGACGCGAGGCAGGTGACCATCGAGCTCGAGACGTGCTCGTCCATCAGCGACGGGCTTGGCAACCGCCGCTGACCGTGCGCTCGCCAAGCAGCCTCTCCCGTCAGCGATGCCGAACGACAAAAGGGGCCGGCAACAAGCCAACCCCTTCGATCAATTCGAGAAACCTATGGTACCACCGCCCCGGCTCGAACGGGGGACCCCCAGATCCACAATCTGGTGCTCTAACCAACTGAGCTACGGCGGCACATGAGGGGCGTGTATCCCGCCCGTGCCGGCTTTTCAAGCGCAAGCCGCGTCTTCTTCGGGGCCGCCCTTGACGATCGATCGGGTTGGCGCCTCATGGGGCCATGCCGACAGCAGAGTGTAGGAACCAGGGGATCGATCGGGGTCGGTCGGGCCGTCGGTCATGACGATCCACGCACCGTCACCCGCCCCGAAGGCGGCCGTGAACCGCGTGCCCGCCCGGCTCAGGGCGCTGGTGCGCGGGGGCGAGATCGGGCTTGTGATCCTGGCTGCCGTGGTCGGCTGCGTCGCGGGCCTCGCCGTGGCGGCGATGAGCCTGGCGGCCCAGGCCCTGCGCGAGACCCTCTACCGGTTGCCCGCCGGGGCACGCCTGAGCGCGGCCACCGACCTCGACCCGGTCGTGACGATCCTCGGCCCGGCCGTCGGCGGGGTCGGACTGGGCGTGCTGCTGGTGTGGATGTCATGGCGGCGCGAGCGGCCGCGCCGGGCGATGATCGATCCCATCGAGGCCAACGCCCTGCACGGCGGCCGCATGTCGGTGCGCGATTCCGGCCTCCTCGCGCTCCAGAACGTGATCTCCAACGGCAGCGGCGCCTCGGTGGGCCTGGAGGCCGGCTACACCCAGCTCTGCGCCGGGCTCGCCTCGCGCCTCGGCCTCGCCTTCGAGCTGCGGCGCTCGGACCTGCGCACCCTCGTCGGCTGCGGCTCGGCCGCCGCTATCGCCGCGGCCTTCGGGGCGCCGCTCACGGGCGCCTTCTACGCCTTCGAACTGATCGTGGGCACCTATTCCATCGCGATCCTGACGCCGGTGGTGGTTGCGGCCCTGTGCGGCAGCCTCGTCGCCAAGGCGGTCCTGGCGCAGCCGCCCCTCGTGGCCGCGACCCTCCCGGAGACCTTCACCACCGCCCCCTTGAGCGCGCTCGACATCCTGCCGAGCCTCGCCCTCGGGCTGATCTGCGCGGGCCTCGGCATCGCGATCATGCGCGGCGTGACGCTGGTCGAGGCCGGGGTCCGCGCCAGCCGCCTGCCGGCCGCCCTCGCCCCGATCCTCGGCGGCCTGTGCGTCGGCGCCCTGGCGCTGGCGGTGTCGCCCCAGGTCCTCTCGGGCGGTCACGGCGCCCTCCACCTGCAGTTCGGGCACGCCGTGCCCGAGGCCGGTGCCCTCGCCCTGATGGTGCTGTTCGCGGCCAAGGCGATGGCGTCGGCGATCTCGATCGGCTCGGGCTTTCGCGGCGGCCTGTTCTTCGCCTCGCTGTTCCTCGGCGCCCTGGCCGGCAAGGTCTTCGCCGTCCTGATGACGGAGATGCTGCCGGGCCTTTCCGGCTTCGGCCTGACGCCGCTGGCCTACGGGGTGGTCGGCATGAGCGCTCTGGCCGTCGCCGTCATCGGCGGCCCCCTCACCATGACCTTCCTGGCCCTCGAACTCACCGGCAGCCTGCCCATCACCGGGCTGGTCCTCGCGGCGGTGATCGCCTCCTCGCTGACGGTGCGCAAGACCTTCGGCTATTCCTTCGCCACCTGGCGCTTCCACCTGCGCGGCGAGAGCATCCGCAGCGCCCACGACATCGGCTGGATCCGCAGCCTCACGGTGGGCGCACTGATGCGCCGGGACGTGGCCACGATCGATGTCGCGACGCCGCTCGACGCCTTCCTCGTCGCCCATCCCCTCGGTTCGGTCTCTCGGGTGGTGACCGTCGACGTCACCGGGCGCTATGCCGGCATCGTTCTCGTGCCCGAGGCCCATGCCGCGGCGCGGGCCTCGGCCGAGACCCCGCCGCCGCTGTCGGACCTGGTGCGCTACCGCGACGCCTTCCTCGTGCCGGAGATGAACGCCAAGGCCGCCGCAGCCGCCTTCGACCGCAGCGAGAGCGAGGCCCTGGCCGTGCTCGACGCCCGCGACACCCGCCGGGTCGTCGGGCTGCTCACCGAGAGCCATACGCTCAAGCGCTACAGCGAAGAACTCGACCGCCAGCGGCGGGCGATGGTCGGCGAGACGGTCTGACCGAACCGCCCACACCCGAACCCGGAGTCGCCCCGCGATGCCCCGCCTCTTCACCGGCCTCGAGATCCCGCCCGACATCGCCGAGGCGCTGGCGCGCCGTCAGGCCGGGCTGCCGGGCGCCCGCTGGATCGCGCCCCCGGACTTCCACGTGACCCTGCGCTTCCTCGGCGACGTGGAGATTCCCCTGGCGGAGGAGGTCCACGACCTCCTCGCCCGGTCGCGCCCGCGCGGGCTTCTGTCCGTCACCCTGTCGGGCCTCGCGAGTTTCGGCGGCGACAAGCCGCGCGCGATCATCGCCACGCTCGCCCCCTGCCGCGAGCTCGACGCGCTCCAGGCCGAGCACGAGCGGATCTGCCGCCAGGCCGGCGCCGAGCCCGAGCGCCGCGCCTTCACACCGCACGTCACCCTGGCGCGCCTGCGCCGCGAGGTCTCGGCGATGGATGTGGCTGGCTATCTCGTCGAGGCCGGCTTCTTCCCGCCGCTCACCTTCACCGCGAGCCGCGTCGCGCTGTTCTCGGCGCGGGAGTCGAAGGGCGGCGGGCCGTATGTGGTGGAGGCTGCGTATCCGCTCGGCTCGGGGACCGAGGCGTCCTGAAAAGCCGGCCCCGGCTCACAACCGGCGCAGCGCCACGCTCTCGATCCGGTGGCTGGCGCCCTTGGCCAGGATCAGGCTCGCCCGCTGGCGTGTGGGCAGGATGTTGTCGCGCAGGTTGGGCAGGTTGATCGTCGTCCACAGCCGGTCGGCGATCTCCAGGGCCTCGGCCTCCGTCACCTCGGCGTACTTGCGGAAGTAGGAGAGCGGATCGCGGAAGGCGGTGAGGCGCAGGCGCAGGAAGCGGTTGAGGTACCAGCGGTGCAGGTCGTCCTCGTGACCGTCGAGGTAGATCGAGAAGTCGAAGAAGTCCGACACGAACGGGATCGCGGTGCCGTCCCGCGGCAGGCGGGCGGGCTGGAGCACGTTGAGGCCCTCGACGATCAGGATGTCGGGGGATTCCACCACCCGCTCCTCGCCGGGCACCACGTCGTAGACGAGGTGCGAGTAGAGCGGCGCCGCCACCCGCTTCTTGCCCGCCTTGATGTCGGTGAGGAAGCGCAGGAGGGCGGCGGTGTCGTAGCTCTCGGGAAAGCCCTTGCGGTCCATGGCGCCCATGCGCTGCAGGGTGGCGTTGGGCAGGAGGAAGCCGTCGGTGGTGACGAGGTCGACCTTGGGCGTGTTGGGCCAGCGCGCCAGCAGCGCCTTGAGGACGCGGGCCATGGTCGACTTGCCCACCGCCACCGAGCCGGCCACCCCGATGATGTAGGGCACCTTGGCATCCTGCTCGGCGAGCAGGAAGCGCTGCGTCGCCTTGAACAGCCCCTGCGTCGCCGCGACGTAGAGCGAGAGCAGGCGCGAGAGCGGCAGGTAGATCGCCACCACCTCTTCGAGCGAGATCGGGTCGTTGAGGGACTGCAGCCGCGTCACGTCCTCGGCGGTGAGCGTCAGGGGCGTGTCCGCGCGCAGCCGGGCCCAATCCTCGCGGGGGAAGATGCGATAGGGGGAGAGCCGCTCGGGCCCGTCTCCGGTGACGGGGTCCTGCCCCAGAGGCTGCCCCAGGGCCGGCGTCGGCCGGATCGCGTCGCGCTCGCTCACGCCGGCCTCCGCGCCGCCTTCTCGGCGATCCCGGACTGCACGGTGCGGCGCTCCAGCTCGGCGAGCACCTCGTCGAGGCCGATCTCGGCGCCCTTGAGAACGACGAGGAGATGGTAGAGCACGTCGGCCGCCTCCGCGACGAGGCCCGCCCGGTCGCCCTGGACGGCGGCAATGGCCGCCTCGACCGCTTCCTCGCCGAGCTTCTTGGCGGCCTTGGCCGGGCCTCCGGCCAGGAGCTTGGCCGTGTAGGATCGGTCCGGCGGGGCCTGCGCCCGCACCGCCACCAGTGCTTCGAGATCGCCGAGGGTGAACTCAGTCATGCGGCTCCGAACCCTGGAATCACGGCGCGGCCTCGCCGTCGTCGAGGCGCATCGACAGGCCGGCCGCCGCCATGTGGCGCTTGGCCTCCCGCACCGTGTGCTGGCCGAAATGGAAGATCGAGGCGGCGAGCACCGCGCTGGCGCCGCCGTCGCGGACCCCCGCCACGAGGTCGTCGAGGCTGCCGACGCCGCCGGAGGCGATGACGGGGATCGAGACCGCATCGGTGATGGCCCGGGTGAGGGCCAGGTCGTAGCCCGAGCGCATCCCGTCGCGATCCATCGAGGTGACGAGGAGTTCGCCCGCCCCGCGCGCGGCCATCGTGCGGGCGAAGGCGATGGCGTCGATGCCCGTGCGGGTCCGGCCGCCGTGGGTGAAGATCTCCCAGGCGGGCGGCTCGCCCTCGCCCGAGGTGCGCTTGGCGTCGATGGCCACGACGATGCACTGGCTGCCGAACTTCATGGCACCCGCGGCCACGAAGTCGGGGTCGTTCACGGCGGCCGTATTGATCGAGACCTTGTCGGCCCCCGCCAGCAGCAGCGTGCGGATGTCGGCCACGGTCCTGATCCCGCCCCCCACCGTGAGGGGCATGAAGCAGGCCTCGGCCGTGCGGCTGACGGCGTCGAGCAGCGTGCCGCGGGCCTCGTGGCTCGCCGTGATGTCGAGGAAGCACAGTTCGTCGGCACCGGCCGCGTCGTAGGCCTTGGCCGCCTCGACCGGATCGCCGGCGTCGCGCAGTTCGAGGAACTGCACGCCCTTGACGACGCGCCCGTCCTTGACGTCGAGGCAGGGGATGATGCGGGTCTTGAGCACGCGGCCTCTCGGCAGGTTTCAGGAACGTGGACGCCGGTTTCGTGACGAAACCCGCGTCCCCTCTAGGGAGTGTCGTCGGGGTCGATGGCGAAGGGACGGGTCAGGACCTCGTCCAGGGTATAGGGGCAGTCGAGGGGGAAGCGTTTCAAGGGCAGGCGCGTCTCCTTCGAAGCTTCGAGGCGTGCTCCATGGTAGGCACGTGCCAAAGCTTCCTCACGCCTGCTTTTCAGTCCGGGACTGTCCTTCAGGACGAAGCCAGCGTTGGAACGATGCGTCGCGATGGAGATCGCCCAACTGCGCGTGCGCTTCGACGGCTGGTGATCGCATTTGAGCATGTGCAGGATCACGATCCGCCACGCGCTCACCAGGCTGTCGAATTGGCTGCGGCCCAAGCTCTCGATCTCCTCGGCCAGGTTCTCGCGGTCGAGGGCGTCGAGGTCGCCCGCCCGCAGCCGTGCGCCCTGCTCCTGCGTCCAAGTGTAGAAGTCCTGTGTGTAGGACACACCGGCGGCCGGGAGGGGCGCGGTCTTCGTCACGGCCGTCATCTCAGCCTCGCACCATGCAACTGCATCGGCCCGCATTCTATCACAGCGCGCCGCCCTTCGCCCGGCGGATCGCGGCGAGCGCCTCCTTGGGGTCGATGCGGCCGTCGTAGAGGGCGCGCCCGGTGATCGCGCCGGCCAGGACCGCGCAATCGGGTTCGAGCATGCGGTGCACGTCGGCGATGGAGGCGAGGCCGCCCGAGGCGATGACGGGGATCGTCACGGCACGGGCGAGCGCCAGGGTCATCTCGATGTTGAGGCCCTTGAGGATGCCGTCGCGCGAGATGTCGGTGTAGATGATCGCGGCGACGCCTGCGTCCTCGAAGCGACGGCCGAGCTCCTCGGCGGTCATGCTCGAGGTCTTGGCCCAGCCCTCCACCGCGACGCGGCCGTCCTTGGCGTCGATGCCCACCGCGATCCTGCCGGGGTGGAGGCGGGCGGCCTCGCGCACGAAGGCGGGATCGCGCACCGCCGCCGTGCCGATGATGACGCGGCTGACGCCCTTGGCGATCCAGGATTCGAGGGTGCGCATCTCGCGGATGCCGCCGCCGAGCTGCACCGGCAGCTTCACCCGCGCCAGGATCGCATCGACGGCGGCCGCGTTCATCGGCGCACCGGCGAAGGCCCCGTCGAGGTCGACCACGTGCAGCCAGGAGAAGCCCTGCTCCTCGAACACCGCGGCCTGGGCGGCGGGGTCGTCGCTGAACACGATGGCCTGGGCCATGTCGCCCTGGACGAGGCGAACGCAGCGCCCTTCCTTCAGATCGATTGCCGGAAACAGGATCACGGGGTCAGCTCGCCATCGGTCGCGGTCGGAGAACAGGGGGCCGGGTCAGGGCGCCCAGCGCAGGAAATTGGCGATCAGGGCGAGGCCCAGTCGCTGGCTCTTCTCGGGGTGGAACTGCGTGCCCGCGACGTTGTCGCGTGCCACGAGCGCCGTCACCGGACCGCCGTAGACGGCGTGCGCCACCACGTCGCCGGCCTCGCGCGGGCGCAGGGCGTAGCTGTGGACGAAGTAGGCGTGCCACCCGGTCTCGCCGGTGGGAATGTTCGCGAGCAACGCCTGGTCGCGGTCGGCGACCAGCGTGTTCCAGCCCATGTGCGGGATCTTCAGGTCGGGATCGGACGGGCTGATCGGCGCGACGTCGCCGGGAATCCAATCGAGGCCCGGCGTCGTCCCGTGCTCGAGGCCTCGGGTCGCCAGGAGCTGCATGCCGACGCAGATGCCGAGGAAGGGGCGGCCGCGTACCTTGGCGGCATGGGTCATCGCCTCGACCATCCCGGGCACCGCGTCGAGGCCGGCCCGACAGTCGGCGTAGGCGCCGACACCCGGCAGCACCACGCGGTCGGCCCGCGCCACGGTCTCGGGATCGTCGGTCACCGTGATCCGCGTCGCATCGAGGCCGGCCTCGCGGGCGGCGCGCTCGAACGCCTTGGCCGCCGAATGCAGGTTGCCCGATCCGTAGTCGATGATCGCGACGGTCTCGCCGCTCACCGCCGGTCCTCGCTGAACGGGAACAGGCCGATCACACCCTCCGAAACGCGCGACGAGGCGGACGGGAACGGCGCGGCCGGGGGGCGTGCCGCCCGGGCCGGATCGAGCCAGCGGCCCACGACCTTGATCTCGGCCTCCTCGGCGCTGCCGGCGACCACCGCGTCGCGCACCGGCCGGCCCTGGCGGGCGTAGGTCCAGCGGCGCAGGCTCGACGCTTCGAGGCCGATCAGCAGCTGTATCAGGAGGGCGACGGCGCCGCCGGCCACCGGCCGCAGGTTCAGGACCTGGCCGAGGACGACCGCACCCACCAGCAACACGGTGACGAGGAGGGCGGCGAGCCACAGGCGGTGGTAGAGGAACCACAGCGGCCCGTAGGCGAAGGCCGGCCAGGAGAACCCGTCCGGCACCACCTGGGCCCGGTCGATCTCCTGGGTCTCGCCCGCCAGCGTGTGCTCGGGCAGGTGGAGGGTGTAGGTGCGCATCCTGTCAAACCTCGCGGCCCTGGGGCGGAACGGTCAGAGCGAGCCCTTGGTGGAGGGCACGCGGCCGTCCTCGCGCGGATCGATCGCCACGGCGGCGCGCAAGGCGCGGGCCAAGCCCTTGTAGCAGCTCTCGGCGATGTGATGGGCGTTGTCGCCGTAGAGCGTCTCGACGTGCAGGGTGATGCCGGCGTTCATCGCGAAGGCCTGGAACCACTCGCGCACCAGTTCGGTGTCGAACTGCCCGATCTTCTCGACGCGGAAGGCGGTGCGGAACACCAGGAACGGGCGGCCCGAGATGTCCACCGCCACGCGGGTCAATGCCTCGTCCATGGGCAGGTGGATGTCGGCGTAGCGGGCGATGCCGCGCTTGTCGCCCAGCGCCTTGGCGAAGGCCTGGCCGAGGGCGATGCCGGTGTCCTCCACCGTGTGGTGGTGGTCGACGTGGAGGTCGCCGGTCACGGCCACGTCGAGGTCGAACAGCGAATGGCGGGCGAACAACTCCAGCATGTGGTCGAAGAAGCCGACCCCGGTGGAGATCGCGCAGCGACCGGTGCCGTCGAGCGCCACCGTGACGGCGACGTCGGTTTCGGCGGTGCGGCGGCTGATGCTCGCGGCGCGCATCGTGACAGGCTCGCTCATGGTGACGGGTGACGGATGACGTGCCCGCCTTCTAGTGCGAACCTTCGCCCGATGGAAAGGCTGTCACCGGCATAATCCTGCCGTCCGGACGCATCCTCCGGCGGATCAGCCGCGCAGGACGCGCCCGGCCACCGCGTCGAGCCTGGCGACGAGATCGGGGTCGCGGTGGGACGGGGCGGTCATCACGGCGCCGTCGAGCGCGCGATGCGACCCGGCCGGGCAATCCTCGCGCTCGGCGGGAAAGTCGCGGGCGAGGCGGGCGACGAGGCGGGCGGCCTTGTCGGCATTGGCGCGGGCCACCGCCACAACCGCGGCCACGTCGACGTCGTCGTGGCTCGGATGCCAGCAGTCGAAATCCGTCACCATCGCGATGGTGGCAAAGGTGATCTCGGCCTCGCGGGCGAGCTTGGCCTCGGGCAGGTTGGTCATGCCGATGACGTCGTAGCCGAGGCCCTTGTAGGTCTTGGATTCGGCGAAGCTCGAGAACTGCGGTCCCTCCATGCAGACGTAGGTGCCGCCCTTGTGGACCGGCAGGTTCTCGGCCGCCGCGGCCGCCGCGATGCGGGCCTGGAGGACGGGGCCGACCGGGTGCGCGAAGGGCACGTGGGCGACGCAGCCGTTTCCGAAGAACGAGGATTCCCGCCCGAAGGTACGGTCCACGAACTGGTCGACGAGGACGAACAGGCCGGGGTGGAGTTCGGAGCGGAACGAGCCGCAGGCCGAGATCGACACCAGGTCGGTGACCCCGGCCCGCTTCAGGGCGTCGATGTTGGCGCGGTAGTTGATGCCCGAGGGCGAGAGTCGGTGGCCGCGGCCGTGGCGGGCCAGGAACACCACCTTGGTCCTGCCGATCCTGCCGATCCGCAGGGCGTCGGAGGGCTCGCCCCAGGGGCTCTCCACCACCTCTTCGCGAACCTCCTCCAGGCCGGGCAGGTCGTAGACCCCGGAACCGCCGATCACCCCGAGCACGGCTGTCGTCATGGCGATCGTCCTTCTATGAGATCCGCTGTGGATGGCCCCGCACGGTCGAGGAGGGCCGCCTGCGGCGCTTGCTTCGCGCCCGTGGTCACGCCCTTACGAAAACGGGCCCGCCTGCGCGAGCCCGTCCGTCGTTCGTCGCGACCGTTCGAGGCTCCATCCCATTTCCGGTTGATCACTTCGTGATGCGGAAATGGACTTCGCTCAGGCGCCGCGCGGGCTCAGTGATACGGTTCCCGCTTTATTCAAGCGGAAACCGTATCAGCCGGCCTTGTGCAATTCCGGCTGGAGGCCGTGGACCTCGCCGCCGACGTCGGCCCAGACCCTCTTCTTCACGTAGTAGAGGAGGCCCGACAGGAGGATGAGGAACAGGATCACCCGGAAGCCCAGCGCCTTGCGGGCCTCGAGGTGCGGCTCGGCCGCCCAGGCCATGAAGGCCGCGACGTCGCGCGAATACTGTTCGACCGTCTCGGGCACCACCGGCTCGCCGTTGGCGCCCTTGGCGTAGGTCACCTGACCGTCGCTGAGGGGCTTGGCCATCGCGATCAGGTTGCCGTCCATGTACTTGTTGTAGTGCGCGCCGTCGGGAACGTCCTTGCCGGCGGGGGGCTCCTCGTAGCCGTTCAGAAGCGCGTGGATGTAGTCGACGCCCTGTTCGGAATAGCCGACGAAGGGCATCGCATCGACGACGAAGAGCGGGAAGCCGCGCTCGAACGTGCGGGCCTTGGCCAGCACCGAGAAGTCCGGCGGGGCCTTGCCGCCGTTGGCGGCAGCCGCGGCCTTCTCGTTGGGGAACGGGGAGGGCCAGGCGTCGGCGGGGCGTGCGTTGCGCTCGATCTCCTCGCCGTTGTCGTTCAGCTCCTTGACCTTGTACTCGGCCGCCAGGGCCTTGATCTGGCCGGCGTTGAAACCGGGCCCGCCCGCTTCCGCGAGGTTGCGGAAGCGCACGAGGTTCATGCTGTGGCAGTTCGAGCAGACTTCCCGGTAGACCTGGAAGCCGCGCTGGAGCTGGGCCTGGTCGAACTTCCCGAAGATGCCGGCGAAGCTCCAGCTCTCACGGGGCGGGTTCGGGCTGTGCGCGGTTTCCGAGCGGGCGGCCGTAAAGCTGAGGCCGACCGCCAGCAGGGACGCGGCGAGGACGCGAGTCGTTTTCATGGTCGTTGCGTATCCCTGCCCTCAGCCCTTGGACGGTGGTGCGGCGGCCGCGCCCACCGGCATGCCCGAGCCGCCGTGGACCTGCTTGCCCGGCCCCGTCACGCTCTCGAGGATCGAGCCGGGGAGTCGGTTCGGTGTTTCGAACAGGCCGACGAGCGGCATGACGATGAGGAAGTGAGCGAAATAGTAGAACGTGCAGATCTGCGAGGCGATGACGTAGCCGCCTTCGGGCGGCTTGGCGCCGAGCCAGCCCAGCACGATGCAGACGACGACGAAGAGCCAGAAGAACTGACGGTAGATCGGGCGGTAGTTGGCCGAGCGCACGCGCGAGGTGTCGAGCCAGGGCGCGAAGGCGAGGATCAGCACCGCGCCGAACATCAGGATGACGCCGCCGAGCTTGTCCGGAACCGCGCGAAGGATCGCGTAGAAGGGCAGGAAGTACCACTCCGGCACGATGTGCTTGGGGGTCACGCCCGGGTTGGCCGGCACGTAGTTGTCGGCGTGGCCGAGGTAGTTCGGCTGGTAGAAGATCCAGTAGGCGAAGAACACCATGAACACGGTCGCGGCGAACACGTCCTTGATCGTCGCGTAGGGTGTGAACGGCACCGCGTCCTTGCCGGACTTGATCGGGATGCCGGTGGGGTTGTTCTGGCCGGTGACGTGAAGCGCCCAGACGTGGAGGACGACCACGCCGACGATCATGAACGGCATCAGGTAGTGCAGGGAGAAGAACCGGTTCAGCGTCGGGCTACCCACCGAGTAGCCGCCCCAGAGCAGGCTCTGGATGGTGTCGCCGACCACCGGGATCGCTGCCAGGATGTTGGTGATGACGGTGGCGCCCCAGTAGCTCATCTGGCCCCACGGCAGGGTGTAGCCGAGGAAGGCGGTGGCCATCATCAGGAGGTAGATGATCACGCCGAGGATGTAGAGCACCTCGCGCGGGGCCTTGTACGAGCCGTAGTAGAGCCCACGGAACATGTGGATGTAGACCGCCACGAAGAACATCGAGGCGCCGTTGGCGTGCATGTAGCGCAGGAGCCAGCCGTAGTTCACGTCGCGCATGATGTGCTCGACGGAGTTGAACGCAGCGGTCGCCGAGGGGTCGTAGTGCATGGCGAGCCAGATGCCCGACACGATCTGGACGCCCAGCATCAGCATCAGGATCGCGCCGAAGGTCCAGAAGTAGTTCAGGTTCCGCGGGACCGGGAACGACACGAACGACGAATGCACGAGCCCCACCAGCGGCAGGCGCGTCTCGAACCATTTCGCCAGCCGGCTCTTGGGGACGTAGGCAGTGCCGTGTGCGCTCATGAGGCTACCCGCTCAAATGCTGTGACTGTGGCATCGGACGACCGACGTGGCGTCAGGCGACGGCTTTCCCGGCCTCTTCGCCGATGCGGATCTTGGTGTCGCCCTCGAACACATAGGGCGGGATCGGCAGATTGGACGGCGCCGGGCCGCGGCGAACGCGCCCGGACGCATCGAACAGCGAGCCGTGGCAAGGGCACGACCAGCCATCGTACTGGCCCTGGTGCCCGATCGGGACGCAGCCGAGGTGGGTGCAGTTGCCGTAGACCACGAGCCACTTGGCGTGGCCCTCCTTGACGCGGTCAGAATCGGCCTGCGGCTGGATGAGGTCGGCCAGCTTGACCTCGGAGAGCTCCTTGATCTCCTTCTCGGTCCGGTTCCGGACGAAGATCAGCTTGCCGCGCCAGAACACGTTGACGATCTGCCCGTCCTGGATCGGGGCGAGGTCGACGTCGAGGGGGGCGCCGGCCGCCACGGTAGCGGCATCGGGCGCCATCGACGCGACGAACGGCCACGCGGCGGCCGCCATGCCGACGGCGAGGGCCGAGCCGGTCGCCAGGTAGAGAAAGTCACGACGTGAGCCGTCCGCTGCGCCGGTGGCGGTGTCGGGTGTCGGCACGGTGTTCGCCAAGGTGGAGACTCCAGGTCTACGGAGGGCGCCGGATCGGAGGAGGGAGGCGCGGGCCGGTGAGGCCACCGCGACATCGCACAACCGTCGCCCCGGAAGCAACGTCGCGGGAGGAAAGCACCATCCCGCGATTTCGTGCAATGCGACCGCACGTCACCAGAAGTCAAGACGGGCCCGCGCCGTCGTCGCGGGGCGGGACGGCGACGCAGGGCGGACGAACCGGATCAGAGAAAGCGGACGCCGATCTCGCCCGCCGCCCGGCGGACCACGGCGCAGCTCATCCGTCGCCCGGTCTCCTCCACGTGCAGGTCGAACCGGTCCGGGACCGCGTCCGGCGAGGACACGTGCAGCTTGGCGCCCGTGCGCGAGAGGTTCCTGACCGTCGCCTGGATCGTCCGACCCGCGGCCAGGATCGCGGCCGGCATCAGCACGCGGGTGCGGTGATCGGCGCGCCGCTCCTCGATGCCCGCGGTCCAGTCGTCGAGGCTGAGGCTGATGCTGGAGACGCCCCCGGACGCCTGGCGCATGCTTTTCAGGATCTCGCCGGTCGCCTCGCTCTGGGCGTCGGTGGAATCGGCGACCTCCGCCACGAAGCCACGGATGGTGCCGATGGATTCCGTGATCGAGGCGAGCTGTCCGCCCACGGCGTCCGACACGTCCTGCATGCCCGCGATGTCGGCGGCGATCTTGGCGGTGGCCGCCGTCGTCTGGCTGGCCAGTCCCTTGACCTCGGCGGCGACGACCGCGAAGCCGCGCCCGGCCGCACCCGCCCGCGCCGCCTCGATGGTGGCGTTGAGGGCGAGCAGGTTGATCTGCTCGGCGATGTCGGTGATCAGCTGCACCACGTTCCCCATCGACTGGGCGGCCGTGCGCAGGCGGGCCGTGGCGGCGTCGGCCTCGTGGGTGCGGCCGTGGATCTCGTCCACCGCCGCCCGTGACCGGGCCATGGTCTGCGAGATCGCCAGGGCCGCCGTGTTCATGGCCTCGGCCGAGGTCGTCACCGCCTGGACGTTATCGAGGGTGCGGTCGGCGGCATCGATGGCGGATTTCCGCGCGGTCATGCTGGCGGAGACGTCGGTGGCGAATTTCACGACCTTGATCAGCCGCCCGTCGGGATCGAAGATCGGGTTGTAGCTCGCCTGGATCCAGACCGGGCGACCGTCCTTGGCGATCCGCTGGAACAGGCCCGCGACGAAGTCGCCGCTGCGCAGGCGGTCCCAGAACGCCTTGTACCCGTCGCTCGCGGCGTAGTCGGGCGCCACGAACAGGCTGTGGGATTTCCCCAGGACCTCCTCCCGGCCGTAGCCCACGGCGTTCAGGAAGTTCTCGTTGACCTCGAGGATGCGGCCCTGGGTATCGAACTGGATCACCGCCTGGGCCCGGTTGATCGCGGCGAGCTGCCCGGACGCGTCGGCGCGCACCAGCTTGTCCCGCGTCACGTCGGAGGCGTATTTCACGACCTTGAAGGGCCGTCCGTCGATGTCCCGGATCGGGTTGTAGGTGGCCTGGAGCCAGATCTCGCGTCCGTCCTTGCCGTAGCGCTTGTACTCGGCGGCCTGGAACTCACCCGCGGCGAGACGGCGCCAGAAATCGGCATACTCCGGGCTCGCCGCCTCGGCCGCCCCCACGAACATCCGGTGATGCCGGCCGCGGATCTCCTCGATGGTGTAGCCGACCGCACCGAGGAAGTTGGCGTTGGCCTCGCGGATCGTGCCGTCGAGGTCGAAATGGATCACCGCCTGCGACTTGCCGATCGCCTGGGTCTCGCCCAGGAACTCCGCGCTCAGCCGCTTCTGGGCGGTGATGTCGGTGGCGAACTTGACGATGCGCACCGGCCTGCCGCGCCGGTCGAGGATGGGGTTGTAGGTCGCCTGCAGCCAGATCGTGCGACCGTCCTTGGCGACCCGCTCGTACTCCGCGGACTGGTACGTTCCGGCCCTGAGCGACTCCCAGAACGCCGCGTAATCCGCGCTCGCCGCATGGGCGGGGGAGACGAACATCCGGTGGTGTCCCCCGCGGATCTCGTCGAGGCCGTAGCCGACGACGGCGAGGAAGTTGCGGTTCGCGTTGAGGATGGTCCCATCCAGCGCGAACTCGATCGTTCCGCGCGATCTGTCGATGGCGCTGAGCCAGGCCTTCTGCTCATGGGATCGACGGTACGTTGAGAGAAGCATCGACCCTGCCGCGCCTTCGGTGTCTTTAACGCCCGGCAGCCTCGCAAACATAGGTTAATTTTAAGTTGCTTACTGTCTTCTCTCAGCCCAAGTCATTGATGGCGCTCGAATAAAGCCATCCGCTTTCAGGTCGAGTAGAGTTGAATACAATATTATTCTCGAAATCCCTTCGTTATTCGGCGGCATCCCTCAACGTCGCATCCCGGGCCGGCAGGAAGCCACCCGATTGGCGCCGCCACAGGCCGGCATAGACGCCGCCTGCCGCGACCAGGTCGGCGTGCCGGCCCTCCTCGATGATGCGGCCCTTGTCGATGACGATGAGGCGGTCGAGGGCGGCGATGGTCGAGAGCCGGTGCGCGATGGCGAGCACCGTCTTGCCGGCCATCAGCGTGTCGAGGCTGTCCTGGATCGCCGCCTCGACCTGGCTGTCCAGCGCCGAGGTCGCCTCGTCGAGGATCAGGATCGGCGCGTCCTTGAGCAGCACGCGCGCGATGGCGATGCGCTGGCGCTGGCCGCCCGACAGCTTGACGCCGCGCTCGCCGACCTGGGCGTCGTAGCCGGTGCGGCCCTTGTGGTCGACGAGATCGCGGATGAACACGTCGGCCTGCGCCAGGCGGGCGGCCCGCTCGATCTCCTCCTGCGTCGCGTCCGGCCGGCCGTAGGCGATGTTGTCGCGGATCGAGCGATGCAGGAGCGAGGTGTCCTGCGTGACCATGGCGATGGCGCCGCGCAGGGAATCCTGGGTGACCTGCGCGATGTCCTGGCCGTCGACCAGGATGCGCCCGCTCTCGACCTCGTGCAGGCGCAGCAGCAGCGACGTGATGGTGGTCTTGCCGGCACCGCTGACGCCCACGAGCCCGACCTTCTCGCCCGGAGCGATGCGAAAGTTGAGGTCGTCGATGATGCTGGCGTCGCCCCGGCCGTAGTGGAAGCCGACGTCCTCGAACCGGATCTCGCCGCCCGTCACCGTCAGGGGCACGGCGGCGGGCCGGTCGACGATGCCGTGCGGCCGGGCGATGGTCTGCATGCTCTCCTGGATCACGCCGACGTTCTCGAAGATGCCGCGCACGGTCTGCATCACCCAGCCCGACATCGCGATGAGGCGCAGCACCAGGGCGAGGCCGGCGGCCCCTTCCCCGGTGGTCAGCCCGCCCCGCTGCCACAGCACGAGGCACATGCCGGCGATGGCCACGATCAGCAGGCTGTTGAGGAGCCCCAGCATCGTCGTCGTCAGCGTGACGAGGCGGAACTGGTGGAGGTAGGCCTTGGTGTGGACGTCCACCGCCCCGCGCACCGCCGCACGCTCCTCGCGGGTGCGGGCGAACAGCTTGACGGTGAGGATGTTGGTGTAGCTGTCGACCACTCGGCCAATCAGCGCCGAGCGGGTGTCGGCCGTGGCCAGCGACCGCGAGCGGGCGCGCGGCACGAACCAGCGGGTGAGCAGGCCGTAGGCCACCACCCACACCACCACCGGCAGGGCGAGCCAGAGGGAGATCGAGCCGAACAGCCCCATCGCCGTCACCGCGTAGATCGCCACGTAGAGGAGCGTGTCGATGAACACCACGGCGAGCTCGCGCACCGCCGGCCCCACCTGCACCACCCGGTTGGCGAGCCGCCCGGCGAAATCCGCCTGGAAGTACGAGAGCGAGTGGCCGAGGGTGTAGAGGTGGGTGCGCCAGCGGATCTGGTTGGTCGCCTGGGGCACGATGAGCTGGTTGGACACGAGTTCGTGCAGCCAGATCGAGATGGGGCGCACCACCAGCACCATGGCGGCGGCCAGGGCGAGGGCGCCGCCGTGGTCGGCCAGCAGGGTCGCCCGGTCGGCGGTGGCGAGCAGATCCACGAACCACCCCATCAGGAGGTAGAGCGAGGCCTCGACGACGCCCGCCACGAGGGCGATGACGAACAGGACGACGAGGGCGCCGCGGATCGGCCGCAGGTAGAAGCCGGCGAACCCCGTCACGCTCTTGGGGGGCATCCGCTCCTCGTCGAACGGCGCGAAAGGGTCGATGCGGCGCTCGAGCCAGTCGAGGAACATGCGGGTCTGCCAGATGTGGATGCTGCAATGCGATATAGGCCGCCTTGACGAAGGACCAAGCGGGGGGCGATGCCGCATCCTCCCGCGGACCCACCGGCAGCCATGCTCCGTCTCGCCCTCTACCAGCCCGACATCCCGCAGAACACCGGCACGATGCTGCGGCTGGCCGCCTGCCTCGGTGTCGCCGTCGAGATCATCGAGCCGGCCGGGTTCGACGTCTCCGACCGGCACCTGCGCCGCTCGGGCCTCGACTACCTCGACCACGTCGCCCTGACCCGGCACCGCTCCTGGGCCGCCTTCTCGGAATGGCGCAAGCAGGCCGGGGTCCGGCTCGTGCTCGCCACCACCGCCGGCGCGCTGCCCTACACCGATTTCTCCTTCGCTCCCGGCGACTGCATCCTGATGGGCCGCGAATCGGCCGGCGTGCCCGACGGCGTCCATGCCGACGCCGACGCCCGCGTGGTGGTCCCGATCCGCCCCGGGCTGCGCTCCCTCAACGTCGCCGTCTGCGCGGGCATGATCGTGGGGGAGGCGATCCGGCAGACGGGGAGCGGGCGCGAGGGATCATGACGCGACCGGTCCCTGGCACGACGCCTGCCTGACCCGCCCGAGCGAGCCGGAGTCTTCCCTTGCGCATCCTCGTCATCAACCCGAACACCCTCGCCTCCGTCACCGACCTCGTGGCGACCCATGTCCGACAGGTGGCGGGAAACCGCGCCGAGGTGGTGCCGGTGACCGGTCGGTTCGGGGCGCGCTACATCGCCAGCCGGGCGGCGGCCTGCATCGCCGGGCACGCCGCCCTCGACGCCCTGGCCGAGCACGTCACAGGCTGCGACGCGGTCTACCTCGCCTGTTTCGGCGATCCGGGGCTGGCGGCGCTGCGCGAGATCTCGCCGGTGCCGGTGGTGGGCATGGCCGAGGCCTCGTGCGGCAAGGCCGCCGCGAGCGGGCGCTTCGGCATCGTGACGGGAGGAGCGGCGTGGGCGCCGATGCTCACCGAATTCGTGGGGAGCCTCGGCCTCGGGGAGCGTTTCACGGGCGTGCGAACCATCGCGCCCACCGGCGACCGGATCGCGAACGATCCCGACGCGGCGCTGGCCGACCTGGCCGCGGCCTGCCGCAGGTGCGCCGAGGAGGACGATGCCGGGGTGGTCATCCTCGGCGGGGCGGCGCTGGCCGGTCTGGCGGCGCGCATCCAGGCGGACGTGCCGGTGCCGGTCCTCTGCTCGGTCGCCGTCGGCACCGAGGCGGCGATCGCAGCGGCCTCGTCGGGCGACCGACGGCCGTCCACCCCCGCCCTCGCCCTCGCCCTCGACAGCATCGGCCTCGGCCCCGCCCTGACCCGGCGCCTGTCGGGCGATTGACGCCTGCGCGAGGGGATGGGACATCCCGGTCCATGACGAAGCCAGACCTCGCCGCCCATACGCTCCCCGACGCGGATCTGACCGCCCTCAAGGGGCAGGCCCAGACCTGGTTCGCGACCCTGCGCGACAGGATCGTGGCCGCCCTGGAGGCGCTGGAGGCGGAGGCGACCGGGCCGTTCCACGAGGATGCGCCCGCCGAGCCCGGGACCTTCGTGAAGACGCCGTGGACGCGCACCGACCACACCGGCGAGCACGGCGGCGGCGGCACCATGGCGATGCTCAAGGGCCGGGTGTTCGAGAAGGCCGGCGTCCACATCTCGACGGTGCACGGCGAGTTCGCGCCCGAGTTCCGGGCGCAGATGCCCGGAGCGGCCGAAGACCCGCGCTTCTTCGCCACCGGCATCTCGCTGATCGCCCACCCGTGGAACCCCAACGCCCCCACCGTGCACATGAACACCCGGTTCGTGGTGACGACAAAGGCCTGGTTCGGCGGCGGGGCCGACCTCACCCCGGTGCTCGAGCGCCGGCGCAACCAGGAAGACCCGGACAGCCTCGCCTTCCATGCGGCCATGAAGGCGGCCTGCGATGCGCACGCCCCGGCCGCCGACTACGACCGCTACAAGGCCTGGTGCGAGGAGTACTTCCACCTCAAGCACCGCAACGAGCCGCGCGGCATCGGCGGCATCTTCTACGATTATCACTGGACCGGAGACCCGGGCGCCGACCTCGCCTTCACCCGCGACGTCGGCGGGGCCTTCCTCAAGGCGTATCCGGCCATCATGCGCGCCAACCTCGCCGAGGCATGGACCGAGGCCGACCGGCTCGAGCAGCAGGTGCGGCGCGGGCGCTACGTCGAGTTCAACCTGCTATACGACCGCGGCACCATCTTCGGCCTCAAGACCGGCGGCAACGTCGCCTCGATCCTGTC
The DNA here is from genome assembly GCF_001425565.1 of Methylobacterium sp. Leaf466. Lineage (NCBI taxonomy): Bacteria > Pseudomonadati > Pseudomonadota > Alphaproteobacteria > Hyphomicrobiales > Methylobacteriaceae > Methylobacterium > Methylobacterium sp. Leaf466. Next base: position 131,093 of record NZ_LMRC01000023.1, on the reverse strand, counting down.
GTCGCTGCCCCCCACCGTGCGCTGGCCGTGAGGGTCCCCACGACCATCGTTGCTTCGCCTCGCGCCGCGCGTCCGTCCGCAACCGTTCGGCGGATCGAAGCCGCGATGGTCGCAGGAGCCCCGCGCCGACCGCCGCCGCTACCGGCGTGGCCCCAGGCCCGTGTGCAGCGTGATGTCGAGGCGCGCCAGGGCACGGCGGATCGCATGGATCTCGAGGGCGAGGGGATCGCTCGGCTTCCCCGCCACGGCGTCGAGTTCCAGGCGGGCCCGGGCGATCTCCACATCCGCCAGCATCCGGGCGGCGTGGCCCTCAGCCGTCATCGGGGCGGGACCCTGGGCGCGACCGGAGGCCGGATCGATCTCGACGACGACACCCATGGTGCGATCTCCTCGGCGACGGGGCAACGCGCACCGCGGCCGTCGGCATCCTCGACCGCCTTCGTTGCTTCTTTGTGTCCCGCGAGCGCATCTCGCAGCCTTGCCTCGCGCGGCGTGCGCGGCCGCACGAAGGCGGCGGGCGCCCCGGCCCCATGAGCGGCACCGATCTCCCGACGCGCTTCGCCCCCCAGCAGGAGGACGCGCTCAAGGCCATTTCCGCCTGGCGAAAGGGCGGCGGCGCCCAGGTGTTCCGGCTGTTCGGCTATGCCGGCACCGGCAAGACCACGCTGGCCCGGCGCATCGCCGACGACGTCGACGGGCCCGTGGTGTTCGGAGCCTTCACCGGCAAGGCGGCCTCGGTGATGCGCGCCCGCGGCTGCCACGACGCCGCGACGATCCACAGCCTGATCTACCGCACCAAGGAGACCGAGGACGGCGGCCCCGCCTTCACCCTCAACCGGGCCGGGCCGGTGGCCAAGGCCGACCTCGTGGTAATCGACGAATGCTCGATGGTGGATTCCGACCTCGGCAACGACCTCCTGTCCTTCGACAAGCCGGTGCTGGTGCTCGGCGACCCGGCCCAGCTGCCGCCGGTACGCGGGGGCGGTTTCTTCACCGAGGCCGAACCCGACGTGATGCTCACCGACGTCCATCGCCAGGCCGCCGACGACCCGATCGTGCGCATGGCGATGACGGTGCGCGAGGGCGGGCGCCTGACCATCGGCACGTACGGCCTCAGCCGCGTGGTCTCGCGCCGCGAGATCGACCCGACCCTGGTGCTGGAGGCCGACCAGGTGCTGGTCGGCATGAACAAGACGCGCCGCCTCTACAACAACCGCCTGCGGGAGCTCGCGGGCCATACCGACCCGATGCCGGCGGTGGGCGAGAAGCTGGTCTGCCTGCGCAACGACCGCACCAAGGGCCTCCTCAACGGCTCGACCTGGACCGTCCACGCCCTGCGCGGCGCCGCCCGCCCCGACGCGATCCGCCTCGACGTGGTGCCCGAGGACGACCCGGCCCTGCGCCGGCGCCCCATCGACATCACCGTCCTGCGCGCGATCATCGCCGGCTCGGAGGAGGAGATCCCCTTCGCCCTCAAGCGCGAGACCGACGAGTTCACCTACGGCTACGCCCTCACCGTCCACAAGGCGCAAGGCTCGCAATGGGACGACGTGGTGCTGTTCGACGAATCCTTCGCGTTCCGCGAGCACCGGGCCCGCTGGCTCTACACCGGCCTCACCCGGGCGGCGCGGGCGATCACCGTGGTGGTGTGAGTGGAGCGGTCCTTGCTTCAAGGACCCAGTCTTCGGACGGACACATCGGCGACGTAAGGGAGTTCCGCGAAGGCCGGCGAGCATGCGCAGAGATACCGAGGGATCTCGAGAAACTCCGTGCAACCTGGATTAGTATAATATCGATCTTGTAACGCGAAAGGTGCAATTCCGCCTGCGTGCCGGTGTCGACTGGAATGGCATTGCTCTTCGGACACGCTTCGCGAGGCCGAGATCCAGGTATCGCGCGCAGCTTATCGAGATCGGTCGGTGTCATTGTGCGGGGGAGGTGGCGATACGATCTGCGGAAATCGGATTTTTGGCTGCCTGATCGTGTCGGTGACTGTGGACGTCGGCAATATGTCAGGCCTATGTCGGTCAAGATCTGGGCGAGCCGTTCGGATCTGTCTGGTCTGCCATGATGTATCGGGTCTTGGCGATTGCGCTTTGCTCGTGTATGGCACGCTCTAACTGTCTTTTAATGCATCAATGCAGTTTTTATCGGTGTTTCTCGCTCCGTTTTGCGGGTCGGACCAAAAGCTGAATTGAAAATCATTGTGTCGGCGATTGATTAGAGGGTGGGATAGTCGAATGCTGCACGCGCTTCGTAAGATACGAAACAAGTTGCGTATTTCTTCTCGGCAAGACGTCCCCGCTGTTGCCGCCGTCGATATCGACTGTAAATTTTACCGCGCCTATTATGCGGATCTCAAGGATCTTCCAGACGACGCGGCGTTGATCAAGCATTATCAGGCCAGTGGATTGTCGGAGGGGCGCTTTGCCAGCGCCGATGCATTCATCGCATCACTTGAAGATCAATTCGGCCCCCTGCCGGAGGATTTCGTTCCCGGCCACTACAAGCTCTTGCATAACGATCTAAGGAATCTCGATGAACCGTGGCGATTGCAGGAGCATTATCTCCGCTTCGGGCAGTTCGAGGAAAGAAAATACGGTGTCATTCTTCATGAATCGTACGATGCCGACCTGAAGAGCCTGCGCGACAAGCATGGACACGCGATCGCCGGGCCGCACCTGCGCTTCGCCGACATCCTGGCCGCTGCCGGGATGACGCTGGGCCCCTGGCTCGACCGATTCATGTTGTACGAATTCACGATCCTCAACGCCGGATGGCTGCCGCGTGTCCCCTTCTCCCGGACCGACGGCATCCAGCTGTTCCTCACGCACGGGGTGGACCGACTCGCACCCATTGCCATGCAGTTGAGGTTCGATCCCGTCTTCTATCGGTCTCAAGCTCCGGCTTCCCTCGAAACTCTTTCCGACGCAGACCTTTATCGGGCCTGGCTCAACCAAGGGATCGTCGACGGAATCGCGTGCAATGAAGGTGCGGCTCTGGTCAACATCATCGGGGAAAGTACGTTTCCTCCGTGTTTCGATGAAAATCTGTATCGAACGATCATCAAAAACGCCGACGGACATGTCTTTTCAGATCGATTCAGTGCCCTGGTGCACTTTTTCGAACACGGATTTTCGCGCGATATCGCCGCCCTTCGCGGCAACGGAATCGCAAAGCTGCTCAAACAACTGGCAGATTATCACAATATCCGACGCAACTTTCATATCGCGCTCAAGGCTTGCGACCAGGCTCTGACAATCGATCCAGCCAACAGTTCGATCCACCACTGCCGCGGCGACGTCTTGCGTAATCTGGGGCAACCGGCCGAATCGACCAGCGCGTACGTGTTGGCGGTGACCGTCGACGCATCGGACGCCAATATCTGGAGCCACATCCACGCCGTCGACGGACTCACCTCCTCGCCGAATGGGATCGGGGCGGCACTCGATCTCCTCGTGCACTCCGCGAAGACGTGTCAGGGATCGGCGATATGGCTGGCCGCGGCCCATCGAACGATCGCTCGGGTCTTCGACATCGCCAGCGCCGACGCACGCGCCCTCTACCTCGTCGGAAAACGACGGGAGGCCGACGCCCATCTCGTCGCCTGCCTCGATCTCATCGCGAAGATGATCGAAATCGTCGATCCGCTGCCCGGACGACGCCCGGCCCCGCCGAAAGGCCATATCGTCCTCGTGGCCAACCGCGACCTTCCCCAGTGCGACCATTACCGGGTCGTGCAGAAGTGCGCGCAACTCGCGGCCGGCGGATGGGAGGTCGAGCTCTTCGCGCAAGACCAGGTCCATCGCTGCCGGCCGAGCCTCGACCGGGCGGCGGCGGTCGTCTTCTACCGTGTTCCAGCCCTTCCGGGCACGGTGCACGCGATCCTCTATGCCCGCGCCCTCGGCGTGCCGACCATCTACGATATCGACGACCTGATCTTCGAGCCTAGCGTCTACCCCGATCCGTTCGAGAGTTTCGAGGGGCAGATCAGCCATCACGACTACGTCTCCCTCCAGTACGGGGTGCCGCTCTTCCGCTACGCCTTGCAGATGTGCGACGCCGGCATCGCCTCGACGCCGGCCCTGGCCGAGGCGATGCGGCCCCACCTGCGCACCGGCGTGTGCCACGTCCTGCGCAACGGATTGGATCGGCGTAACGCGCCGTTCCTGGACAAGTCCTGGGTGCCCTACGCCGAGGATGCGCTGACGATCTTCTATGGAACGGGGACGAAAGCGCACAATCGCGACTTCACCGAGCTTGCGGCGCCCGGACTGCTCAAGGCGCTGGCCAGCCATCCTCGGGTGCGGCTGGTCATCGCCGGATACCTCCACCTCGACGCGCGTTTCGCGCCGTTCGCGAACCGGGTGCGGCAGCTCGGATTTTCCAGCGATGTCGCCGCCTATTGGCAGGTCCTGTCCGGCGCGGACATCAATCTCGCCGTCCTGGCGCAGACGCCGATGGCGGATGCCAAGAGCGAGATCAAATGGCTGGAGGCGGCCATGTGCGGCGTTCCCTCCATCGTTTCGGGCACGCGGACCTACAAAGAACTCCTCGTCGACGGGGAGACGGCGGTGTTCGCCGATACCGCGGCGGACTGGTCGCGCGCTCTCGAACGGCTGATCAAGGATGTCGCCCTGCGGCGCGAGATCGGCCGCCGCGCCCGCGCCAAGGCGGCGTCCGAGTACGGGCTCGATCAGGCCGTGGCGGTGCTGTCCGAGGCCTTGCCTGCGCCGTCGTCGCGAAAGCGCCCGGCCGACGGTCTCCTGCCGCGCCCGGAGACGCCGCCGCCGCCGTACCGCAGGGTTCCGGGGCGAAAGCCGCGAATCCTCCTCGTGAACGTCTACTTCCCGCCCCAGCTCGTGGGCGGTGCGACCCGTGTGGCCCGCAACAATCTCGACCACTTCCTCGACCACGCCGGCGACCGCTTCGACTTTGCCGTGGCCGCGACGGACACCGGCGCCGACCCGGTCTACGGGACACGGATCGACAACTACCGCGGCGTCCCGATCTACCGGATCGCGGCCCCGCGCGCGATGCACATGGACTGGCGTCCCCTGAACCCGGAGATGCGGGCGCCGTTCGATCGGCTCCTCGACGACTTCGAGCCCGACCTCGTCCATCTGCACTGCATTCAGCAGCTCACCGGCACGATCGTGGAAGCGGTCCGGGCGCGCGCCATCCCCTACGTCATCACCCTGCACGACGCGTGGTGGATCTCGGATTTCCAGTTCCTGGTCGACGACGACGGCCAGGTGCACGCACCGACGTCCGACCATCTGACCAGCACCATGGACCCGGCACACGGACCGTTCGCCTCCCTGGCCCGGCGCCGGGCTCTGGCCGGGCTGCTGGACGATGCGCGATCTCTGCTCGCGGTGTCGGACAGCTTTGCCGACATCTATCGTGCCGCCGGCCATCCCCGGACGGCCGTCCTGGCAAACGGGGTGCCGTCCATGACGCGACTTCCGCGCGTGGCGGGTCCGAAGGGAACCGTCCGCCTCGGACACATCGGCGGACGCAGCACCCACAAGGGCGCCACGCTCATCGAGGTCGTTCTGCGTGCGGGGGCCTTCGCGAACCTGCATCTCACCATCGTCGACCACGCCCGGCCGACCGGTGACGTCCGCTCCGAGATCTGGGGCCAGACGCCGGTACGGATCATCGGCCAGATCCCGCAGGACCGCGTCCCGGAGACCTACGCCAACCTCGATGTCCTGCTCGCGCCCTCGATCTGGCCGGAGAGCTTCGGTCTCGTCACCCGCGAGGCCAGGGCCGCGGGTCTCTGGGTCGTCGCCAGCGACCGGGGTGGGATCGGAACCGGAATCAGGGAGGGCGTCGACGGCTTCCGGATCGACGTCGGCCACCCGGACGCCCTGCGCGACGTCCTGGCTCGCATCGACGCCGATCCGGATCGCTTCGGCCGAAGCCCGCCTCCCCTGGAGGTTCCCGAGCGGACCGCCGCCGATCAGGGCGACGACCTGCTGGCCCTCTACGCGACGATCACCGCCGCCTGAAGGAGCGGTGATCGTCGAGCGACCGGCCGCTCGCGCCGGTGCCCGGGCCGCGACGGCGCGGTCGCGAAGCCCGTCGTCTTCCCGAAAGCGATCGTGCTAACCAGCGGCCCCGCCCAGGCCTGCCTGGCCCGTCCTCCGGCGGGTCGGGTCCGCGCCCCGGCTCCTCGCGATCGGCCGCCCATGATTCGCTCCATCCTCTCCGTCGGCGGCTGGACGCTGGTCTCACGGATCACCGGCTTTGCCCGCGACGTGGTGATGGCGGGGGTGATGGGGGCGGGCCCCGTCGCCGATGCCTTCGTGGTGGCCTTCCGCCTGCCCAACCACTTCCGGGCGATCTTCGGGGAGGGCGCCTTCAACACCGCTTTCGTGCCGGCCTATGCCGGCCTGTCGGAGACCGCCGAGGCGGGGGCCGCCCGGCGCTTTTCCACCCGCGTCTTCACGCTGATGCTGGCGAGCCAAATCGTTCTCCTCGCGGTGGCGCTGCCGGCCATGCCGTTCGTGGTGCGGGCCCTGGCGCCGGGGTTTGCGGACGACCCCGCCCGCTTCGACCTCGCCGTGGCGCTCACCCGCATCACCTTCCCCTACCTGCTGTGCATGACCCTGGTGACGCTGCTCTCGGGCATCCTCAACGCCCACCGGCGCTTTGCCGTGGCCGCGGGCGCGCCGGTGCTCCTCAATCTCTCGATGCTGGCGGCACTCGGCCTCGCCTTCCTGTTCCCGAGCGTAGCGCATGCGGCCGCCTGGGGGGTGGCGGTCTCCGGCGTGCTCCAGCTCGCCCTGGTCTGGGCCGCCTGCCGCCGGGCGGGCATCGCACCGGGCCTGGGCAACCCGTCCTTGACCGATCCGGCGATGAAGAAATTCTTCACGGTGCTGGGTCCGGCGGTGATCGGCTCGGCCGGGTTCCAGATCGCTTCCTTCGCCGACACCATCATCGCGAGCTACCTCGCCACCGGCGCGGTCTCGGCGCTGTACTACGCCGACCGGCTCTACCAGCTGCCGTTCGGCGTCATCGCCATCGCCGCCGGCACCGTGCTCCTGCCCGAGATGAGCCGCCGCATCGCGGGCGGCGACGTGGCCGGCGCCCATGCGGCGCAGAACCGGGCGGCCGGGTTCTCGCTGGCCCTCTCGGCGCCCTTCACCGTCGCCTTCCTGGTCATCCCCGGCCTGATCATGACCGCCCTGTTCCAGCGCGGCGCCTTCTCGGGCGAGGATGCGGCGCGCGCCGCCTCCGTGCTCGCGGCCTACGGGCTGGCCCTGCCGGCGGTGGTGCTGGTGCGCAGCGCCGTGGCGAGCTTCTATGCCCGCCAGGACACGACGACGCCGCTCTATGCCTCGCTCACCGCCATCGCCATCAACGTCGGCCTCAAGATCGTGCTCACCGGTCCCTACGGCGTCACCGGGTTGGCACTCGCCACCGCCATCGGCCAATGGGTCAACCTCGCCCTCCTCGTCGGCCTCGCCTGGCGGCGGGGATGGACCGCGCCCGACCGGACCTTCGGCATCACCCTCGTCGGCGTCGCCGTCGCCTGCCTCGGGCTGACGGCCACCGCCGTCTACGGCCTGCCGCTGGCCGAGCGCTGGATGCCGGCGGGCCTCGGGTTCCGGGATCTGGCCGTCCTCGCCGCCCTCGGGCTCGCCGGCAGCGTTGTCTATGGGGCGCTGCTGCTGGCGACCCTGCGCCTGTGCGGCCTGCGCCTGAGGAGACGATGATGACCGAGACCCCGCTCGTGGTGTTCGATGCCTACGGCACCCTGCTCGACGTCCATTCGGCGGTGGCCCGCCACGCCCCCGCCATCGGCCCCGACGCCGCGAGGCTTTCCGAGGTCTGGCGGGCCAAGCAACTCGAGTATTCCTGGGTCCATGCCCTGATGGGCCGCTATTGCCCGTTCTGGACCCTCACCGAGCGGGCCCTCGACCATGCGCTCGCCCGGCACCCCGCCGTCGATAAGGGCCTGCGCGCGCGCCTCCTCGACGCCTACCGCGATCTCGACGCCTATCCGGAGGTCGCCGCCACCCTCGATGCCCTGCGCGCGGCCGGGCGGCGCGCCGCCATCCTCTCCAACGGCGACGCGGCGATGCTGGCCCGCGCCGTGGACGCCGCCGGCATCGGCGCGCGCCTCGACGCGGTGCTCTCGGTGGAGCCCGCCGGCACCTTCAAGACCGCGCCGGCGGCCTACGCCCTCGTGACCGAACGGTTCGGGGTGGCGCCCGGGGCGGTGCGCTTCGTCTCCTCGAACCGCTGGGACGTGGCCGGCGCGGCCGCCTTCGGGTTCCAGGCGATCTGGGTGAACCGGGCCGGCCTGGCGGACGAATATCCCGATTTCCCGCCCGTTTCCGTGATCGCCACCCTCGACGCCCTGGCCTGACGCGGGAACCGACGGGCGAGCTCGGCGCTTGCACCTGTCGCGTCAAAAAAACAATCTGGAGGATACATGTCGAAGCCGGAGCGCTACGCGCCTCGCCCCCCGGAGTTGCATTCGCCCTGGCGCACGGAGGCACGGGTCGCGCTGCAGGCGGAGGCCCGCGCTTTTGCCGCCGACGTGGTGATGCCGATCGCCGACGAGCTCGACCCGCAGAAGGCCGAGATGCCGCGCTCCCTCATCGACGCGATGGCGCGAAAAGGTTGGTTCGGCCTCACCATCCCGAAGGAGCACGGCGGCATGGGGCTCGGCGTGTTCGAGTACTGCCTCGTTTCCGAGGAACTCGCCCGCGCCTGGCTCTCGGTGGGCAGCATCCTGGCGCGCGGCCAGGGGCTCGGCACCCAGACCCTCGACGACGAGCGCCGCATCGCCCTCCTGCGCAAATCCGCCCGCGGCGAATGGATCGGCGGCATCGCGCTGTCCGAGCCCACCGCCGGCTCGGATCTGGCCGGCGTCCAGACCCGCGCGGTGCGCGACGGCGACCATTGGGTGCTCACCGGCACCAAGCGCTGGGCCGGCTTCGCGCTGGCGGCCGACTTCGTCGAGGTCCTGGCCCGCACCCGCGACCCGAAGGAGGGCGAGCCGCGCTCGGCCGGGCTGGAGCCGTTCCTCGTGGTCAAGCAGCCCGGCACCTTCCCCGAGGGGATGACCGGCCATGTCATCGACAAAATCGGTTACCACGGCTTCCTCACCTTCGAACTCGCGCTCGACGGCGTGCGCGTGCCCGAGGGCGACCGCCTCACCGGCCTCTACGGCGACGGCGGCGCCGATGCCGATTCCGGCGGCTTCGCCTCGGTGCAGCGCGGCCTCAACATCGCCCGCGTCCACACCGCCGCCCGCGCCGTCGGCGTCGCCCGCGCGGCGGTGGAGGACAGCCAGGCCTACCTCCAGGAGCGCGAGCAGTTCGGCCACCCCATCGGCGAATTCCAGGCCTTGCGCTTCGCGCTCGCCGACATGGCCGCCGAGGTGAACCAAGCCCGCGCCTACTGGCAACAGGTCGCCCACCTCCTCGACGAGGGCGAGCCGGCCGAGAGCGAATCCGCCATGGTCAAGCTCCTGGCCACCGAGATGGCCGTGCGCGTCACCAACCAGGCGATGCAACTCCACGGCGGCAACGGCTACACCACCGAGCGGCGGGTGGAGCGCTATTGGCGCGATGCGCGGCTGACGACGATTTTCGAGGGGACGAGCGAGATCCAGAAGCGGATCATCAGTGATCGGATGTTGCCGAAGGGGTGAAATTCAGAGAATAATCTTAGTAGTACTGCTTCAATTAAAAAAGCACAAATTTTATCGAAATATGTTACTATTCGAAACAAAAAGCTATGTTCAATTAAAATAAATCGTAACACACTATAAAAATTTAATATAATTAAGAATATTTTTCTTATCGAGCATCAATCAAACAATTGATAGGCTTTGGAAATGCACAACAAAGATCTTACACCACTTACGGCGCGCCCTGAAAATGAAATTTTTGACGATCTCAAAAAATTATGCTGCTCTGCCGGTTACATACACGCCATTGCTTATTTTTGCTGGAGAGATAATCTGATTAAATACTTCGGCCAAGAAATTACTGAAAATGATTTACAGAGCCAATATTCACCTAATAGATTGCTTACAACAGAGATATCAACTCTGATTGGCTTAGTTTTGAAAGAAGATATTGATCCTAGCACTCCTCATCCTAAAATTGTTAGAAATTATATCGAAGAATCTGAGGCTCTTTTGCATGAGATTCATTTGAGCATGCAGAAGCCCTGGACAAAAGCATTCCAATCGATAAGTGGCAATTTGGATAACATGGATCGAAGTGATCCATTTAGTACTGCCCAAGGTTTGCGGGAGCCAATTTTTTATAGCGGAGAATCGGCCTATAATTTTCAGTACGAGAATATTGCAAGGTTGAAATATTCTTGTGATAATGAATGGCTTAGGATAAATTTTGGGTTCACGATTGACGAGGCATGTGTAGTCTTCAAAGCTATCGGTAAACAGCAAATTCAAAAAATGAAAGCCAATCAAATAACTACGACGCTTCAGTCTAAATATGTAGATTCTTGTTTACACTGCTTTTTTATCTCCTTAGAATATTTAGAGAAATCGACAGGAATTAATAGTCAAACAATCGAATGTGTGATCAATGCTTTTTGTAGCGATCGTAAAAAAAGGAACGCTGCCTTTTCAAGCATAAGCGCATTCAATGAGGCTAATTCTACGCCTATTATAAAACTTTCAGATAATTACTATATTTCATTTCAGCATTACAGTTTACTTGAAGCGTTAAGCGAAACACCGTTTTTTTGGATGGGCAGCGATAAATCCTATAGCGCAACAGCTTTTCGAAACCGTGGATACTTCGCGGAAAAGTTTCTAGCTGATCGTTTATCGCATGTGTTTGGCGCACAAAATGTTTATCAAAATGTAAATATTTATAAAGGAAAAAATCGGTTTGCGGAGATAGATGTCTTAGTTATATATGGTTCCAGGGCGATTGTTGCGCAAACAAAATCCAAGTGTCTTACTATTGAGGCGCGCAAAGGTAACGATCAACAATTAAAAAGCGACTTCAAAAAAGCAATCCGCGAGGCTTATGACCAAGCTTTAGCATGCTCAAGTGCAATTCTTGATGGTGAATACAAATTAATTTCAAATTCGGGCAGTGAAATAATTCTTGAAGAAAGACCAACAATCATCTTTCCATTTTGTATACTATCTGATCATTACCCGGCACTGGCAATGCAAGCACGGCAGTTTCTGAATATAGATACAAATGAATTTATAAGACCGCCAATAGTTTCGGATATTTTCTTTATGGACACATTATCTGAGATTTTAGATAATCCACTAGAATTTTTAAATTACTTGACATTACGCACAAGGTTTAACGAAAATATAGTTATATCTAATGAAATTGTTGCGCTGGGCTATCATTTAAAGCATAACCTATGGCTCGAAGATAAATACAATTTAGTAAATTTAGCAGATGATTTTGCCAGTTGTGTCGATATAGCTATGTCAGCACGGAGGCTTGGAATTCCTGGTGACAAAAATCCAAACGCGATTCTGACACGCTTCGAAAACACTCCAATTGGAAAATTGCTTTCCGAAATCCAACTAAGTGCGGCGCCACAATTAGTTGATCTTGGAATGTTGCTTTTACAAACAAGTTCGGATGCGGCAAGCCATATCAATAACGGTCTAAATAAAATTATTAAATCCGCGCTATTTAATAACACAAGCCATGACTTATCGGTTCCTTCGGAGATCGATAAATCTGGTTTTACTATTCATGTTAACGCGCACTCAGATTTATCTGCGCAGGAAATTTTATCGCTTCACTGTAGATTGAGAAAGTATGATACAAAGTCAGATTCTTGGTACGGAGTTTTGCTTTCGCCGGGCTCCGGAGCAATTAGAAGAATTTTCGCTATAAAAGAGAAATGGAATATTGATGCAGACATGGAGAAGGCCCTGAAGTCTTGGGCGAGGGTGCCAATGGTGCCGTTATCAACACTATCGGCAAATCTTCAAAGACATAAGGTCGGACGAAATGAGCGTTGCCCATGCGGAAGTGGAAGAAAATATAAAAATTGCTGCTTAAATTGATAAATTTTATTTATTTACAATTTTTTTAAATATAATATGAATAATTTGAAAAATATCCGAAATAAGCAAATGGGCGCTGCGCTATTAAATAATTGTCAATTTTCAGAAATCAAATCCCCGCGTACCAAGGAAACCCCAGCTCCGCGACCATGCTGCCGCGCCCCTGGCCCAGTCCGTCGATGCGGTCCACCGCCTCGATCTGCGACAGGTACTTGAGGCTCTTGTAGCCGAGCTGGCGTTCCACCCGCAGCCGCACGGGGGCGCCGTGGGCCACCGGCAAATCGGCGCCGTTCATGCCGTAGGCCAGGATCGTCTGGGGGTGGAGGGCGTCGAACAGGTCGTAGCTGTCCCACCAGCCGTCGACGCTGCGCATGACGATGAAGCGGGCTTCGGCTTTTAGCCCGACGTGGGCGAGGAGGTGCGGAAGCTGCACGCCGGTCCAGCCGGCGATGGCCGACCAGCCCTGTTCGCAGGCATGCAGGGTGATCTGGGTGCGCGCCGGCATCGCCTTCAGCTCGGCCAGCGAGAAGGCGCCGGGGCGTTCGACGAGGCCGCCCACCGGGAGGCGCCAATCCGCGAACGCCTGCGCCTTCGAGCGGCGGTAGTCGGCGTTGTCCGGGTCGGTGGTGTTGATGGTGGGAAAGACGCGCGAGATCGATTCGGGGCCGAACTCGCGGACCAGGGGCTGGCCGCGCAGCAGCCAGCGCTGGACCGCGAAGGTGAGGCCGTTGCTGAGGTCGTAGGGGCTGGTGAGCCGGCCCAGCACGGGCGCCTCGCATCCACCGAGCAGGCCGGCGCCGGCCAGGGTGGAGGCGCCCGCGAGCAGGCGCCGGCGCGACAGCAAGGGGTCAGGCATCGGCACGCTCCGGCGGGACGGTGAAGCGGCCGGTGATCATCGACCGCATCAGGTTGCGGGCGCCGCCGACGAAGACCTGCGCGACGTGGACCACGAGGAACAGGACGAGCAGGCACGCCGCGATGAAATGGACGGTGCGGGCCGACTGGCGGCCGCCGAACAGGGTGAAGAGTTCGGGGTAGGCGGCGGTGACGCCGGGCGACATGGTCAGCCCGGAGAGGATCATGGTCGGGATCAGGACCGCGATGACGCCGAAATACGCCATCCGTTGCAGGGCGTTGTAGCGTAGCGCCTCGCGGCCGCGGGCGGGCGTGAGCCGGGCGTGGTCGGCGATCTCGCGGGCGAGGCGGGCGGGGGCGATCTGGTCGCGGTCGGGGACCACCGCGCGGCGCAGGCGGCCGGTGAGGGCGCCGGTGACGAGGTAGACCGCCCCGTTGAGCACCAGCACCCAGCCGGCGAGGAAATGCAGGTTGCGGCCCCAGCCGGTCTGTTCGAGGTTGACGGGCAGCGGCAGGTCGAAGGCGGCGGGCGCGCCGTTGGCGCCGGTCTCGCCCCAGAACAGGCGCGGCAGCGCCAGCAGGATCGCGATGCCGCTGACCACCAGCGCCAGGAAAGCGGCCGCGTTCACCCAATGGGTCAAGCGGAGCCAGAGCGGGTGACGCAGGACGGTCGCTGTGTCCGTCATCGTCCCGCCCATGGCCTCAGGCCGTGTCCCGCCCATGCCACAGAGCATCGGCGGGGGAGGGGTCGGCGAGCACGTAGGCGGCGGCATCGGTGAGCGCCCGGTCCGGCCCCGGCTGGCGCAGGTAGGTCGCGAGATCCCGGCTCAGCCGCTCCAGGGGATGGTCCTGCAGGAAGCCGGAAAGGCCGACCGAGCGGTGCGCCTTCTCCAGGACGTCGAGGCCGGCCCGTTCCACCGCGAGGCGGGTGAGGTTGACGTAGGCGATGAGCCGGTCGGCCGCGGCCGTGCCCTCGGCGATCAGGTCGGCCGCGCGGCCGACAAACAGGCGGGCGGTCTCGACGGCGATGGCGGCCTCGCCGACCCTGGCGCGCTGGTGCGGGTCGCCGCCGCGGCCGGTGGCGACGAGATGGGCGCGCATGGCGTCGAACACCGCCTCGATCCCCCCGAGTTGCACGGCGGTGAAGCGCCAGGCGCCCCCCGAGAAATCCGGCTCGCGAAAGTAGTCGTCCGGCTCGCCGACCGTCATGGCAGGATCGACCGGGATGCCGGAAAAGTCGAGGGTGCCGGAGGCGGAGGCGCGCATGCCGTGCGCCCGCCAGCCCGACAGGTCCATCCGGGTGCCGGCCTCGAGATCGACCACCAGCATCTGCTGGCGCCCGTCCGGCAGCCGGGCGGTGACGAGGGGGCGGGTGACCGAGCCGGCGCCGGAGGCGAACGACTTGCAGCCGACGAGCCGGGGTGCCGCCGCCGGCCCGTCGATGGCGAGCCCGCCCTCCGGCGGCTGCGTGTTCCAGACGCCGAACAGGTGCCCGGCGCGGGCGTCCGCCGCCAGGCGCTCGGCGACCGGCCCCCGCACGTAGCGCAGCACCAGCGCCAGCGCGTTGACGTGCCCCTCGTAGAGCCGCCCCAGCGCGAGGCTGCCGCGCCCGACGTGCGCCAGCACGTCGAGGAGGATCGGGGCGTGCCGAGGGGCGCACAGGTCGAGCCCGCCGAGGTCGGCGGGCAGGGGGGCCGCCAGCAGCCCGGCCTCGTGGCAGAGCGCCACGTCCTCGGACGGAAACGCGCCGGACCGGTCGAGGGCATCGGCCCGCTCGGCGGCCATGATGCCGACCGTTCGGGCGGTGGCGGCGATCCGCATGGCGCTGCCCGGGATTCGGATGGGAACGGCGTCGTTCATCCCAATGTAACATGGGCGGGCGGCCGAGAGGTCCAGGCGGAGGTGCGGATTTCGCCCCGAGCCGACCCTGCCGTTTCCCGCCGCGGTGAGCCTCGCCATGCGTTTGGCGACGGCGACGGTGCCCCGCGCGCGGTTTCCCGCTATAAGCGGTTGACAGGGGCGGCCCCGCCTCGCCACATCCCGGTTATCATGAGCGATATCACCACACTGACTGCGCCTGCCTCCGGATCGGGAAAGCCCCCGCTGGAAATCCTGCTGTGCGCGCCGCGCGGCTTCTGCGCCGGCGTGGTGCGGGCCATCGACGTGGTGGAGCGGGCGCTCGCCATCTACGGGCCGCCGGTCTACGTGCGGCACGAGATCGTCCACAACAAGTACGTGGTCGAGAGCCTGAAGCGCAAAGGTGCGGTGTTCGTGCGCGAGCTCGACGAGGTGCCGGACGGCTCCGCTCCGGTGATCTTCTCCGCCCACGGCGTCGCCAAGACCGTGCCCAACAACGCCGATGCGCGCGGGCTCACAACCATCGACGCCACCTGCCCGCTGGTGACCAAGGTCCACCGCGAGGCCGAGATCCACCACAAGCGTGGCCGCCACGTGCTGCTGGTGGGCCATTCCGGCCACCCGGAGGTGGTGGGCACCATGGGCCAGCTGCCCAAGGGCTCGATCACCCTGGTCGAGGACTTGGAGCAGATCGCCGCCCTGGAGCCGGAGAACCGCGAAAACCTCGCCTGGGTGACGCAGACCACGCTTTCGGTCGACGACACCCACCACATCGTCGAGGCGCTCAAGAAGAAATTCCCGAGCATCACCGGGCCGCACAAGGACGACATCTGCTACGCCACCACCAACCGCCAGGAGGCGGTCAAGCAGGTGGCGCCGCTCGTCGATGCGGTGATCGTGGTCGGCTCCTCGAACTCCTCGAACTCGCAGCGCCTGCGCGAGGTCGCCGAGCGGGTCGGCTGCCCCATCACCCGCCTGGTGCTCAGGGCCGAGGAGATCGACTGGGACGCCTTCACCAACATCCGCCGCCTCGGCCTCACCGCCGGCGCCTCGGCGCCCGAGGTGCTGGTGGAGGAGATCATCGACGCCTTCGCCGCCCGCTACGAGGTGACGGTGGACACGGTCTCGACGGTGGTCGAGGACATGTCGTTCCCGCTGCCGCGCGAGCTGCGCAGCGACGCCGCCGCCTGACGCGGCAGGCCCTCTGCCGGCATCGGCCGGAATAGCCCCGGGGCGCCTTCTCAGGCGCCCCTTCGTTTTGGCAGACCGGACAACTGAAGCGACTCGCGCCGTGGCCGTCTACACCGAGGTTTCCGACGAGGCCCTGACCGCCTTCCTGGCCGGCTACGGCATCGGCACGCCGCTCTCCTTCAAGGGCATCGCGGAGGGTGTCGAGAACACCAACTTCTTCCTGCACACCACCGCCGGCTCCTACATCCTCACCCTCTACGAGAAGCGGGTGAACGAGGGCGACCTGCCGTTTTTCCTCAACCTGATGGAGCACCTCTGCGCCCGCGGCCTCGCCTGCCCGCAGCCGATCCGCCGGCGCGACGGCGAGGCCCTCGGGCGCCTGTGCGGCCGGCCGGCGGTCATCGTGAGCTTCCTCGAAGGGGTATCGGTCAAGCGCCCCGGCCTGCACCATTGCACCGAACTCGGCCGCGCGCTGGCCGGCCTGCACGCGGCCGGAGCCGACTTTCCCATGGTCCGCGCGAACGGCCTGTCGGTGGAGGCGTGGGGGCCGCTGTTCGCCCAGGCCGAGGCGCAGGCCGATTCGGTGGCGCCCGGCCTCGCCGCCCGCACCCGCGCCGACCTCGCCGTGCTCCAGGCCGGCTGGCCGCAGGGCCTGCCCGGCGGGGTCATCCACGCCGACCTGTTCACCGACAACGTGTTCTTCATCGGCGACGCCCTGTCGGGGCTGATCGACTTCTACTTCGCCTGCACCGACGCCTTCGCCTACGATCTGGCGATCTGCCTCAACGCCTGGTGCTTCGATGCCGAGGGCGCATTTCATCGCGACAGGGGCGAGGCCCTGATCGCCGGCTACCAAGCGGTGCGCCGGCTGGAGCCGGCCGAGGTCGCGGCCCTGCCGATCCTGTGCCGGGGTGCGGCCCTGCGCTTCATGCTGACCCGGCTGGTGGACTGGCTCAACGTGCCGCCCGGCGCCCTGGTGCAGCCCAAGGATCCCCTCGAATACGATCGCAGGCTGACGTTCCACCGCGGCGCGACGCGGGCCGAGGACTACGGCTGGACGGATTAGCCGCCGGTCGCTCTTCCCTTGTCTCCGTGGGGCAGGGGAACGGCGGCTCCCCGCCCCACGGGAGGATTCGGTCCCTTACGCCGCCGATGCGATGATGGTCGAAGCGCGCCTTATCTTGCGGTCGGCGCCTTCCAGGAAGGCCTGCGCGTCTTCCTTGCGCTCGAACACGTGCGGGGCGAGGCCGCGGCGGTTCAGTGCCTCCTCCATCTTCAGGCGCAGGAACGCGCTCGTCGCGTAGCGGGTGGTGGTGAGGTAGTAGTTCGCCGACAGGTATTGGATCATGCTGGCATAGTCGTCGTAGAGGTTCTCGTTGATCCGGAACCCGTCGTGGTTGACCACGGAGTTGACGCGCTTGCCCGCCTTCTTGCAGGCGTCGACCAGCACCTTGCGCAGGTCGTCGATGTCGCTCTTCACGCGGCAGTGCCAGCCCTCGAGGTTGAGGAACAGGATGTTGCGCTCGCTGTCGTAGCTCACCCGCTCTGGCAGGTTGAGGTTGAGGAGGTCGGACAACAGCTCCATCGGCTCGTCGCGGAAGATGCGCGCGTCCATCAGGGAGGGCTGGTTGATGATCGGCCGGAAGCCCATGTGGGGCAGGATGTCCCGCTCGATGTCGATGCCCGGCGCGACTTCGATCAGTTCGAGGCCCTCCTCGCGCAGCTGGAAGACGCAGCGTTCGGTGACGTAGATCACCGGCTGCGAGCGCGACTGCGCGTAGGGGCCGCTGAAGGTGATCTGCTCCACCGCCGGCAGGAATTTCTGCGAGCGTCCCTCCTGGACGATGCGGACCTTGCCATCCTCGATGGCGATTTCGAGCCCGCCCACCGTGAAGGTGCCGGCGAAGACCACGGAGCGGGCGTTCTGGCTGATGTTGATGAAGCCGCCGCAGCCGTTGAGCCGGCCGCCGAACATGCTGGTGTTGACGTTGCCGTGCTGGTCGCATTCGGCCAAGCCGAGGCAGGTCATGTCGAGGCCGCCGCCGTCGTAGAAATCGAACATCTGGTTCTGGTCGATGACGCAGTCGGCGTTGGTGGCCGCCCCGAAGCTCGACCCGGAGGCGAGCACGCCGCCCACCGCACCGGCCTCGGTGGTGAGCGTGATGTAGGGGGTCACCTTCTCCTCGTTGGCCACCGCCGCGATGCCCTCGGGCGCGCCGACCCCGAGGTTGACGACGCCGTTGGGCGGCAGCTCGAAGGCGGCGCGGCGCGCCACGATCTTGCGGGCGTCGAGGGCCATCTTCTTCATGCCGGTCACCGGCACGCGGATCTGGCCGGCGAGCGCGGGATCGTGCTGCACGCCGTAGTTCATGCGATGCATCTCGGGCTCGGCCAGAACCACGCAATCGACCAGGATGCCGGGCACCCGCACGTCCTTGGGCAGCAAAAAGCCGTCCTCGACGATGCGTTCCACCTGCGCGATGACGATGCCGCCGTTGTTGCGCGCCGCCATCGCCTGGGCGAGGCAGTCGAGGGTCAGGGCCTCCTTCTCGAAGGAGATGTTGCCCGAGGGGTCGGCCGAGGTGCCGCGGATGAAGGCCACGTCGATCTTGGTGGCGGTGTAGAACAGCCACTCCTCGCCATCGACCTCCACGAGCTTGACGATGTCGTCGCTGGTCACCGTGTTGACCTTGGCGCCGCCGTGGCGCGGGTCGACGTAGGTCTGCAGGCCGACCTTCGAGAACAGCCCCGGCTGGCCGGCGGCGCAAGCCCGGTAGAGCTGCGAGATCACGCCCTGGGGCAGGTTGTAGCCGAGGATCTTGTTCTCCTGGGCGGCCTTGGCGACCTTCGGCATCCGCCCGAAATTGGCGGCGATGACGCGCTTGAGCAGGCCCTCGTGGTGCAGGCGCCCGGTGCCGAGGCCTTTGCTGTCGCCCGCGCCGGCGGTCATGATCAGGGTGAGGTCGCGCGGCGCACCGGTGTCGACGAACCGCTTCTCGAGGGCCGCGTGCAGGGCCTCCGGAATGCAGCTCTGGACGAAGCCGGTGGTGGTGACCACGTCGTTCTGCCGGATCAGCGCGATCGCTTCCTCGGCCGAGATCACCTTGTTCTTCTTCATCGGCGAGACGCCCTCACTCGCCGCACGTCCACCCTCGGGGCGAGCGCCGGCACAATCGCTCAAGGGCATGAGGTTTTGCCGCAGGCCGGCGGGAAGTCCAGTCAAATTTCTTCACCGGACCGTAAAGAACCGCCACTGCTTGCCTGGTCGACCAGCAGAACGGCGCGGACATCGCGACTATAGTGCCGCGATGCCGCCAGTTCATGGTGCAGCGCAGGATGTGACCGGCCGAATCTTGGCCGGAGACGCTCGACGCGCCGGCCGGTCCGTCGAAGCCGCCTGCTCGCGTCGGGCCGCTGGTGCCGGCGGCCACGTTTTTGCACTATGGCTGGCCTGCGCCGCGCGGCCTGCGGCCCGGCGCCGTGACACGCCCCAGGAGACCCTCGCATGACTCGTTCGGCGCCCGCCCCCCACCTCCGTTTGTTCGCGAGCGCGAGCCTCGCCGCCCTCCTCCTCGCCGGCGGCGGCGCCCGTGCCCTCGAGGGGCCTGATCCGGGCAAGCCCGCGGCGGCGACGGACAGGCCCGCGGCGGCGACGGAGAAGCCCGCGGCGGCGACGGACAAGCCCGCGGCGGCCGGGCAAAAGGCCCGCGTCGTCATCGTCGCCACCGGCGGCACCATCGCCGGCGCCGGGGCGGATGCCGCCAACAGCGCCACCTACCAGGCCGCCAAGGTGCCGGTGGACAAGCTGATCGCCGCCGTGCCCGCCATCGCCCAGGTGGCCGAGGTCCGCGGCGAGCAGGCCTTCCAGATCGCTTCGGAAAGCTTCACCAACGTCCAGCTGGTGCAGCTCGCCAAGCAGGTGTCGGCCCTGGTCAAGCGCGACGACGTCGACGGCGTGGTGATCACCCACGGCACCGATACCGTGGAGGAGACCGCCTTCTTCCTCGACCTCGTGGTCAAGACCGACAAGCCCATCGTGATGGTCGCCTCGATGCGCCCCTCCACCGCGATCTCGGCGGACGGGGCGCTCAACCTCCTCGACGCCGTGGTGGTGGCCGCGGCCAAGGATTCCAGGGCCAAGGGCGTGCTGCTGACGATGAACGACGAGATCCAGGCCGGCCGCGACACCACCAAGCGCGTCAACATCAAGCCCTCGGCCTTCTTCAGCCAGTGGGGTCCGCTCGGCATGGTGGTGGAGGGCAAGACCTACTGGTTCCGCGCACCGGTCAAGCGCCACGGCACCACCTCGGAGTTCGACATCGACGCCATCGAGACGCTGCCGGAGGTCGCCATCGTCTACGGCTCGGGCAACATGAACCCGGCGCCCTACGCCGCCGCCGTGGCCGGCGGCGCCAAGGCGATCGTCCACGCCGGGACGGGCAACGGCTCGGTGGCGGGCTACCTCGTGGACACCCTCAAGGACATCCGGTCCAAGGGCGTGCAGGTCATCCGCTCGTCGCGGGTCGGCGACGGCTTCGTGCTGCGCAACGCCGAGCAGCCCGACGACACATACGACTGGGTGGTGGCCCACGACCTCAACCCGCAGAAGGCCAAGATCCTGGCGGCGGTGGCGCTGACGAAGACCCAGGACAGCAAGGAGCTGCAGCGGATTTTTTGGCAGTACTGATATGGTTTCCGCTCAAATCAAGTGGGAACCGTATCACCGAGCCCGCGCGGCGCCTGAGCGAAGCCCATGTCCGCATCACGAAGTGATCAACCGGAAAGGGGATGAGGAGCCCCGGGGCGGCGGGCGGCGGATCGACCGCCTATTCCGCCGCCTCGACGAACACCGTGCCGGCCCGCGGCAGGTCGAGGGTGTCCCAGGTCTCGACCAGCGCCGCCGTCAGGCGGGCGATGTGGGCGTCGTCGTGGAAGGGCGAGGGCGTGATGCGCAGGCGCTCGGTGCCCCTGGGAACGGTGGGGTAGTTGATCGGCTGGATGTAGATGGCGTGGCGCTCGAGCAGGTGGTCGGCCGCCGCCTTGCACAGTTCGGCGTCGCCCACCATCAGGGGCACGATGTGGGTCTGGGTGGGCAGCACCGGCAGGCCCGCGGCCTCGAGGGCGCGCTTGGTCTGCGCCGCCTGGCGCTGGTGCGCCGCCCGCTCGGTGCCCGAGCGCTTGAGGTAGCGCACCGAGGCGCGGGCCGCCGCCGCGATGGCGGGGGGAAGCGCGGTGGTGAAGATGAAGCCCGGTGCGTGGCTGCGCACCGCGTCGCACAGGATGGTCGATCCGGTGATGTAGCCGCCCACGCAGCCGAAGCCCTTGGCGAGCGTGCCCTCGATCACGTCGACCCGGTGCATCACGCCGTGGAGCTCGGCGATCCCGGCGCCGCGCGGACCGTAGAGGCCGACCGCATGGACCTCGTCGAGGTAGGTCATGGCGCCGTAGCGGTCGGCGAGATCGCAGATCGCGCCGATGTCGGAGACGTCGCCGTCCATGGAGTAGACGCTCTCGAAGGCGATCAGCTTGGGCCGGTCGCCGGCGGCGCGCAGCAGCTCCTCGAGATGGGCGAGATCGTTGTGGCGGAAGACGCGCTTCTCGCAGCCGGAATGGCGCACGCCCTCGATCATCGAATTGTGGTTGAAGGCGTCCGACAGGATGAGGCAGTTCGGCAGCAGCTTGGCGATGGTGGAGATGCCGGCCTGGTTCGAGACGTAGCCCGAGGTGAAGACGAGGCCCGCCTCCTTGCCGTGCAGGTCGGCCAGTTCGCGCTCGAGGTCCACCAGCGGCGAGTTGTTGCCGGCGATGTTGCGGGTGCCGCCGGCCCCGACGCCGCAGCGCGCGGCCGTCTGGGTCATGGCGCCGACCACGTCCGGGTGCTGGCCCATGCCGAGATAGTCGTTCGAGCACCACACCGTGATCTCGGAGGTCGCCCCGTCGGGCCGGCGCCAGTGCGCGATGGGAAAGCGGCCGGCGATGCGCTCGATGTCGGCGAAGACGCGGTAGCGGCGCTCGCCGTGCAGGCGGTCGAGGGCGGACCGGAAGTAGGCGTCGTAGTCGGTGCGGCTGGAGCCTGAGTCCTGTGTCAGAGTCGTCATCGGGACGATCTGGGTCATCGCGGGCATCCGATTCACGGGCAACCGTCCTTATGGGCTGTGTCGGGCCGTGCGGTGCTATCGCGCGGCCGGTCGGGCAGATCTCTCACAGTGTTGGCCCCCGGGAGTCGGGAGCCGCGGCGCCGGCGGTCTTCGTCGGAAGAGGGTGGCGCCGTCTGATTCTGCCTCGGCTGACGTTAACATTCGATCGGTGTGCCGGGGTCTCCGGCGCTCCTGACGATACAGGCCAATCTGGAATTGGTTCAAGTCGCGTCAAGCGGCCCTGGTGTGCATCCGTTGAGGGATCGCGCGAAAGCCGCTACGGCGTCATGGCGACGAAGGGTCGCGCGAGGCCGGCATCGCGAGGGCCTCGGGCAGGGCATTTCAGCCACACGGACCGACGGATGGCCGACAAGACCGACGACCGGGCGGACCGACTCAAGGCGGCCCTGCGCGACAACCTGCGGCGGCGCAAGGATCAGTCGCGGGCCCGTGCCGAGGCCCCGCCGCCGGGGCGGGACGGGGGCCGCCGCGACCCGCCGGATGCCGGTGACGAGCCGGCTTCCCCTTTTCGACCACGAAATACCGTATAGCTCGGCGCATCGAGCTTGAAGGAACCGGCGACCGGCGCCCGAGCGCGCCACCCGCCCACAAGGGACGACGATGGACCGTATCCACATCACCGGCGGCGCGCCGCTCCACGGGGTGATCCCGATCTCGGGCGCCAAGAACGCGGCGCTGCCCCTGATGATCGCCAGCCTGATGACGGGCGAGTCCCTCGAACTCGTCAACGTGCCGCGGCTCGCCGACATCCAGGCGCTGCTGCGCATCCTGTCCAACCACGGCGTCGACCACATGGTGGTGGGCAAGCGCCCGGGCCAGACCACCGAGACGGGCCAGACCATCCGGCTCACCGCCTCGAACGTCATCGATACCACCGCGCCCTACGACCTCGTCTCCACCATGCGGGCGAGCTTCTGGGTGATCGCGCCGCTGCTGGCGCGCTTCGGCGAGGCGAAGGTCTCGATGCCGGGCGGCTGCGCCATCGGCACCCGTCCGGTGGACCTGCTGCTGATGGCGCTCGAGCGCCTGGGCGCCACCATCGAGATCGACGGCGGCTACGTCATCGCCAAGGCCAAGAACGGCCTGCGCGGCGGTGAGATCGACTTCCCCAAGGTCACGGTGGGCGGCACCCATGTGGCCCTGATGGCGGCCGCGCTCGCCAACGGCTCGACCCTGATCGAGAATGCCGCCCGCGAGCCGGAGGTGGTGGATCTGGCCGCCTGCCTCACCAAGATGGGCGCCAGGATCGAGGGGGCCGGCACGCCGCGGATCACCATCGAGGGCGTTTCGCGCCTGCACGGCGCCCGCCACGAGGTGCTGCCCGACCGGATCGAGACCGGCACCTACGCCATGGCCGTGGCGATGACGGGCGGCGACGTCACCCTGGAGAACACCCGCGCCGACCTCCTGCACAGCGCCCTCGACATCCTCACCACCACCGGCGCCGAGGTCACCTCCACCGCCGACGGCATCCGCATCCGGCGCAACGGCGGCGGCATCGCCGCGGTGGACGTCACCACCGATCCGTTCCCGGGCTTCCCCACCGACCTGCAGGCGCAGTTCATGGCGCTGATGACCCTCGCCAAGGGCCGCTCGCACATCCGCGAGACCATCTTCGAGAACCGGTTCATGCACGTGCAGGAACTGGCCCGCCTCGGCGCCAGGATCCGGCTGGAGGGCGACCTGGCCATCGTCGAGGGCGTCGAGCGCCTCCGGGGCGCGCCGGTGATGGCCACCGATCTGCGCGCCTCGGTCTCCCTCGTCATCGCCGGGCTGGCGGCGGAGGGCGAGACCCAGATCAACCGGGTCTACCACCTCGACCGCGGCTTCGAGGCCCTGGAGGCCAAGCTCGGCCGCTGCGGCGCCCAGATCCGGCGCGAGCGGAGCTGATCCCGCCGTCCCTCGTGGCCCCGGACGTTTCGCGCACGGCGGTCCGGGGCTTGGCGGGCTGAGGTTCGAGGCCCGGGCGCTCGCCGATGCTGCGATGCAGCGTTCGCGGGCGGCATCCCGAGCCCCGGCAAGGGAGCGTTAACCCTATGCCGTCATGCAGGGTGGCGAGACCGCCCGGTGGCCGACCCATACTTTCGACAGAATCCCGCGCGATTCCAAGTGCATCGATCCTAAGGGATCGGCCGCTCGGCGGATCGACCGCTCGGATCGTCGAGAGCGCGAGGGACGGCCGTACCGGCGACCCTGGACGAGGACCCGCCATGACCTCCGCCGATGCCATGCAGGCGTTGCCCGCAGCCGACATGAGCCTGTTCGGATTGTTCTGGCAGGCCCACTTCGTCGTGAAGGCGGTGATGATCGGCCTGATCGGCGCCTCCGTCTGGAGCTGGTCGGTGATCGTCGACAAGACGCTGCTGTATCGCCGCACCAAGGCCGAGATGGACGCCTTCGAGGAGGCGTTCTGGTCCGGCCGCTCGCTGGAGGAGCTCTACCGCTCCTTCAACGACCGCCAGCCGATCGGGCTCGGCGCCCTGTTCGTGGCGGCCATGCGCGAGTGGAAGCGCTCGTTCGAGGGCTCGGGCCGCCAGATCCAGAGCCTGTCGCAGCGCATCGACAAGGTCCTCGACGTGACCATCCAGCGCGAGGTCGAGCGCCTCGAATCGCGGCTCCTGTTCCTCGCCTCGATCGGCTCGGCGGGCCCCTACATCGGTCTGTTCGGCACGGTCTGGGGCATCATGACCGCCTTCACCGCCATCGCCGCCTCGAAGAACACGTCGCTGGCCGTGGTGGCGCCGGGCATCGCGGAGGCGCTGTTCGCCACCGCCATCGGCCTGTTCGCGGCCATCCCCGCGGTGCTCGCCTACAACAAGCTGCAATCCTCGGTCTCGAAGTTCCAGTCGCGGCTCGAGGGTTTCGCCGACGAGTTCTCCGCCATCCTCTCGCGGCAGATCGACGAGCGGCTGTCCCTCGTCGCCTGACCCCGAAGAGCCCCGAAGGACGACGATCATGGCCCACGGAGCGGTACAGGGCGGCGGCAAGCGCCGGCGGCGCGCCCGTCGCGGCGGCGCCATCAACGAGATCAACATGACGCCGTTCATCGACGTCGTGCTGGTGTTGCTCATCGTGTTCATGGTGGCCGCGCCGATGATGACGGTGGGCGTGCCCCTCGACCTGCCGCAATCGAAGGCGAGCCCCCTCAACTCGGACACCAAGCCCGTGACCCTGTCGATCCGCCAGAGCGGCCAGATCTTCCTCGGCGAGGACGAACTCACCGACGAGACCATCGTGGGCAAGCTCACCGAGACCGCCAAGGCCGGATTCGAGGAGCGGGTGTTCGTGCGCGGCGACAAGCGGGTCGATTACGGCCGGGTCGCCCAGGTGATGGCGATCGTGACGGGAGGCGGCTTCAAGAAGGTCGCCCTCGTCACCGAGCCGGACCAGAAGTAGCGGGCGCGGCACCGGTGCAGCTCCCCTTCGACCGCAGCCAGCCGGGCGTCTGGATCTCGGCCGCCACCCATGTGGCGCTGCTGGCCGCCGCGCTGTTCGCCGTCGCCGCGCCGGCCCTGCCGGATGCCGACGAGGGCGTGCCCGTCGAGGTCATGACCGAGCAGCAGTTCTCCGAACTGACCAAGGGCGCGCGCGACGGACAGACGCCGCAGCCGGAGGCGAAACCCCGCGCCGACCGTGCCTCCGACAAGCCCGAGGAACGCGAGCCCGAGAACGCCGCGGTCGATGCACCGGCGCCTCCCAAGCGCCCGCCCGAGATGAAGGTCGCCGCCGCCGACGAGATGCCCCTGCGCGTGAGCGAGGCCGATCCCACCGCCGTGGAGGAGGCCGAGCGCGCCAAGGCGGCGGAGAAGGCCGCGAAAGCCGAAGCCGCGAAGGCCGAGGCCGCCAGGGAGGCCGCGGCCAAGGCTGCCGCCGCCAAGGCCGAAGCCGCCAAGGAATCCGCGAAGGCCGCGGCCAAGGAGGCTGCGAAAGAGGCCGCCAAGGAAGCGGCCAAGGAAGCCGCCAAGGCCGAGGCGGTCAAGCGCGAGCAGATGGCCGAACTGATGGAGCGGGCCGAGGCACAGGCCAAGGCCGAAGCCGCCAAGGAAGCAGCGAAGGAAGCCGCGAAAGAGGCGGCCAAGGAAGCGGCCAGAGAAGCGGCTAGGGAAGCCGCCAAGGCGAAGGCGGAAGCCCAGGCCAAGGCCGTCGCGGAGGCGCAGGCCAGGGCGGCCGCCGAACAGGCGAAGGCCGTGGCCGAAGCCAAGGCCGAACGCCAGAAGGAGGCCGCCGAGGCCGAGGCGACGGCCAAGGCCGAAGCGGCCGCCAAGGCCAAGGCCGAGGCCGCCGCCAAGGCGAAGGCCAAGGCGCTCGCCGAGGCAAAAGCGAAATCCGATGCCGAGGCCAAGGCGCGCAAGCAGGCCGAGCTCGCCGAGAAGTTCAGCGCCGGCGACATCCAACAGCTGCTCGCCTCGAAGGCGGCCTCGCAATCCACCGGTGCCACCGGCCGCGACGTCCAGCGCACGGCGGCCCTGGGCGCCGCCACGGGCACCTCGCAGCGCCTGTCACCGTCCTTGCGCGAAGCGCTGGTCGGCATGCTGCAGCAGCAGATCGAGCGGTGCTATTCGGCGCCTCCCGGCGCGGCGCAGGGGGTCGTGCTGCCGATGCTCGACATCCGCCTGAACCAGGACGGCACCCTGTCCACCGAGCCGCGGCTCCTGCGCGGCGGCGCCAACGCCATCGACCAGTCGATCGCGCAGGCGGCCCTGCGCGCGGTGCGGCGCTGCGCGCCCTACCGCATCCCGGCCCAATACGCGCCCTATTACAACGACTGGAAAGCCATCAACGCGGAGTTCGAGTTCTCCCGGGCGTAAGCGCCGGTGTCTCGCCCGTCCCTTCCCCGCGTGGGGAGGGATCGCGGGTGGGGGTGGCCGGCTGACCCTGCCGCCCCCAACCAGCGGACCACCCCTACCTCCAACTCCTCCCCACACGGGGGGAGGCGAGTGCGACGCGCCAGCCTCACGCTCGTGCGATGCTTCGACACCTTCTCGGATTGGACCATGCCGCACAGCTCTCACCGACGCCCGTTCGCCCTCGCGACGCTCCTCGCCGCCCTGGCCTTCGTCTGCCTGGGATTCGTCGCCCCGGCGCAGGCGCAGCTGCAACTGCGCATCGGCGGCGGCGCGTTCCAGCCGATGCCGATCGCGATCACCGAGTTTTCCGGCGACGCCAGCCTCGGCCTGCTGGTGTCGAGCGTGGTGACCAACAACCTGCGGCGCTCGGGCTATTTCACGCCGCTGGACAAGGGCAAGTTCCCCGAGGCGCCGGGCTTCGATGCGGTGCCGGGCTTCGACAAATGGCGGGCGGCGGGCGTGCAGGCCCTGGTCACCGGCCGGGTCGGGCGCGACGCCTCGGGGCGGCTCAAGGTCGAGTTCCGGCTGTGGGACGTGACGAGCGGCCAGCAGATCACCGGCCAGCAGTACGGCACCGACCCGGCCAACGCCCGGCGCACCGGGCACCTCGTGTCGGACTCGGTCTACACCAAGATCACCGGCCTCGGGCCATGGTTCGACAGCCGCATCGCCTTCGTCGACGAATCCGGCTCCAAGGAGAACCGCCGCAAGCGCCTGATGGTGATGGACCAGGACGGGGCCAACGTGCGCGCGCTCACCAGCGGCGAGACCTCGGTGGTGGCGCCGCGCTATTCGCCGGCCACCCAGGACATCGCCTACATGACCCAGGCGACGGGCCAGCAGCCGCGCATCCAGGTCGTCAACCTCGAGACCGGCGCGCGCCAGGCCATCGGGCGGGCCGATTCGATGAGCACGAGCCCGCGCTTCTCGCCCGACGGCCGGCGCATCGTGATGAGCGTGCAGCAGGGCGGCAACGCCGACATCGTCAGCATGGACCTCGGCTCGAAGGCGCAGACGCCGATCACCAACGGCAACGCCATCGACACCTCGCCGACCTACTCGCCGGACGGCGGCCGGATCGTGTTCGAATCGGACCGGGGCGGCTCGCAGCAGATCTACGTGATGGGGGCGGACGGCTCGAACCCGACCCGGATCTCCTTCGGCGACGGCTCGGCCTCGCAGCCGGCCTGGTCGCCCAAGGGCGATCTCATCGCCTTCACCCGGCAGCGCAAGGGCTCCTTCGCGATCTGCGTGATGAAGCCGGACGGCTCGGGCGAGCGCGTGCTCACGGAGGGCTTCCACAACGAGGGCCCGACCTTCGCGCCCAACGGCCAGTACGTGGTGTTCTTCCGCGATCCGGGCGGCGAGGGCGGCGGCAAGCTCTACATGGTCGACATCACCGGCAAGGTCGAACAGCCGGTGCCGACCCCCTCCTACGCCTCGGACCCGAGCTGGTCGCCGCTGCTGGCGGGGAAGTAGGGCCTCACCAACCCGGGGTCAGCGCGCCGTCGTCCTCCTCGTGGGCGGCGGCAAGACCGCCCATCAGCCCCTCCGCCTCGTCGCGAAGGGCGAGGGGAAGGGCGCCGAGAGCCGGATCGTCGAACCGGAGGTGCGGCAGGCGTGTGGTCAGGAGCTCGGCCACCAGGCTGGCCTGGGCGGCGTCGCGTGATCGCTTGAGGGTATCACGATCGGGGCGCTTTGCGAGCCACGCCTTGTGCAGGGCGAAGGCGCGAGGGTCCGGCACTGTGATCGTCAAGGGATAGCCGCGCTCATCGACGACGGTGACGGCGGTTTTCGGACTGTTCACGAGCCAGGCGAGGCCCTCGATCTCGACGGCTTGAAGATCGTTGTCGTCCGATCCCAATCGGGCACGATGGATCGATGCCATCCTGTTCCTCGGCATCGGCGCGATCAGATCGACCATGTAGCCATCGCGGTTCACGGCCCGAAACCCGCCCTTGCCCAGGATGTCGAAGGAGCGGTCGACCTTCTTCAGCAGGCCCACCACTCCCTCACGGGCGATGTCGGGCGCGAGGAGCTTCAGGCGTACCCTTGCGTCGTAGAGAAGGTCGATGTCCTCGGTCGCCAGATGGCCGCTCGCGACCTGAACGCCACACAAGCGTTCGTACGCGAACAGGGCGTTGGTGCCGACGACCGTGAGGGCGGCGTCTCCGAGCTTGGCTTGATCGATCCGCCGCAGGATCCGTCCGGCTATGACCGGTACGCGCCCAAGGCCAAGGGCGCGGTTCACCGGGGCCATCGCATCGAGGCGTTTGGCCAGCCGAGCGACGCGAAAGCGAGACTGCAGGCGTCCGATGAGGAACTGGCGATGGATCCGTTCGGTCTCCGGACTGCGTGCTCCGAGCGAGGACCAGATGCCCTGCCGCTTCCGGTAGAGGTAGCGATGACCGCTGACGGACTTCCAGGCCATCGAACCCGTAAAACTACGGTGGTGTCGCTCCCAAGCAGTGCGATAGGCGGCGAGCACCTGCTCGACATCGATCGCCTGGCGGGCCTGGTCTCCGTTCAACTCACTGTAGGGCCGCATGCTATCCCCCCAGCCGTACCGATCGAGCCCAGGGAACGAATGATCGTCCGTCGTCCGCTGCAAGCCTTTGTCTCGATTGTGATTATCCCTTTTTGACGCCGAACGCGATCAAAAAGGGATAATTCATCGGCGCTGCTGGGAGGGTAAGTGGGCGAGCCCCAGTGCGCCGCCCGTCAGATCTCGATCACCGGCGGCCGGCCGCGACCCACATCCTGCGGGTCGAAGGCGACGCTCTTGACGATGGCGAAGACCGGTCGGCCCGGTTCGAGGCGAAGGTCGCGTGCCGAGGCGCGCGTGAGGCGGGCGGCGAGGACGGCGCCGTTGCAGTCGATCTCGACCAGCACCGTGGCCGCTACCGAGGGCACGAGGCCGAGCACATGGCCCCGGAGGACGTTGCGCGCGCTCAGGCCCACCGGTGGCGCCAGCGCGACGAGGACGTCGCGCGCCGGGATGCGCAGCCGCACTGCGCTGCCGACGGGCCGGGAGAGACGCGGCACCGTCAGCGTGCCGACGCGCCCGTCGATCCGCGTCAGGCCGGAGTCCGCGTCGTGGGCGGCCACGACGAGGTCCAGGACCGCCCCCGCCTCGCCGTCGCCGACCGGGACGAGGTCGGTCCGGCGCAGGACCGCATCGGCCGGGCCGGAGGCGGCGATGCGGCCGGCCTCCATCACCACCACGGTATCGGCCAGCCGCGCCACCTCGGCGACGGCGTGGCTCACGTAGACGATGGGGATCCCGGCCGCATCGCGCAGGCGTTCGATGCAGGACAGGATCTCGTCCTTGCGGGCCTCGTCGAGGGCGGCCAGCGGCTCGTCCATCAGGAGGAGGCGCGGTCGGCTGAGCAGCGCCCGGCCGATGGCGACCCGCTGCGCCTCCCCCCCGGACAGGCCGGCGGGACGGCGGGCGAGGAGATGGCCGATGCCGAGGATGGCGACGACCGTATCGGGGTCGAGGCCGGTGGTCTCGGGCCGCGCCCGCGCGAACCAGCGCCCGTAGCCGAGGTTCTGGCGCACCGTGAGATGGGGCAGGAGACGGGCCTGCTGGAACACGGTGGCGATGCCGCGCCGGTGCGCCGGCACGCTGACGCCGCCTTGCGTGTCGAGGAGCGTCTCGCCGGACAGGACGATGCGGCCGCGGTCGGGCCGGACGAGGCCGGCGACGAGGTCGATCACCGTGGTCTTGCCCGATCCCGAGCGTCCGAACAGCGCGGTGAGGCCCGGGCCGGTCTCGAACGCCACGTCGAGGGCGAAGGTGCCCCGCGTCAGGCCGGCCGCGACGGACAGGGTCATCCCGCGATCCGCGCTGCGAGGCGCCGCGCCAGCACCTCGGAGGCCAGCACCGCGGCGAGGGCGATGGCCACGGCGATCAGGGTGAGGCGCAGGGCGCCGGCCTCGCCGCCGGGGACCTGCGTCAGGGTATAGATCGCCGAGGGCAGGGTCTGGGTCTCGCCGGGGATGTTCGAGACGAAGGTGATGGTGGCGCCGAACTCGCCCATCGCCTTGGCGAACCCCAGCACCGCCCCGGCGAGGATGCCGGGCAGGCTCAGGGGCAGCGTCACCGTGAGGAAGACCGCGAGCGGCCGGGCGCCGAGCGTCGCCGCCGCCTGCTCGAGGCGCCGGTCGACGGCCTCGATCGACAGGCGCATCGCGCGCACCATCAGTGGGAATCCCATGATGGCGCAGGCCAGCGCCGCCCCGGTCCAGCGGAACGAGAACACGATGCCGAGATCGGCCAGGACCCCGCCCGCCCAGCCGCGCCGGCCGAACGTCAGCAGCAGCAGGTAGCCGGTCACCACCGGCGGCAGGATCAGCGGAAGATGGACGAGGGCGTCGAGGAACGCTCGCCCGACGAATTTTCCCCGCGCCAGCAGCATGGCGACGGCCAGCCCCGGCCCGAGGCTCGCCAGGGTCGCGATGGAGGCGACCTTCACGCTGAGCCAGATGGCGGTGGTCTCGTCGGGCGTGAGGCCGAGCCAGGCCGTCACGATGGTCGGCGTGGTGATGACAAAGCGCGCGAAGCGCTCACGTCCTGTTCTCGGCGCCGATCACGCCAAAACCCTGCCGCTCGAAGAACACCCGCGCCGGCGCGCTGCGCAGGTAGCCGAGCAGTGCCGCCGCGTCCGGGTGGGTCGAGTCCCTGGTGCGCGCCAACGGGTAGATCACGGGGGGATGGCTGCCGGTCGGGAATGTGCCCACGACCCGCACGCTCGGATCCGAGACCGCGTCGGTGGCGTAGACGATGCCGAGCGGCGCCTCGCCGCGGGAGACGAGAAGAAGCGCGGCGCGCACGTTCTCGGCCTGGGCCAGCCTGTCCTTGACGCCGGCCCAGGCCCCGAGGCTCTCCAGCGCCGCCTTGCCGTACCTGCCGGCGGGCACCGCATCGACGTTGGCCACCGCGAGCCGGCCGCCGCCGAGGCGCGCGGCGAGGTCGAGGCCGGGCACGAGGGGAATCGCCTCCGGGCCGTCCTTGGGGGCGATCAGGACGAGGGCGTTGCGCAGGAGGTCGACGCGGGTCTCGGGTCGGATGCCGCCTTTGGCCGCCACGTCGTCCATCCACGCGAGGTCGGCGGAGAAGAACAGGTCGGCCGGCGCGCCGGCCTCGATCTGCTTGGCGAGCGCGCTCGAGGCCGCATAGGAGACCCTCGCCGTCCTGCCGGTCTCCTTCGACCAGGCGGCGACGGCCTCGTCGAGGGCGTTCTTCAGGCTGGCGGCGGCGAACACCACCACGGGCGTCTGCGCGCGAACCGGTGTCGCGCCCAGCGTCATCGCGAGGAGGGCAGCGAGGCAGAGTCGTCGCGTGGCAGTCGTCATCGAGCGTCTCCGTCGACCCGGTGGCGGGGCGGCGGCATCATAGGTCGCGGTTGCGCGGCGGCAAGCCGCCGGCCGCCTCGGCCTCGTCATGGGACACGTCCTCGCGGCGATGCAGCCGGCTCAGGAGAACCAGCAGCGGCCCGGGCACCGGCGCCGCCAGCGCCTGTGCCCCCAACGTTTCCATCCCGGTCTTGCGTCCCCGCCGCCGCCGCAGCGACAACCCGGGCGCGAGCACCACCGACGCTTTGCGGCCGGCTTTCTTGTTCGTCATACGCACACGCACCCTCGAATGTCGGGTCGACCTCGGAGAAGCCACCGAAAACGCGGACCCCCGTTGCCGTGTTCCGGCGCCGCCGCAAGATTGGAACGTTTCAAGAACGCAAGCCGCCGGTGGCGGCGGAGCTTCGCCGGTGATAGAGCCGGCACCATGCTCGAAGGCCTGCCCCCCCACCGCCCGACACACGTCCTGCGCCTGATGACCGACGAGGGTTCGGCGCGGGCGATGACGGATCTCCTCGGCGAGATGTTCGATCCGACCCAGACGGCGGTGGCCGCCTTCGAGGCCGAGGATGGCCGCACCTGGCGCCTGGAGGCCTATTTCGCCGACGCCCCCGACGAGGCCATGATCCGCGACATGATCCGCCCTGTGGTCGGCGACCAGGCGGATGCGGCGAGCTTCGAGACCATCGATCAGCAGGATTGGGTGCGCGCCTCCCTGGAGGGCCTCAAGCCGGTACGGGCCGGATGCTTCCTCGTCCACGGCTCGCACGACCGCGACACGGTGCGGGTCAACGACCTCGCCATCGAGATCGAGGCGGCGCTCGCCTTCGGGACCGGGCACCACGGCACCACGCTGGGCTGCCTGCGCGCGCTCGCCGCCGTGCTCAAGCGCGGCCGGCCGGGGCAGGTGCTCGATGTCGGCACCGGCACCGGCATCCTCGCCTTCGCCGCCGCCAAGGCCCTGCGCAAGCCGGTGATCGCCGGCGACCTCGACCCGGAGGCGGTGTTCACGGCCCGCGGCAACGCCCGTCTCAACGGGCTCGGTCCCCTGGTGCGGCTCTACCAGGGGCCGGGCGTGCGCCATGCGCTGGCCGACCGCCCGCGCCGGTTCGACGTGGTCTTCGCCAACATCCTGGCCAGGCCGTTGAAGCGCCTCGCCCCCTCGCTCACCGCCACCGTCTCCGGCCGCGGCGTGCTGATCCTGTCCGGCCTGATCGAGCGCGACGTGCCGGGCGTGCTCTCCACCTACCGCCACCGCGGCTTTCATCTGGCCGCCCACGGCCTGATCGAGGGCTGGGCGACCCTGGTCCTGCGTCGCGGCGGTGCGGCGGCGCGGCCGTTCTGAGACCGTCCTCGCCGGCTTGCCGGTGGCGGACGCCGGCCTTAACCCTGGCGGGATGAGCCGCCGCCGCTTCCAGACCTTCGACGATCCGAGCCACCGCGAGGGTGGCGCCCGCCTCGGGGCCTTGCGCGATGCCCTGCGCGGGGCCGGCCTCGACGGGTTCGTGGTGCCGCGCGCCGACGAGCACCAGTCGGAATACGTGCCGGCCAACGCCGAGCGCCTCGCCTGGCTCACGGGCTTTACCGGTTCGGCCGGCACCGCCATCGTCCTCCTGGATGCCGCGGCCCTGGTGGTGGACGGGCGCTACACGCTGCAGGCCCCCGAGCAGGTCGACACCGCCCACATCACCCCGGTGGCGCTGGCCGAGACCACCGTCGAGGCCTGGATCTCGGGCCATCTGCCGGCCGGCGCCGTGCTCGGCTACGACCCCTGGCTTCACACCGCCGAAGGCGTCGGCCGCCTGGAGAAGGCGGCGGCCAAGGCCGGCGCCACGATCCGGGCGGTGGAGGCCAACCCCGTCGATGCGGTCTGGCCGGACCGGCCGGCGGCACCCGCCGGGCCGGTGGTGCTGCATCCCGAGGCCCTGGCCGGGGAGCCGGTGGCGGGCAAGCTCGCACGCATCCGCACGGTGCTGGAGACGGCGGCCTGCGACGCTCTGGTCGTCTCGGATCCCCACAACCTCGCCTGGGCGTTCAACCTGCGCGGGGCCGACATCGCCCACACCCCGCTGGCGCTCGGCTACGCGATCCTGCCCCGCGAGGGCCGGCCCGCGCTGTTCCTCACCTCGCAGGACATCGCACCTGACCTGCGCGACGCCCTGGCGGGGCTGGCCGACATCCATCCGCGCGCCGCCTTCGCCGCCGCCCTCGCCGGCCTGACGACGGGACGCATCCGCCTCGACACCGCCACGGCGGCGGTGGCGCTCAAGGGCCGGATCGAGTCGGCGGGTGCGAGCGTCGATCTCGGTCCCGATCCGATCGCGGCGATGAAGGCCGCCAAGAACGCCGCCGAGATCGACGGCGCCCGGGCCTCCCACCACCGAGACGGCCTCGCGGTCGCCCGCTTCCTCGCCTGGGTCGATGGGCGGCCGGCCGGCTCCCTCACCGAGATCGCCGCCGTGGAGGCGCTGGAGGATTTTCGCGACCGGGGCGGCGAATTGCGCGACGTCTCGTTCCCGACCATTTCGGGCAGCGGCCCCAACGGCGCCATCGTCCACTACCGCGTCACCCGGGGCACCGACCGCACGGTCCGGGACGGCGAGCTGTTCCTGATCGATTCCGGCGCCCAATACGCCGACGGCACCACCGACATCACCCGCACCCTGGCGGTGGGCACCCCGAGCGAGGAGATGCGCGACCGCTACACCCGGGTGCTCAAGGGCCACCTCGCCATCGCCCGCGCGGTGTTTCCGCAGGGGACCACCGGCGCGCAGATCGATGCCTTCGCGCGCCAGCCCCTGTGGCAGGCCGGCCTCGAGTTCGACCACGGCACCGGCCACGGCGTCGGCGCCTTCCTCTCGGTGCACGAGGGGCCGCAGCGCATCGCCAAGACCGGGCACGTCGCCCTGGTGCCGGGCATGATCCTGTCGAACGAGCCGGGCTACTACCGCGCCGGTGCCTACGGCATCCGCATCGAGAACCTGATCCTGGTGGAGACCCGGGCCATCGCCGGCGCCGAGCGGCCGATGCTCGGCTTCGAGACCCTGACGCTCGCCCCCTACGACCCGCGCCTGATCGACACGGGTCTCCTCGATGCCGGCGAGATCGCCTGGATCGACGCCTACCACGCCCGGGTGCGCGCGGCGCTCTCCCCCGGCCTCGAGCCGGCGACGCGGGCGTGGCTCGACGACGTAACCCGGCCGCTCGGAGCGGCGAACCAGCGGTAGGCTTTGCCGCAGTCCCGCGGTCTCGCGTTGGCCGGCGGAATTGCGGCGCCTATGTACAAAGGCACACGTCGCGGTGATTGACGGCGCTCCCCCCTTCGGGGAGGGGGCGGGGATGTCGGGGTGGTTCGGCCGGTCTCGACGCAGGGTCCCCCGGCCACCCCACCTCCAACTCCTCTCCGCAAGGGGGAGGAGAGGCGTGTAACCGAAGGACGCGGATGACCCGGCTTCTCGCCCTCTTGCTCATCGCCATCGCCGGCCTGTCCGGCGCCTCGGCCCAGGGCCTCAAGCTCCCGGCCGATCTCGTCAAGGCCAGCCTGGTGGCCGAGCCCGGCGCGATCCGGGCGGGCGAGCCGTTCGCGATCGGCATCCGCATGGCGATGCGGGAGCACTGGCACGTCTACTGGCGCAACCCCGGCGATTCCGGCCTGCCGCCGGAGATGGCCTGGACCCTGCCGCAGGGATTTTCGGCCGGCGCCATCGACTGGCCGACCCCGAGCCGCATCCCGGTGGCTCACCTCGTCAACTTCGGCTTCGAGAACGAGGTCGTGCTGCTCGCGACGGTGACGCCCCCGGCCGATCTCGCGCCGGGCAAGCCCGTGACCCTTTCGGGCCGCCTCAGCTACCTCGTGTGCGAGCGCGAATGCGTGCCCGGCACCGCCGACCTGCGCCTGACGGTCCCCGTCGCACCGGAGGGGGCGAGTGCCGCGCCCAACCCGCAGAACCGCGCCCTGTTCGCCAAGGCCCGCGCGGCGCTGCCCAAACCCTCGCCGTGGCCCTCGTCCCTGAGCCGGGACGGCGAGCGGCTGGTGGTGAGCCTCGAGGCTCCCGGCCTGACGCCCGAGGCGATCCGCAACGTCGCCTTCTTCCCCTATGCCGAGACCGCCGTCGAACACGCCGCCCCGCAGGATGTCGCGGTCGACGGGCGCGGCCTGCGCCTGACGCTGACGCGCGCCACCATCGAGGCGACCCCGCCTGCCGAATTGCCCGGCGTCCTCACCTTCGACGAGGTGACGCCGGAGGGGACCCTGGCCCGGTCGTTCGCCCTGGGCGAGGCACCGCCGCCGCCCGTCTCGGCCGTGCCCGTCGCCGCCGACGCCGCCGTGGCGACGCCCCCGCCCGCCGAGGCGGACCTGACCCTGTGGGGGGCGGCCGGACTCGCCTTCCTCGGCGGCATCATCCTCAACCTGATGCCCTGCGTCTTCCCGGTGCTGTCGATCAAGGTGCTCAGCCTCGTGCGCCATTCCGGCGAGCCGCCGGCGCGGGTGCGCCTGCATGGGCTGGCCTATACCGCCGGGGTGCTGGCGATGTTCCTGGGGCTCGCCGGCCTGCTCATCGCCCTGAAGGGCGCGGGGGCGTCGATCGGCTGGGGCTACCAGCTGCAATCGCCCCTGGTGGTGGCGGGCCTGGCCTACCTCCTGTTCGCCATGGGCCTGAGCCTGTCCGGGGTGTTCCACCTCGGCGGCTCGGTCGCCGGGATCGGCGACGGGCTCACCCGCAAGTCCGGCCTGTCGGGCTCGTTCTTCACCGGCGTCCTCGCGACCGTGGTGGCGACCCCCTGCACCGCTCCCTTCATGGGCTCGGCGGTGGGCTTCGCCCTGACGCAGCCGGCCGGCGTGGCGCTGACCGTGTTCGCGAGCCTGGGCCTCGGCCTCGCCCTGCCGTTCCTCGTGCTCACCACCTGGCCGGCGGCGGTGCGGCGCCTGCCGCGGCCCGGCGCCTGGATGGACGTGCTCAAGGGCGCCTTCGCCTTCCCGCTCTACGCCACCGCCGCCTGGCTGATCTGGGTGCTGGCCCAGCAGGTCGGCTCGACCGGGCTGCTCTCGGCCCTCCTCGGCCTCGTCCTCGTCGGGTTCGCCGCCTGGGCCTGGGAGAAGGCCGGCGCGGCCGCCCCGACCGGGCGGGCGATCGGGCGCGGGGCGGCCGTGGCCGCCCTGGTGGCGGTCGCCGCCCTCACCCTCGGGCTCGACCGGGACCGGGCGGAGGGGACGGCTGTCGCCGGCGGCACGGAAGCGTTCACCCAGAGCCGCCTCGACGCCCTGGTGGCCGCGGGCAAGCCGGTGTTCGTGAACATGACGGCGGCCTGGTGCATCACCTGCCAGGTCAACGAACGCACGGCGCTGCGCACCGACGCGGTGCAGGCGGCGTTCAAGGCGCGCGGCGTCACCTACCTCAAGGGCGACTGGACCAACCAGAACCCCGAGATCACCCGGCTCCTGGAAAAGCATGGCCGCAACGGCGTGCCGCTCTATCTCCTCTACGGCAGCGGAGCCGCACCGGCCGTGCTGCCGCAGATCCTCACCCAGGGCGCGGTCCTTGCCGCCCTGGAGCCTTTGCCCCTGGCCGTCGCCGACCGCAGCGCGGCTTTCGATGCGACCTTGACGAGGTGAGAGTGATGACGACCACGCGCCGCCGCTGCCTGACCCTGACCGTTGCCGCCGCCCTGCTGACCCTGCCGTTCGCCGCGAAGGCCGCGGGCCCCCAGATCGGGAAATCGGCCCCGGTCTTCACCGCCACCGATGCCGACGGCAAGGCCGTCCGGCTTTCCGATTACGCCGGCAAGACCGTCGTGCTCGAATGGACCAATCACGACTGCCCGTTCGTGAAGAAGATGTACGGCGGGCAGGCGATGCAGGCCCTGCAGAAGAAGTGGACCGAGGCCGGCGTGGTCTGGCTCACCGTGATTTCCTCCGCCCCCGGCGAGCAGGGCGCGGTCGAAGGCCAGGAGGCCAACCGCCTGACCCAGGAGCGCGGTGCCGCGCCCACCGCCGTCGTGCTCGACACGACGGGCACCGTCGGCAAGGCCTACGACGCCCGCACCACGCCGCAGATGGTGGTCATCACCGGGGACGGCACTCTCGTCTACAACGGGGCCATCGACGACAAGCCCACCGCCAACCTCGACGACCTCAAGACCGCCAAGAACTACGTCGACGCGGCGCTGACCGAGGTCGCGGCCGGCAAGCCGGTGAGCGTGAAGACCTCCAAGCCCTACGGCTGCTCGGTGAAGTATTCCTCGTAAGCGGCGACGGTCGTTCCCGCGACGAAGCTGCGCATCAGGAGATGCGCGATCGCCATCGGCGGCGGCGTTGAAAGGCCGCCGGGATGGGCCCCGACGATCATCGCCGTGACCTCGTCGCGGGAGAACCAGCGCGCGTCCTCGAGTTCGGCGGCGTCGCGGGTGATGGCCTCGGTGAGGCTCTCGGCGACGCAGCCGATCATCAGCGAGGACGGGAACGGCCAGGGCTGCGAGGCGAGGTAGGTCACGGCGCCGATCCTCACCCCGGCCTCCTCGAAGCTCTCGCGACGGACCGCGTCCTCGATGGTCTCGCCCGGCTCGATGAAGCCGGCGAGGCACGAGTACATGTCCGGCGGGAAATGCGGGCCGCGGCCGAGCAGGCAGGCGTCGCCGCGGGTGATCAGCATGATCGCGACCGGATCGGTGCGAGGGAAATGATGCGCGCCGCAGGCCGGGCAGTCGCGCCTGAAGCCGGCCGCCGCCACCGCGGTCGCGGTGCCGCAGTGTGCGCAAAAGCCGTTCCTGGCGTGCCAGGAGAGGAACGACCGGGCCGTGGCCACCACCCCGAGTTCGTCCGGCGCCACGCGGCCGGCCGAGGCGAGGGAGCGCAGGTCCACGACGTCGAAGCGCCCACCGGCCTCTGCCGTCAGTGCGGCGGCGAAGACCGGGCGCCCGTCGACCCGGCCGAGGTAGATCGTCAGGCTGCGCTCGCCCGCGCCGGGAGCGAGGTCGTGGCTCAGCAGAGCGGTGTCGCCGGACAGCACGATGCCGTCGGGGGCGACGCAGACGGTCAGCGCCTCGGCGGCCTCGGGCGGAAACGGCGGCGCCTCGCGCTCGGCCGAGTGGCGCACGAGGCGGCTCCGGGCATAGCCGAGGCCGTAGTCGGGGCGATCAGCCATCGGCTCAGGCCGCCGCGAACAGGGTGGCGATGCGCTCGACCATCTGGGCGCGGGCATGGGCCGGATAGGGGGAGGGCGTGCCCACCCCCCAGACCGGGGCCGGCCAGGCCGGGTCCGACAGGAACCGCCCGACCACGTGGACGTGGAGCTGGGGCACCACGTTCCCCAGGGCGGCGACGTTGACCTTGTCGGGCTTGGCCAGGGCGAGCATCACGCCCACCGCGAGGCGCATCTCGGCCATCAAAGCGGTGCCGTCCTCCGGCGTGAGGTCGGTGATCTCGCTGGCGCCCGCCCGGCGCGGCACCAGCACCAGCCAGGGAAACCGGGCGTCGTCCATCAGGAGGACGCTGCACAGGGCGAGGTCGCCCAGGTGCACGGTGTCGGAGGAAAGGCGCGGGTCGAGGGCGAAGGCATCGGTCATGACGACGCGATGTAGGGCGAAACCGCGCCCGGGGCGATGCCGCGAGGCGACCGGCGCGCGGGTCAGGTGCGCCGACACGCTTTTCCCCCCACCCGCAATCCACTAAGGGGCCCTGACAGCGGCGCTCAGGGGCAGGGATGGAACGCGGGCCGATCCTCTTCACCTGGCATTCCGCGAGACGCCAGCACGCCCTCGCCCTCGCCCTCGCCCTGGGGGCTGGCGGCCCGCTGGCGCTGGCGACCCTGCTGTGCCTGCGCGACCTCGTCGCCGTGCTGGTCTCGCCCAAGGCGGGCATCGTGCCGTTCCTGCGGGTGGTCGTCGCCTGGCCGGGGCGGGCGGAGCCGACGGTGCTACTACCGGGCTGGCCGCTGCCCGTGGTCGAACTCACCCTGGCCGCCCTCGTCGGGCTGGCGCTGGCCGCCACCCTGGCCGCCGCCCTGGGCTGGGCGGTGGGGCGGCTGTGCTTTCGCGCGCAGACGCGGGCGCTCCAGCGCCTCAACGGCCGCGTCACCGATGCGATCCTGCGCGCGCCGGCCGCCGCCCGCGACGAGGTGCGCGGCCTGACCCAGCTCGTCGGCCAGCTGCTCGCGCGGATGGACATGCTGCTGGGCCTCGGCATCCTGGCCCCGGCGTTGGCCATGGGGTCGGTCCTCCTCACCCTGATCCTGGCCTATCTCGCCGCGCCGCGCCTGGTGCCGGCGGTGACCCTCGGTCTGCTCGCGGCCGGGCTCGCCCGGGCGCTGATCCTGCGCCGCAGCGAGGCCCGCTCGGCCCTGCGCCGCCGGGAGAGCGCGGCGGCCGAGCGCGCGCTGGCCGACCTCGTGCGGCGGATGCCGGCGGTGCGGGCGCACGGTGCGGCGGCCTTCGAGCGGGCCCGCATCGGCGCCAAGGGGCGGGTGGCGCGCGAGGCCCTGACCGCGTCCGAATCGGCCCTGGCCTACGCGCGGGCGCCCTCCATGGCGTTGGGCATCCTGTTGCCGGCCATCGCGCTCGCCGCCTCCCTGTGGCGCGGGCCGGCGGCCGAGGGCGAGAGCGTGGACGTCGGCGCGCTCGCCGCCACCGGGGGCGCCTTCGTGCTCGCCGTCGTCGCGATCTCGGTGGTGCTGCGCCTCTGGTTGGTCCACGTCGCCGCCGCGCCGGTGTTCCTGGAGATCGCCCTGAGCCTGCGCGGCCTCCAGGCGCGGCTGGCCCCCGGCGCGGCCGGTGCGGCCTTTCCCGAGGCGGGGCCTCTGGCGGTGGCCGGGGCCGGCGCCTACGACCCGGTCACCGGCGAGCGCCTCACCGGCGTCACCGTCACGGTACCGATGCCCGGCCACGTGGCGATCCTGGGCGGCGCCGGCAGCGGCAGC
This sequence comes from Methylobacterium sp. Leaf466, assembly GCF_001425565.1. Taxonomy (NCBI): domain Bacteria; kingdom Pseudomonadati; phylum Pseudomonadota; class Alphaproteobacteria; order Hyphomicrobiales; family Methylobacteriaceae; genus Methylobacterium; species Methylobacterium sp. Leaf466. The sequence continues at coordinate 89,866 of NZ_LMRC01000023.1, read as the reverse complement.
CGCGTGCTCGCCGCCCTCCTGGCGGGCCAGCTCGAGCCCACCGCCGGCGCGGTGCTCTACGCCGGCACCGACCTGCGCGCCCTCGACCCCGCCGAGCGCGCCCGGCGCATCGCGCTCGCCGGCGCCGAGGCGATCCTGATCGAGGGCACCCTGCGCCAGAACCTGCTCTACGGGGCCGCCCCCGAGGCGGTGCCCTCCGAGACCGAACTCGTCGCCATCCTGCACCAGACCGGGCTCGACGCCTTCGTCTACGCCCGCGGCTTGGAGGGTACCGTCGATCCGGTGGCCGATCCATTGCTGTCGCTGGCCGTGGTCGCCGCCCGCCAGGCGGTGCGCGATGCGCTCGCCGCCGACGGGGCCGCGCATTTCGTCGAACCGTTCGACCCCGCCCGCTACGGCCACCAGGCGACGGTGGGCGAGAACATCCTGTTCGGCGAGCCGGTGGACCCCGCCTTCATCGGAGGCGCCCTCTGCCGCCACCCCTACCTGCGCGCGGTGCTGGAGGCCGAGGACCTGACCCGCCCCCTCGTGGAGGTCGGGCTGCAGGTGGCGCGCTCCACCGTCGAGATCTTCGCCGACCTGCCCGACGACCACCCCCTGTTCGACGCGTTCTCGCTGTTTTCCGCGGCCGAGCGCGGCTTCTTCGAGGACCTCGTCGCCCGCCAGCCGGAGGCGCGGGGCTGGCGGCGCGGCCCCGCCGGCCAGCGCGACCGCGAGCGCCTGATCGGGCTCGCCCTCCTCTACAGCGAGACCCGCCACCGCTTCGGCCTCGTCGACGCCGCCTTCGAGGACCGGATCGTGGCCGCCCGCCACTCGTTCCGGGCGATGATGCCGGCGCACCTGCGCCCCGGCATCGCCTTCTACGATCCGGCCCTCCTCAACCCCGCCGCCAGCTTCGAGGAGAACATCCTGTTCGGCCGCATCAACGGCGAGGAGGCCGGCGCCGAGGTCAGGGTGCGTGCCCTGGTGCGCCGCGTCCTCTCTGAACAAGGGCTCGAGCCCGGCGTCTATCGGCTCGGCCTGTCGAGCCGGGTCGAGCCGGGTCTCGGCGGCGGCGGCGCGAGTCTCGGCGAAAACGCCATCGATGCCCGCACCCGCATCGCCATCGACCTCGCCCGCTGCCTCGTGCGCCGCCCCGACATCGTGGTGGTCGCCATCGCCTTCGAGGACCGCAAGCCCGACAGCGTCCGCGCCAAGCTCACCGCCCTGCGCACGGCCCGCGCCGGCACCGGCCTCGTGGTGTGCCTGCCGGACGCGGGGTTCTTGGATGCGGACACGCCGTTCGACCGGGTGTTGGGGGTGGAGCGGGGGGTGGTTTCGGTGGTGGGGTGAGTTGGCTCAACGTTTGATCGGCGATTTGATTTTGAACCGCTCTTTGGTCTGTCCGTTTTTAGAAATCCGGTCGATCAAAAGCCTTGATTGACACCGTCCGGGAAGAAGTGGAACGAGGCCGGCTCCGAACCTTTATTGGATGCCATGAACCACGCACGCTAGGCGACGTCCCCCGTCCATTTCCCGCCCCAATGGGATGCAAGACCTAAAAGTCGTTCGCGCGTGGGCCGGTCCGGTGTCGGGCCGGCGGTTCGCTTCTCCCCCAGGGCCCGTATGGATTCCTCTTCACAGGCGGCGGTCGCGCGGGGCCGGCTCGGGCGGGTCGCCGTGGGGGTGCTGCTGATCCTGGTCGCGGGCCTGGCGCGCGAGGCGGCGGCGCAGCCGGCCAAGGCTTTGGCGCCGATCCCGGGGGCGACCCTGGCGCTGATGGCCGCCAAGGGCACCACCGCCGCGGCGCCGGTGCTGTTCCGGGCCTACAAGAAGGAAGCCGAGATCGAGGTCTGGAAGCGGGCCGGCAGCGGTCGCTTCGTGCATGTGAAGACCTATCCGATCTGCCGCTGGTCGGGCCAGCTCGGCCCCAAGCGCAAGACCGGCGACCGCCAGACCCCCGAGGGGTTCTACACGGTGGCCAAGTCGCAGATGAACCCGAACTCGGCCTACTATCTGTCTTTCGACGTCGGCTATCCCAACGCCTACGACCGCGCCCACGGCTACACCGGTTCGGCGGTGATGGTGCACGGCGTGTGCTCCTCGATGGGGTGCTTCGCCATGACCGATGCGGTCGCTGGCGAACTGTTCGCCATCGCCCGCGATGCCTTGGCCGGCGGCCAGGCGGCCTTCCAGTTCCAATCCTTCCCCTTCCGGATGACGGCGGCCAACCTCGCCCGCCACCGCACCGACCCGGAGTATCCGTTCTGGCGCCAACTGAAGGAGGGGTCGGACCGGTTCGAGGCCTCGGGCGAGGAGCTGGTGACCGGGGTCGCGGCCGGGCGCTACGTCTTCGCCCCCTCCAGGGACCCGCAGCGCGAACGCGAGGTGGCCGCCCGCCGCGCCGAGGAGGACGCGCGCATCGCCGGCCTCGTCGCCGACGGGGTGGCGGCCGTGCGCACCACCTATTCGGACGGGGGCCAGCATCCGTTCTGGGCCGCCTTCTCGGCCCGGGGCGGCGCCGTCGGCATGCTCAGCCGGCCCGAGGCCCTGGCCTACGCCGGGCAGGAGGTGGTGGTGATCCCCGCCCGGCGTGCGCCGGTGCAGGTCGCCGAGGCGGTGTGGTCGCTCTGGATCGCACGCAACTCGCACCATGCCCCGTGGCGGGCGCCGACCTTCGTGCCCGCCTACGACGCGGCGCCCGCGCCGTTCGCGCCCCTCCTCACCCGCTACGCCCAGACCCTGCCCACCGTGGTGGCCGCCACCCTGGCCGGACAGGTGCCCCCGGCGGCCCCGGCGCCCGCACGGGCGGTGGAGGTGCTTGCGCAACGGTGACGGTCGTGTGGTATGCCAGCCGCCGCCCGGCCTCCGGCCCGTGTGCGGTCACGCACATCGGCGGCATGGCCGGATCACTACCTCAGGATGACGAAACCGATGAGGCCAATGATGGGCGGAGTGCGACGTGCCCGGGCCCGTCGCAGCACCGGCGCCCTTCACAGGAGAGGCCGAGCCCGGAACACCGGATATGGGACCGCGACCGGACGGATCGCGGCGAGTGGTTGACGGTCCATGACGCAGTGCAACGCCATCGAGACAGGTCCCTTCGGCGATCACCGGGCCGAGGCGGCCGCCGCCGAAGTCGCGGCCCTGGGGGACCGTAGCCTGTCGCTCCGGTTCTGGGGCGTGCGCGGCTCCACGCCGGTGAGCGGGCCCGATTACCAGGAGTTCGGGGGCAACACGCCCTGCCTCGAGATCCGGTGCGGGCAGCGCCTGTTCATCCTCGATGCCGGCTCGGGCCTCAACGCCTGCGGGCTGCACCACCGGGCCGGCCTGCCGCAGGAGATCGACCTCCTGTTCAGCCACCTCCACCTCGACCACACCGCCGGCCTGCCGTTCTTCAAGCCGGCGATCCTCGACCCGAACCGGACCGTGAACACCTATTGCGGCAACCTCGACGGCGCCTGCGCGACCGCCGCCCTCGACCGGCTGTTCTCGCCGCCGCTGTTCCCGGTCACCCTCGCCTGCATGCCGGCCAAGCTGGCGCACCACGGCTTCAGGGCCGGCGAGCCGCTGGTGTTCTCCGACGGGATGCGGGTGGAGACGATCCTGCTCAACCACCCCCAGGGCTCCACCGGATACCGCTTCGAGCACGGCGGACGCCGCCTGTGCATCATCAGCGACATCGAGCATTCGGACCCCTGGCCCGACCCCGCCCTGACGGAGTTCGTGCGCGGCGCCGACCTGATGGTCTACGACGGCATGTTCACGGAGGGCGAATACCCGGTCTGCCGCGGCTGGGGTCATTCCACCTGGCAGAAGGGGGCCGAACTGGCACAGGCCGCCGGTGTCGCCGCCATGGCGATCATCCACCTGCACCCGGCCCACACCGACCCGATGCTGCGGCGGATCGAGGCCGAGATGCAGGGCGTGATGCCGACCGCCTTCATCGCCCGCGAGCGCCAGATGGTCGAGGTGGGCGCCCTCGCGTCGGGGTGGGGGACGCCGCCGCTGGCGCGGACGGGCTGAACCCGGACACCGCCCGATGAAAGCGGTGGCCCTGTCGGCGAGCCCGCGCGGCGCTCGAACGAAGCCCATGTCCCACGTCACGACGTGATCGACCGGAAACGGAAGCACTCCGGCCGATCTTCCAACCGGCCGGATCCGGCGCCCTCAACCAGCGCGTCCGAACCGGGGCGGACCCCGGGGGACGGGTCAGGGCATGTAGAGGCCGACCGCCTCGAAGGCCTTGCGCATCGTCTTGACGCCCAGTTCGAACGAATACGTCGAGCGGATCAGGTCCTGTCCCCTCTGGGACATCAAGGTCCACAGGTCCTTGTCCTTGGACAGGCGGGTGACGGCGTCCGCCCAATCGGCCGGATCGTCGACGATCAAGCAGTCATAGCCGTGGCGAAGCCCGATTCCCTCGGCCGCCAGCGGCGAGAGCACGCACGGCACGCCGTGCGCCAGGGCACCGAGGACCTTGCCCTTGATGCCCGCGCCGCTGGTCAAAGGGGCGACGAACACGAGGCAGTGATCGTAGACTTCGGAGACGTCCTCGACATATCCCTGGATGACGACGTCCTTTGCGGCCAAAGCCGTGACGTCGGGTGACACGTTGCTTCCGTAGACGTTGAAATCCATCGCCGGCGACAGGTTTCTCAGTCTCGGCATCACGCTCTTCACGAAGAAGGCCACGGCTTCGCGGTTCGGATGGTGGTTGAAGCCCCCCAGGAACGCCACGCCGGAGCGGCCCTCGAACGGCGCCACGTTTGTCGCGATCTTCTCGACCCACGGGACGTACATGACGCGGGTGGAATCGAGGTTGTGGCTCATGATGACGGCATGTTCGACGCCGTTGTAGCTCAAGGTCAGATCGACATCGCGCATCACCGCCAGTTCGTCGTCACGAACCTGGAGCGCCCGATCCACCTGCGCGCGATCGCCCAGGTTGATACCGGCGCGGAGTTCGCGCAGGAAATGCAGATCGGCATTGTTCATGATCAGTTTCGCCTGCGGGGCGAGACGGCGGGCGAGTTCGACGCAATGGCTCGCGACATAGTAACGGGTCATGTAGATGGCATCGAACTCGCGCCCGTGCCGTTCGAGGACTTCCGAAATGGATTGGTAGAACGGCGCGTAATAGGTCTCGATCCCGAGGCGCTGAAGCGTCTCGGTATGCCGCCCGAGGTAGGCGAGGTTCTGCGGCAGGAACGAGACCTTGTAGCCGAGCGCCTGGACCATCTTCATCTCTTGGATGGCGGCGTAGCTTCCGGCATCGGTGTCGAGCTTGGGCGTCTGGAAATCGATGAACAGGACCCGGCCGATGATGCCGCGATCCTTCTCGAGGTCGGGGGTTTCGCCCTCGCGCCCGTTCTTGCGATAGTCGCTCACCCATTTGCTCTTGAACTTCGGCCGGTTGATCTCCTGGTTCTTCTTAGCCCCCGACGAAACGTCGGTGCCGCCCGTGACGCCCTCGAAATGGTAGACCACCGAGGTGGCGACATACAGCGTCTTGTAGCCGTGCTTGCGGACCTTGAACGCGAGGTCGGTGTCTTCGAAATAGGCCGGCTTGAACTCCTCGCTGAACCCGCCGACTTCGTTCCAAACGGTGAGCGGCAGCATGATCGCCGCGCCGGAGAGGTAATCGGCCTGGCGCGTGTAGGAGTAGCGCGGTTCGTGGGGGTTCTGGCTGCGCCCGTAGTTCCACGGGTTGCCGCTTCCCCAGACGATGCCGCCCGCTTCCTGGAGCGATCCGTCGGGATAGACGAGCTCGGAGCCCGCCAGCCCGACGGTGTCGAAGAGATCGAAGCTCGCCAGGAGTTCGTCGAGCCAGCCGACCGTCGGCTCGGTATCGTTGTTGAGAAAGAGGACGTACTTGCCGCGGGCTTCGAGCGCGCCCCTGTTGCAGGCGCCGATGAAGCCGAGGCCGATCTCGTTCCTGACGATCGTGATGCCCTTGGCGACGGCGTCGAGCTTCAGCGTTCGGTCCTTCGAGCCATCGTCGACCACCACGACTTCATATGACGTCTTGTTGTGGGCGAGCAGGAGCGCGCACAGGCAGAAATACGTGACCTCGAACTTGTTGTGGACCGGAATGACGATCGTGACCTGCGGGTCGGCGTGCCGCGGAAATTCGATCTCGGCGAAGTTCTTGTTGAAATCGAAGCCCTGGACGACCACGCCATGGACGTGGTGCAGGCGCCCCTGGAACGTCGCGTCCATCCCATGCCTGAGGTGGGCCTGGAGCGCGCGATACCGGTCCGCCGCCGCCGGGGCCAGATGGGTCGGCAGGCGCGGTGCCGTATGTTCCTGGAGGATGTGCCAGGGGGTGACGTGGCAGGGGACGAACTGGTAGTCGCGATACAGGAACGCGATGCCGGCGAAGTCTCGAACGTCGAAGAGATGGACCTGCCCGTCCAGCAATCGTTCCGGCAGAACGAAGTATCGTTCCGAGATTTCGCCCCAGCTGACGAGACCGTCCAATCGCAGGCCATCGCAGTACAGGCTGCAGTTCGACACGCCGTCCAGATTCACCCTGAGGGTCCGACCCCCGAGGATGGTCAGCGCCGCCTTGCTCTGATCCTGCATGGAGATGGCGTCGTAGACGACGGCCTGCTCAGCCTGTCCTTGATGATTCGCGGCAAGATAGACCGTCGATCTCTCGCTGTTGATCCGATCCAGGTCGAGCTCGGCCTGATAGACCTTGGCATCCGACTGGCCCCCGATGACGGCGAGCAGGTTGCGGGTCCAGCCGTCCTCCAAGCCACCGCCGTCACCCGACGTGGGCTGGTTGCCGATGCGAAGACCGAGGTCGGTGAAGAAAACGAAGAAGTTCATTCCCCGCACGCCGTTGTGATGGCGAAGGAAACGAATGCCGAGGCGCAGCGTTTCCGCGCCGGCAGGTGCCTGGCCCCTCAGATCGACGAACTGCCAGTTCTCACGGTCCGGGCCACCCAGGTGCTCGTTGACCGTGCTCGAAACGACGTCGATGACGTGCTGGTCCGCGTTCAAGAACGCGACTTCGACACGCGCCAGTGCGCGATGGGCCGCGAAGAAACCCGTGAAGCCGTACATCCTGCCGGCATCGATCGGAATGTCTTCGCCGAACAGGGGGTCGCGATAAACGACGCTGAAGGAGGGACTTGCGGTAGAGCCGGTCAAGTAAGCCGCCGACATTTCGACGAGGCGCGTGTCTTCGGAAAAATCGGTCCCGAAATTGACGGTCGGCGGAAGAGCGGCGGGGGCTATCCAGTTGTCGACGCCATTCGAAAAATCATGGTTGAGGAGAACGTTTCCTCCCGTCAGCAGGCGCGGTAGATTTTCCTTGGTCGGATGCAACGGATAAATGCTGTTGCCGGCCTGGATAGAATATGTGTCAGAAAAGCCGTTCAAATCCGAAATGACTAAAGCACGTCCGTCGTATGCTCTTGCAAAGGACTACGGCAAAGTCATATCGGCGAAACCCAATCCTGAGTCGATTCTGCACGCAAGAGCGTCTATGCGCGCTACGTGACACATTGGTGGCATCACGTGCTATCGACTGCGGATTACCAGCGCAATAGGGCGCTCGCACATCGACAGGTAGGGGCGGCGGCGCAGTTTGCGGGCCGCGGCCGGGTGGCGACCGCCCGTCGGCCCGACGACCCGCCCGGGCACCGTTTCCGATTCGCGGATCGGCCGTGAGCCGACCCCTCGCCCGGGGGCTGTGTCGAGCTATTTCGAGACAGTCCCCATTCCCGCGGCGGTCGTCCCCGGCGACAGACGAAGGGCGCCGACGGATCGGCGCCCTTCGTCTGTCATGGTTCGCCGGACCGATGGTCCGAACGCGACACGGGACGTGCTTGTCAGACGGCGTTCCGACGAGTGGCGGCGATCACGAACACCCCGTCGTGCCGCCGCAGGTGTCGCACTTCAGGCAGGTGCCGTTGCGGACCAGCGTGAAGTTCGCGCACTCGGGGCAGGATTCCCCGACATAGCCCTTCATCTTGGCCTCCGCGCGCCGGTCGGAGACCGTGCGCTCCGCCTTGGCGAAGGGGAGGGCGTCGAGGAGGGCCTCGGCGTGGCCCGCCGCCACCGGTTCCGCCTTCAGGGCCGTGGCGCCGCGCAGGGCATGGACCACGCCGCCGGCCGGAGCCGTGACGCCGGCCGCCGGCGAGCCGATTCCGACGCTGCCGCCGGCCGGGCCGCCCTGGATCAGGGTGAGGCGGTCGGCCGAGCCGCGCACGAGACCGCGCGAGACCACCGTGGAGGCGGCCTGCTCGGGCTTGTCGCCCACCCTCGCGCCCTCGCCCTCGCCCTTGCCCATCACGGTGTTGCCGATCTCCGAGGGGTCGACGTGGGCAAGGTCCATCCGACCCAGGTACGAAATCGCCAATTCGCGAAAAACGTAGTCGAGGATCGAGGTGGCGTTCTTGATGGCATCGTTGCCCTGCACGAAACCCGCCGGCTCGAAGCGGGTGAAGGTGAAGGCGTCGACGTATTCCTCCATCGGCACGCCGTACTGGAGGCCGATCGAGATCGCGATGGCGAAATTGTTCATCAGGCTTCGGAAGGCGGCGCCCTCCTTGTGCATGTCGATGAAGATCTCGCCGATGCGGCCGTCGTTGTATTCGCCGGTGCGCAGGTAGACCTTGTGCCCGCCGACGACCGCCTTCTGGGTGTAGCCCTTGCGCCGGTCAGGCAGCTTCTCGCGCGAGCGGATGCGCTCGACGCGCTCGATCACCCGCTCGACGATCTTCTCGGCGAGTTGCGCCGCCTTGGCGGTGGCGGGCTGGGCCACCAGCGCCTCGATGGCCTCCTCGGCGTCCTCCTCCTCGTCGGCGATCAGGGCCGAGTTCAGGGGCTGGGACAGCTTGGAGCCGTCGCGGTAGAGGGCGTTGGCCTTGAGCGCCAGGGTCCAGGACAGCCGGTAGGCGTTCTTGCAATCCTCCACCGTGGCGTCGTTGGGCATGTTGATGGTCTTGGAGATGGCGCCCGAGATGAACGGCTGGGCCGCCGCCATCATGCGGATGTGGCTCTCCACCGAGAGGTAGCGCTTGCCGATGCGCCCGCACGGGTTGGCGCAGTCGAACACCGCGTAGTGCTCGGGCTTGAGGAAGGGGGCTCCCTCGAGCGTCATCGCCCCGCAGATGTGGGTGTTGGCCGCCTCGATGTCCTTCTTCGCGTAGCCGAGGAAGGACAGGAGGTCGAAGGTCGGGTCGGCGAGCCTGTCGGCCGGGATCTTGAGCACGTCCTTCAGGAAGTCGTCGCCCAGCGTCCAGCGGTTGAACACGAACTTGATGTCGAACGCCGACTTCAGTCCGGCCTCGATGACGGCGATCTTGTCGTCGGTGAATCCCTTGGCGCGCAAGGAACCGGCGTTGACCGCCGGCGCCTGGCCGAGCGAGCCGTGGCCGACCGCATAGGCCTCGATCTCGGCGATGTCCGATTCGCGGTAGCCGAGCGAGCGCAGGGCGTCCGGCACCGCCCGGTTGATGATCTTGAAATAGCCGCCGCCGGCCAGCTTCTTGAACTTCACCAGCGCGAAGTCCGGCTCGATGCCGGTGGTGTCGCAATCCATCACCAGGCCGATCGTGCCGGTGGGCGCGATCACCGTCGCCTGGGCGTTGCGATAGCCGTGCTCCTCGCCGAGCGTGAGGGCGCGGTCCCAGGCGGCCCTGGCCCGGTCGACCAGGTTCGCCTGGGGCACGTTGGCGATGTCGAGGGGCACCGGGGCGATCGAGAGGAACTCGTAGCCGCCCGCCTCGCCATGTGCCGCCCGGCGATGGTTGCGGATGACCTTGAGCATGGCGTCGGCGTTCTCGTCGTAGCCCGCGAAGGCCCCGAGTTCGCCCGCCATCTCGGCGGAGGTGGCATAGGCCACGCCGGTCATGATCGCGGTGAGCACCCCGGCCATGGCCCGGCCCTTGTCCGAATCGTAGGGCAGGCCCATGCTCATCAGGAGGCCGCCGATGTTGGCGTAGCCGAGCCCCAGCGTGCGGTAGCGGTAGGATAGCTCGGCGATCTCACGCGACGGAAACTGCGCCATCATCACCGAGATCTCGAGCACCACCGTCCAGAGGCGGTTGAGGTGCTCGAAGGCCTCCACGTCGAACTGGCCGGTTCCCCGGTCGAACATCGTCAGCAGGTTGGCGGATGCCAGGTTGCAGGCGGTGTCGTCGAGGAACATGTACTCCGAGCACGGGTTCGAGGCCCGGATCCGGCCGGCCGTCGGGCAGGTGTGCCAGTCGTTCATGGTGGTGTTGAAGTGCAGGCCCGGGTCGGCGGACGCCCAGGCGGCCTCGCCGATCTTGTCCCACAGCTCGCGCGCCGGCAGGGTCTTGGTGGTCTTGCCGGTGGTGCGGGCCTTCAGCTCCCAATCGGCATCCGCATCGACGGCGCGCAGGAAGTCGTCGGTGAGCGAGACCGAGTTGTTGGAGTTCTGGCCGGCCACCGTGAGGTAGGCCTCCGAATCCCAATCGGTGTCGTAGACGGGGAAATCGATCTTGGTGAAGCCCTGGCGGGCGAACTGGATGACGCGCTTGGTGTAGGCGTCCGGCACCATCTCCTTGCGGGCGGCCTTGACCGCCTTCTTGAGGGCCGGGTTGCGCTCGGGGTCGAAGCAGGCGTCGCCCTCGGCCTCGCACTGGGTGCAGGCCTTCATCACCGCCTGGAGGTGCTTGGAGACGATCTTGGAGCCGGTGACGAGGGCGGCGACCTTCTGCTCCTCCTTCACCTTCCAGTCGATGTACTGCTCGATGTCCGGGTGGTCGATGTCGACGATGACCATCTTGGCCGCGCGCCGGGTGGTGCCGCCGGACTTGATGGCGCCGGCCGCCCGGTCGCCGATCTTGAGGAAGGACATCAGGCCCGACGACTTGCCGCCGCCGCCGAGTTTCTCGTTCTCGCCGCGCAGCATCGAGAAGTTCGAGCCGGTGCCCGAGCCGTACTTGAACAGGCGCGCCTCGCGGACCCACAGGTCCATGATGCCGCCCTCGTTGACGAGGTCGTCCTGGACGCCCTGGATGAAGCAGGCGTGCGGCTGCGGGTGCTCGTAGGACGAGGCCGACTTCGTCAGCTCACCGGTGCGGTAGTCGACGTAGTGGTGGCCTTGCGCCGGGCCGTCGATGCCGTAGGCCCAGTGCAGGCCGGTGTTGAACCACTGCGGCGAGTTCGGCGCCACCATCTGGCGGGCGAGCATGAAGCGCAGCTCGTCGAGGAACGCCGACGCGTCCTCTTCAGAGGTGAAGTAGCCGCCCTTCCAGCCCCAATAGGTCCAGCAGCCGGCCAGGCGGTCGAACACCTGCGTCGAGGAGGTCTCGGAGCCGGTGCGCTCGGCCTCGGGCAGCGAAGCGAGCGCCGCCTCGTCGGCGACCGAGCGCCACAGGAACGACGGCACGTCGTTCTCTTCCACCTTCTTGAGGCGGGCGGGCACCCCGGCCTTGCGAAAATACTTCTGGGCCAGCACGTCGCTGGCGACCTGGCTCCAGCTCTCGGGGACCTCGATGCCCTCCAGCCGGAAGACGACCGAGCCGTCCGGGTTGCGGATCTCGCTCAGGGTCTTGCGGAAGGGGATCGTGGCGTAGGGGGACTGCCCGGCCGTGGTGTGGCGCCGCTCGAACCGCATGTACCTGTGTTCCTTAAGGTGTCGAGGACCATCGACGATGCCGCCGCGCCCCGACGCGGCCGGTGCCGCGGTCATGGCGTGACGACGCCGCGCATCGGCGAAAGCGCGATGCGCCGTTCTTGCAAAAACGACGAAGACCGTTGTGCCGCCCGCTCGATACGACCGCTTCGGCGACGAGAGGACCGTATCGCGACCGGACCGCTTGCGTCAACAACTAGTGTGCGCCGGCTACGTTCCCGACTAGATGTTGTGTCGGCGATGCAAATCCTGTGGATATCGCGAGGCCACCGGTAAGTGCTGTTTTCGCTTGGCGGAATCCGCCCGGAAAAATTGTCGGCGCACAGGCCGGGACGACATCGGCCGGGCTCCGGGCCTGGTTAACGGGCGGGTGTGGGATTCCGGTCGCAGCCGGGGCCGGGGGCGGGCCGCGACTGGACTTCCCCGTCCCCCCTCACCATAGTCCCGCGCGATCACACAGACGGGGCGCCTACGCCCCCTTCAGGCGACGGCGATGGCTCTCAAGGACACGCTCCTGCGCATCTTCACCTGGTGGAACGGGCAGACGATGTCGCTGGCGCTCTACACGGCGCGCAGCGGCCAGCTCGTCGGCACCGACGAGGCCGGCAACACCTATTACAAGGCGCAAGGCCCGCTGATCGACCGCTCGGTCGGCACCGAGCGGCGCTGGGTGGTCTACAACGGCTACGCCGACGCCTCGAAGGTCCCGCCCGGCTGGCGCGCCTGGCTCTGCCACAACGGCGACGTCGCCCCGAGCGAGGAGGCCTACAGCCCGCGCGAGTGGCAGAAACCCCATGTCGAGAACCTGACCGGCACGGCGGCCGCCTATCGCCCCAAGGGCTCGCAGCTCAACCCGGACGGCCGGCCGGTATCGGCGGGCGATTACGTGCCGTGGACGCCGAACTGACAGGCCTCAGCGGGCGCCTTGGCTGACCGAAGATCCGGGCAAGACTGACGACGGCCGATCGTCCGACACACCTGGCCGCTTCGATGTCGTCCTTCCCATCTGCGACCTCATCCTGAGGTGCCGCGACAGCGGCCTCGAAGGAGGGCTCCAGAACCCGATGCGCTTCCTGGAATCCTCCTGCGAGGCCTCCGCGTCGCTCCGTACCCCTCAGGATGAGGCGGATCGGTCGGAGGAACCGCGCACCGAGGGGCGTTTCTCCCAGTTCTGCGAAGTGCTCCCATCGCTGCGAATCGGCACTTCCTTGGCGACGACAGGGCGTTCGACGGCTGACCGATCAGCGACGGCTCGACCGATCGCTCGTCAATGCGCCTCCTCCCAATTCCCGGCCGCCTGCGCCTCCACCACCAGCGGCACCCGTAGCGTCAACGCCGGGGCCGGCGCCTCGACCATGATCCGCGAGATCACCGGCAGGGCGGCGGCGACCTCGTCCTCGGGGGCCTCGAACACCAGTTCGTCGTGGACCTGCAGCAGCATCCGGACGTTCAGGTGCTCGGCGCGAAGCGCGTCCTCCATGCGGATCATCGCGCGGCGGATGATGTCGGCGGCCGAGCCCTGGATCGGGGCGTTGATGGCCTGGCGCTCGACCGAGGCGCGCTCGTTGGGATTGTTGGAGCGGATCTGCGGATAGTGGCAGACCCGGCCGAACAGGGTGGTGACGTAGCCCTTGTCGCGGCACAGCCTCTTGGTGTCGTCGATGTAGGCGCGGATGCCGGGGAAGCGCTCGAAGTACTGCTTGATGAAGGCGGAGGCCTCCTCCCGGCCGATGCCGAGGCGGTCGGCGAGCCCGAAGGCCGAGATGCCGTAGATGATGCCGAAGTTGATGGTCTTGGCGCGCCGGCGCAGGTCCGAGGTCATGTCCTCGAGCGCCACGCCGAACATCGCGCTCGCGGTGGCCGCGTGGATGTCGATGCCGTCCTCGAAGGCCTGGCGCAGCTGCGGGATGTCGGCGATGTGGGCGAGGATGCGCAGCTCGATCTGGCTGTAGTCCGCCGAGATCAACCGGTTGCCCTCGGCCGCCACGAAGGCGCGGCGGATGCGCCGGCCCTCTTCCGTGCGGATCGGGATGTTCTGCAGGTTCGGGTCCGAGGAGGAGAGCCGGCCCGTGGTGGTGGCCGCCAGCGAGAACGAGGTGTGGACCCGGTCGGTGCGGCGGTCGGCGTGCTGCTGCAGGCTGTCGGTGTAGGTCGACTTCAGCTTGGCGAGCTGGCGCCATTCCAGAATCTTCTTGGGAAGCTCGTGCCCGGCCTGGGCGAGTTCCTCCAGCAGGGTCGCCGGCGTCGCCCATTGGCCGTTGGCGGTCTTCTTGGCGCCGGGCAGGCCCATCTTGCCGAACAGGATGTCGCCGATCTGCTTGGGCGACGACACCTGGAATTTTTCGCCGGCGTCCTCCTGGATCTCCTCCTCCAGGCGGACCAGGATCTGCGAGAAGTCGCCCGACAGGCGGCTGAGCATCTGCCGGTCGATGCGGATGCCTTGCGCCTCCATCCGCGCGATCACCGGCACCAGCGGGCGCTCCAGCGTCTCGTAGACGGCGACCCGCCGCTCGGCGACGAGGCGCGGCTTCATCATCCGCCACAGGCGCAGGGTGACGTCGGCGTCCTCGGCCGCGTAGGCGGTGGCCTTGTCCAGCGGCACCCGGTCGAAGGTGATCTTGGCCTTGCCGGTGCCGGTCACCTCCGAGAAGGCGATCGGCTGGTGGCCGAGGTGACGCCGGGCGAGCTCGTCCATGCCGTGGCCGCCCTTGCCGGCGTCGAGCACGTAGGAGATCAGCATGGTGTCGTCGAGGGGCGCGATGCGGATGTCGTGGCGCGCCAGCACCACCCAATCGTACTTGAGGTTCTGGCCGACCTTGAGCACGCCCTCGTCTTCCAGGAGCGGCTTGAGGGCTTCGAGCGCCGCCTCGAAGGGAATCTGGCCGGGCAGCAGGCCTTCGCCGAACAGGTCGTCGCCGCCGGTGTGCTTCAAGGGGATGTAGGCCGCCCGCCCCGGCGCCACGGCGAGCGAGACGCCCACGAGGCCGGCGTTGTTGGCGTCGAGCGCGTCGGTCTCGGTGTCGACCGCCACCACGCCGGCCTCCCGCGCCTCGGCGATCCAGGCGTCCAGCTGCTCCAGGGTCGAGATCGTCTCATAGGCGGTGGTGTCGATCGGGTTGGTCGCCTCGGCCGCGCGGGCCGCCACCAGGGCGGAGGGCGTCGCCTCGCCCGGGATGCGGGCTTTGGGCGCACCGTCGGGCAGGCCGAGGTCGGCGAAGGGATCGACCTCGCCGCCGGGGGACGCCGCCTCGAACGGGGCCGCCTCGCCGCCGTCCTTGCCGGGCAGGAGCGCCGGATCGGGCTTCACGGTCTCCGGGTCCACGTGCAGCATCGAGGCGATGCGCCGGGTCAGCGTGTTGAACTCCATCGCCTTGAGGAAGCCCACCAGCTTCTGCGGGTCGGGGGCGGGCATGCGCAGGTCGTCGAGGGCCACGGGCAGCGGCACGTTCTCCTCGAGGGCCACGAGCCTTCGCGACAGCCGGGCCTGGTCGATGCTCGCCAGCAGGGTCTCGCGGCGCTTGGGCTGCTTGATCTCGCCCGCCCGCTCCAGCAGCGCGTCGAGGCTGCCGTATTCCTTGATGAGGGCCGCCGCCGTCTTGAGGCCGATGCCGGGCACGCCGGGCACGTTGTCGGAAGTGTCGCCGATGAGCGCCAGGGCGTCGCCGATCTGGTCGGGCTGCAGGCCCTCCCACTTGGCGACGATGGCCTCGAGGTCGAGGTTGCGCTCCGGCCGGTGCCCCGGCTTGCCCTTCACGCCCGATTCGAAGTCGTAGAACCGCACCAGCGGCCCCACGAGCTGCATCAGGTCCTTGTCGGAGGAGACGATGATGACGCCCGCCCCCCGCGCCTCCGCCTGGCGCGAATAGGTGGCGATGAGGTCGTCGGCCTCGTAGCGCTCAAGCTCGATCGGCTCGAGGCCGAAGGCGCGCACCGCCTCGCGCATCAGCGGCATCTGCCGCTTGAGGTCGTCGGGCGCATCGGGGCGGTGGCCCTTGTAGTCGGGATAGAGCTCCTTGCGGAACGAGCCCTCCGACTTGTCGAACACGATGGCCAGGTGCGTCGGCATGATGCCCGCCGCCCCCTCCTGCACGAACTGCGCGATCTTGGTGCAGAACAGCCGGATCGCCCCGGTGGGCAGGCCGTCCGAGGGCCGGGTGTTGTATTTCTGGTCCTGGTTGATCGACTGGAAGTAGGCGCGAAAGATGAACGACGAGCCGTCCACCAGGATGATCTGGTCGCCGGGGCCGACGGGAGAGTTTGCGGAAACGCCAGTCATCGAATCAGAACGCTCGTGTCTTCAAAGGCGTGAGCGGTCTTGCTCAAACCTCGGGCGGAGGCGCCACTTCGCTGTGGCAGGCAGCGACGAGGGCACCGAGACGGTCTTTCAGCGTCAACCAGACCATGTCCGGTTCGACGCGATGGTAGCTGTGACGATAGACGTTCCCGAGATCGGCAATGATCCGCCAAGGGAGGTCGGGATGGCGCGCCTTCGTTTCGGAACTGAGGCGCCGGCTCGCTTCGGAGATGATCTCCAAGCACCGAACCACGGCATAGGCCGTTTTCTGGTCTACGGCGAATGCCTCGAAGGTCATGCCGGTGGTAAATTCCTCGGCCGCCTTCGCATTCTCGATGATATCGATCAGTGCATCGCGCTCCCGCTCAAAAAGCATGGATCGCGTCTTGCTCGACCTTGTCGCGGATGGAGGCTTTCAGGACATCACGATTCGCGACGTCCACGGCAATCGGAAACAGATCCGAGATGAAGTGGACCACCCCGACGTAATCGTAGAGATCGCGGACCGTCTCGCGGTCGAGGGCGACCATGACGTCGACGTCGCTCGACATCGATGCCTCCCCCCGTGCCGTGGATCCGAACAATGCGGCATGGCGCACGCCGCGGCGGCGGAGTTCGCCTTCGTGCTTGCGAAGTATGGCGATGGCCGTCTCTCGATCCATAAGGCGGTGATAACCCATATCGAGGTCCCGAAGAAGGGCATCCGCGCCGCGCCGCCTCCCGATCGAAACGGGTCCCGCGAGCCCCGATGTCGCGTGGCGGAACAGCGGATTTTCGAGCGGCGTTCCCGTTTTGGATCTCCAAACCCACCATCCGACAGGATCTCCATGACACCGGCCCGCCGTCCGACCCGCCTCGCCCTTGCCTTCACCCTCTCCGTCGCATCCCTGCCCGCCCTGGCCCAGGCGCTGCAGACCCCCGGCAGCACGCGCATCGAGGCGAACGTCGTCAAGGCCGCACCCCTGGAGGCGACGCCCGAGCGCATCGCATCCTTGAAGCTGCCGCCGGGCTTTCGCATCGCGCCCTTCGCCACCGGCCTCGGCGCCCCGCGCGTCATCGTGGTGGCCCCGGACGGCGCGCTCTACGTCAGCGACCGCGATGCGGGCACCGTCACCCGGATCGAGGCCGGCGACGGCGCGAAACGGAAAGTGGTGCTGACGAAGCCCGACGTGCACGGCCTCGCCATCCACGAGGGCCGCCTGTTCTACGTCACCGTCAAGGAGATCTTTTCCGCGCCGCTCATGGCAGACGGTGGGCTCGGACCGGAGCGGCGGCTCGTCGCCGACCTGCCCGACGCCGGCCAGCATCCCAACCGCACCATCGCGGTCGGGCCGGACGGCTGGCTCTATGCCAGCCTCGGCTCCACCTGCAACGAGTGCGAGGAGCGCAACCCCGAGAACGCCACCATGGTCCGCATGAAGCCAGACGGCTCGGGCCGCGAGATCGTCGCCTCGGGCCTGCGCAACACCATCGGCTTCGATTGGGAGCCCACCACCAAGGCCCTCTACGGCTGGGACGACGGGGTCGACTGGCACGGTGACGACGAGACGCCCGAGGAGCTCAACCGGATCGAGCCCGGCAAGAAATACGGCTGGCCCTACATCTTCGGCAACGGCATGAAGAACCTCTACCGCGAGGTACCCAAGAGTTCGCTCGAGCAGTGGGACAAGGACAGCGAGCGGCCGGTGCTCACCTGGACCGCCCACGCCTCCTCGATGCAGTTCGCCTTCTATCGCGGCGGCCAGTTCCCGGCGGAGTACCGCGGCGACGCCTTCGTGACGATGCACGGCTCATGGAATCGCAAGCCCCCGAGCGGCTACGAGGTGCTGCGGGTGCGGTTCGACAAGGGGCGGCCGGTCTCCATCGAGCCCTTCGTGTCCGGCTTCCTCACCGAGGGCGGGCCGAGCGGCTGGTCGCGCTTCGCCCGCCCGTTCGGCCTCGCGGTGGCCAAGGACGGCAGCCTCTACCTCGGCGACGACCAGCACGGCATCGTCTACCGGATCAGCCACGAGGGCTGATCCGGCGTCCGGTCAGCTCGCCGCCCCGATGGTATCGGCCATGCGGGCGCGGCGGGTTCCGAGGGGCTGCGGTTTGCCCACCGTGGTGTCGGCGCCGGTCTGGTGTTCCATCTCGGCGTTGATCTCGGCCCCGACCAGCACGATGGTGGTGGAGAGCCAGATCCACGTCATGAAGCCGACGACCGCACCGAGCGAGCCGTAGGTCTCGTTGTACTTGCCGAAGTTTGAGACGTACCAGGAGAACAGCAGTGAGGCCGCCAGCCAGAGGATGCCGGCGACGGCGCTGCCCCAGGTCACCCAGCGCCATTTCGGCGCGTCGCGGCTGGGGCCGTATCGGTAGAGCAGCGCCAGCCCGCCCAGCACCGCCAGCAGCAGGGCCGGCCAGCGCAGGAGCGCGATGAACCAGGCCTTCTCGCTGAGACCCACCAGGGCGAAGACCGCGGGCAGCACGACGATGGCCACCAGGGCCAGCACGACGAACAGCAGCGCCCCGGCGGTGAAGGTGAGCGAGCGCAGGTTGAGCCAGACGAAATTGCGCGTCTCGCGCTCCTCGTAGACGACGTTGAGGGCATCGAAGACCGCCTTCATGCCGCCGTTGGCGCTCCACACCGACAGCACGATGCCGGTGAAGAAGGTGAGGCCGAGCGTGGTGTCGCCCTTCTCGTTGATGCGCTTGACCTGCTCGCCGACGATCTCGAGGGCCCCGCTCGGCAGGATGCCCTGCAGGCTGGCGATCTGCTCGTTGATGGTCGCTGAATCGGCGACGAGCCCGTAGCAGGACACCAGCGCCGCGATCGCCGGGAAGATCGCGAGCAGCACGTAGAAGGTCACGCCCGCGGCCACGGAGACGATCCGGTTCTCCTTGATGTCGCCGTAGACCCGCATCGCGATGTCCTTCCAGCCCTTGACAGGGATCGCGGAGGGGGTCTGCGCACCGCGGCCGCGATCCGGCTCCTCGGCGGCCACCTGCTCGGCGTCGGCTCCGGCATGGGACGGGGAAGGTTCGCGCACCGGCCCCGCCGGAGCGGGGACGGCACCGGCGGGAGCGGATCGGCGCGGCAGTACGACGAGGCCGATCAGGGCCGTCGCCATGGCGAGACTCCAGACCGTCGAGGAACCGAGCGAGGAATCGGGAGAAGGTCGTGGATCGTTCGAATGGGCCATGCCGCCGCCTGTCGCTGACGCCGGCCGCCGCGGGCCGGGCTTGATCGCCAGTCAACACGACCGTTCAGGCAATGTTTCCGTCCGTAACGGTGCGATCTCGCGTCGGGAAAGGCACGTCTCGGTTCGGTCCGGTAAGATTCTGGCCCGCCGCCCCCGGTGGACGATCAGATGCCGGCAACCGGAGGTGGTCCTACAGACTTGCCGCGATGTCGTGGATACGGCGCAGGTCGGCGACGAAATCGCCGTAGGCCTCCTCCTTCGCCTCGTCCGGCAATCGCAGGAGGTAGGACGGGTGCACCGTGATGAACCCCGCATAGGGCTTGGCGAAATCGGCCGGCCCGCGCGCCCGCGTCACCGGGATCGCCTTGCCGGTCAGGGCGAGAACCGCCGTGGCCCCCAGCGCCACCACGAGCCTGGGCGCCACGAAGTCGAGCTCGCGGTCGAGCCACCAGCGGTAATGGCTCACCTCCCCGGCGGTGGGCTTCTGGTGGATGCGGCGCTTGCCGCGCTCCTCGAACTTGAAGTGCTTGACGGCATTCGTGAGGTAGGCCTGGCCCCGGTCGATCCCGGCCTCGGCCATGGCGCGGGCGAGCAGCTGGCCGGCCGGCCCGACGAAGGGGCGTCCCTGCCGGTCCTCCTGGTCTCCGGGCTGCTCGCCGACGAAGGCGACGATGGCTCCCGGCGGGCCCTCGCCCAGCACCGCCTGGGTCGCGCCGGGCACCAGCGGCTCCGACCGCCGGATGATCGCGTTCAGCGCCTCCAGGCTCTTGGGTTCCTGGTCGCCCATGGCGGCGACGGCGCGGGCCGGGTTGCGCTTGACGGGCATCTGCGGTCCTCGCTCGATCATCGCCTCCGTCCGGGCGGCGGCCGCGCGGACGAGGCCGGGAATGGCGGCCGTCTCGGGCATGTTGTGCCAGTACTTCTTGGGCATCTCCGAGCGCATCGCCCGCAGGTTGGTGCGGGCCGGGTTGAAGGTGCTCTCGTAATAGTCGCGCCAGCCGGCCTCGAAGCCGTCGCTCGCCGGCACGTCCTCGCGCCGGCCCGGCGGCCCGAACGACAGCGCCGTGCCGTCCCAATGGGCCGAGCCCTCCGGCGTCAGGATTGACCAGGTCAGCGAGCGGAAGCGATCGACGAAGAACGGCGCGGCGGCACCGAGGATGTGGTGGTCGGGCTCGAACCAGGCGACGAAGCGCTCGATGCCGGCGTCCTCGCTCCGGCGAAAACGCAGGAAGGCGTGCATCTTGTGGAGGTCGCGCGCGATGGCCTTGCGCATGCGCTCGAGCCGGTGGACCAGCGGATCGCTCGAGATTTCCAGGAGCCGCCGTTCCCCGTGCAGGATGCGCCAGACCAGGGTGTAGAGCAGGGCGTAGCGCTCCGGGTCGCTGTGCGGCACCACCATCCTGACGAGGTCGCCGACGCCGCGCGGCAGGGCGAGGGGCGGTGCCGGCGTGTCGCTCGCGTCCGTTCCGAACAGATCGAGCGCACCGCCCAGGTGCCAGGACACGGAATCCGGCGGCACCCCTTCCGCGACGAGGCGGCGGGCGGCGTCGCGAAATCCGTCGGGATCGGCGCCGGGGCGCAGGGTGATCGCGCGGAGCGAAACGTGCGCTCCTCCCCCCTGCGGGCTGGAGCCGGAGGTGGTGGCGGGCGGGCGACCCTGCCGCTCACCGAGCGGAACCGCCCCCGACCTCGATCCCCCTCCGCAAGGGGAAGGGGAGGCGCGCACTTTCCCGTGCTCGCTCAAAACAAACTCAGCTGCTTTGCCGGTTCGGCGAGCCGGCTGCGCAGGTCCAGCCTGTCGGTGAGCTGCGTCGGGCGATGGTCGGCGGCGATGAGGAAGGGCCGCGCCCGCTTCAGGCTGGAGGTCAACCTCGCCACGTCGTCGAGGCGAAGGCGGGTGTGGCGCCGTGCCCGCAGGATCTTGTCCACGGCCCGCGCCCCGAGCCCCGGCACCCGCAGCAGCATCTCGCGCTCACCCGTGTTCACGTCGACGGGAAAGCGGTGGCGGTTCTTGAGGGCCCAGGCGAGCTTGGGGTCGATGTCGAGGGCGAACATGCCCTCGTCGGTGGCGTCCGCCACGTCGTCGGGGGAGAAGTCGTAGTACCGCAGCAGCCAGTCGGCCTGGTACAGCCGATGCTCGCGCTGCAGCGGCGGCGGGGACGGCGGCAGGATCGAGGAGCCCTCGGGGATCGGGCTGAAGGCGGAGTAGTAGACCCGCTTGAGCTTGTACGAGCCGTAGAGGTGCGCGCTCTTGCGGATCAGCGATTCGTCCGTGGTCGCATCGGCACCGACGATCACCTGGGTCGATTGCCCGGCCGGCGAGAAGCGGCGCTTCTCGGCCTTGGCCTCGACGATGCGCTCACCGATCTGCGCCATGGCGCCCTGGATCGCCGGGCCGCTCTTCTCCGGCGCCAGCCGTTCGAGGCTCGCCTCGGTGGGCAGTTCGAGGTTGATCGACAGCCGGTCGGCGTAGAGCCCCGCCTCCTCGATCAGCCACGGGCTCGCCTCGGGGATGGACTTGAGGTGGATGTAGCCGCGAAAGCCGTGGTCGCGTCGCAGGGACTTCGCGACCCGCGTCAGCAGTTCCATGGTGTAGTCGGGCGACTTGATGATCCCGGACGAGAGGAACAGCCCCTCGATGTAGTTGCGCTTGTAGAACTCCACCGTGAGCGTCACGACCTCGGCCACGCTGAATCGGGCGCGGGCGACGTTCGAGGAGCGCCGGTTGATGCAATAGGCGCAATCGAACAGACAGTAGTTCGTGAGCAGGATCTTGAGGAGCGAGATGCAGCGCCCGTCCGGTGTGTAGGCATGGCAGATGCCGGCGCCGGTGGTCGAGCCGAGCTCGCCCGCGCCGGCCTTGCGCCGGGGCGCACCGGACGAGGAACAGGACGCATCGTATTTGGCCGCATCGGCCAGGATGCGCAGCTTCTTGGCGAGGGCTTCGTCCATCGGTCGAAGATGCTCCCCGTTCCCGGTTCGTTCAAGCTCCGATCGCCGCGGCGGCCCGCGTGCGACCATTTGCGGGCGGCAGAAGGCCCGTCACTTCTCCGCCTCCGCGTCCACGATCCGGCTCGCCAGCGAATACGAAAAGCCGGCCCGCGCCATGGCCGCGATGTCGCGGTCGCGCGACGGGCCGCGCAGGTCCGGCCGGCGCCACGGGCCGAGGCGCCGGCGTTTGGCGTAGGCATGGGCGGCCTCCTCCTCGATCGGCACCCCGTCCTCCTCCGCCGTCGTCGCCTCGTTGCCGAGGGCGTCCGTCACAAGGTCGCGAGGCACGCCCTTGGCCGCCAGCTTGGCCCGGACGATGCGTGAGGAGGCGCCACGCCGGCGCAAGCTTGCGAGCCGAGCCTGCGCGAAGCGCGAATCGTCCACCAGACCCGCGGCGACCGCCCGCGCCACCGTCGCCTCCACGAGGTCGGCGAAGGCGCCGGGCTCCTCGCCGCGCAGGCGGCAGCGGGTCTTGACGCGACGCAGGAGGACGGCGCGCAGCATCGCGACGGAGGCACTGTAGCGTTCGAGGTAGTGCAGGGCGACGCGCTCGAGATAGGCCGGGGTGACCGGTTTGGGCGGCGCAACGTTCCGCCGGGTCAGGGGTTCATCATCGGCCATGGTTTCATCATGATCCTGACGGGTTCGGCGGGCTGATGGACGAGGGTGAGGCGAGGCAACCGAGGAAGGGCCGACCACTGGGCACGCCGTCAATCCTCCTGAGGCGCGAATGGGTCCTCTTCCTGCTGGCCCTGGGGCTGGCGGCGGTGGCCGGCGCCATCGTGTACCTGTCGCGTCCCAACACCCTCGTGGTCGCGGTTGGCCCGCGCGACGGCGCCGAGGCGGCGCTCCTCGACGTCTACGCCCAGGCCCTGGCGCGGGCCCGGGAGGACGTGCGCCTCAAGGTCCAGCATTTCGACGACGTGCGCGACAGCGCCAGGGCGCTGCAGTCCGGCCGCGCCGACCTCGCCGTGGTGCGCCCGGACGTGCTCCTGCCCGACAACGGCCTGACCCTGGCGATCCTCCACGACGAGGCCCTGCTCATCGTCGCGCCGCAGGCGCAGGGGCTGGAGAGCTTTCCCGATCTCGCCCGCAAGCGTCTGGGCATCGTCGAGCGACACGGGGCGGACATCCCGTTCCTCACGAGCCTCCTGGGTTTCTACGACCTCACCGCGGCGGCCGAGCCGGAAGGCGGCGCCCTCCTGGGGTCGAGCCATGTCGTGCTGGTGCCGCTCAAGCCGTCGGAGGTGACGAAGGCGGTGCAGGAGAACCGGGTCGATGCCGTCGCGGTGATCGCGGCCCCGGCCTCGAAGGCCGCCATCTCGACGGTGCGCGCCGTCGAGATGGCCTCCGCCGACAAGGCGGTGGGCTTCGTCGCGGTGCCCGACGGCGAGGCCATCGTGCAGCGGATGCCGGAGCTGCAGGCGACCACCATCCCGGCCGGGACCTTCGGCGGACGGCCCAAGCGCCCCGACGACGACATCAAGACGGTGGGGGCCTCCTATCGCCTGATGGCCCGGGGCAGCATCAGTCGGGTCTCGGTGGCCTCCGTCGTCCAGCACCTGTTCGAATGGCGATCGAAACTCGCCACGGCGGCCCCCCTCGCCAACCAGATGAAGGCGCCCGAGTTCGACAGCACGGTGGCCGCCACCAGCGCCCGGCTGCCCAACCACCCCGGCGCGGTGGATTACTTCGAGCGCGAGCAGCAGACCCTCTTCGAGCGCTACGAGGACTACATCTACCTGGTCGCCTTCTTCGGCGGCACGCTGGGCTCCGGCGTCGCCTGGCTCGGCCAGCGCCTCGCCAGGAAGCGCCGCGAGCGCATCGACGTGGTGCTCGACCGCCTCCTCGACATCCTCAAGGAGGTCCGCACGGCGCGCTTTCCCTCCGACCTCGACGGGCTGGTGACCGAGACCGACGACCTCGTGGCCGACGTGGTCCGGCAGGCGCGCGAGCGGGCGATCGACAACCGCACGGTCAGTGCCCTGATCCTGGCCATCGACGCCGTCCATGCCGCCATCGCCGACGCGCGGCGCGTCCTCGACGGCGTGGAGGCGGGTGACGGGACCCTCCTTCGCAAGACGCGCCTCGTCTCGCTTCGGATGCCCGCCGCGGAGTGACGGGCTAGCGCCCGCCTCAATACCGGACGATGGCGCGCAGGCCGAACACGGCGGCGTTCCTGATGCGCGCGCCGTTGGCATCGCGCGGGTTGGCGATGCCGCCGCCGGGACGGAAGATGTACTGGACGTCCGGCTGCACCGTCACGCCGGGGCCGAGCACGGCCTGATAGGTCGCCTCGATGACGGCCTCGCTGCTGCGGCGCGAGCCCGGGACGCCGGTGGCCAGGATCGTGTCGAGGTCGAAGCCCCGTGCGCTGCGCGAGAACCGCGACAGGCCGAAGGCGATGCCGACGGTGTCGTCGGAGCGGCCCTTGAACAGGCCCTTGTAGGCGATGCCGGCGTCCACGTAGAGGTCGACGAGGTTGCGGTCGCCCGGCGATCCCGAGACGCGCACGAAGGCGCTGGCACCGTCGTTGGGGTCGTCGGGCTCGCGGTAGAGGGTCTGGTCGACGATGCCGTAGATCCCGCTGTCGCCCCGGAAGCGCCTGGCGATGCCGGTGGTGGCGGGGTCGGCGAGCCGGCCGCCGGCATCGTCGAACCGCAGGCTGTCGAAGCGGCCGAAATGGTGCCAGCCGCCCAGCGTCACCGTGCCCGGCTCGCCGAGATCGCCGCTCAAGATGTTGTAGGCATAGGCCGCCTCCGCGATCACCAGGGCGGGGTCGTTTGTCCGGAAGTTGGTGCCGGTGCGGTTGCGGCGCTGCGGGTCGGGATCGTTGTCGGGCCGGGCCGGGCCGGACGGGTCGCCGTCGAAGATGCCGACCTGGAGCGAGAAGTTCTGGTTCGGCACATACTTCGCCCGCACCGCCGGAACGGCGAGCGGGTAGACCGGACCGCCGCTGGGAAGGACGTCGGCCATGATGTTGGGCCAGCCGAACGTCGAGTTGACGAACAGCGTCCCGGTCTGGCTGACCGCGAACTCGGTGTCGGCGGCGATCTGGCCGACCTTGAGGCTGAGTTGCCCGTCGAAGAGCCTCTGGTCGAGCCAGAGCTCGTAGAGGCGGGACGAGGGCAGCGCCTCGATCGCGCTCACGGCGATGATGTTGTTGAGAAAGTAGCGCGACAGGCCGGTGCCGTGGATCTGGTAGTAGTTCGTGTGGAAGCTCGCGCCCTGCCAGCCCATCAGCTTTTCGAGATCCGCGTCGAACTGGACGTCGAGCCGGCCCTGGTAGATCGCGCCGCGGCGCGATCCGCCGGTGGCGTTGCCCAGGCTCTCCCCGATGTAGGTCAGGCTGTACTCGATGCCCCGGGTGCGCAGGAACGCGCGCAGGCCGAGGGGATCGCCGTAGGCGCCCAGACTCCCCTCGATGGAGGTGTTCAGGTTGGCCGAGGGCTTGCCGGAGGCTTCGGGCTGGGCCACCGAGGTCTGCGGATCGTCGCCGGCGCCGAGCGGCGAGCCGATGCGCACACCTTCGCGAGCGACACGCGCGAGCCGCGCGGCGGCCGCGTCAGCGCCGTTCTGGGCGAGGACGGGGGTCTGCGCGAGAGCGAGCCAGAGAAGGGGCGCTGCGACGGCAAGCACCCGCAACCGGAAGAAGCGCCTCATCGTCTCTCGAAACGGCTCGTGGAAGGGCGACAACCGCCGGTCGCGTCGATCTATCACGCCGTCGTGACAGATCGGCAACCGGCCTGACCGCCGTTATCCGCCTCGCAGCGCCGCGCGGGCGTTTTTCACGCGGCCAGTGCCGGCGTGCCACAGGGTCGACCGGACGGGCGGCGCCCCTGCCGCCATGCGCGAAACGGTCGGGATCACCCCGCCGGTTCGGGTTGCGGCCCCCGCGTCGCGTCGAGCCCGGCCGCCGCCCCGGCGGGGGGCGCCACCGTCACCACCGCCCCCGTGCGGGCGGCCTCGTAGATCGCCTCCATCACCACATGGTCCTGCAGGCCCTCCTCGCCGGGCGTGTGCGGGCGGCGGTCGCTCAGGATGCAGTCGGCCATGTGGTCGATCTCGAGGGCGAACTGGTTCTTCTGCGCCAGCACCCGCTCGTCGCGGGCCTCGACCTTGCCGTCGGGGTGCGAGACCACGAGCCGCTGGCCGCGGTAGGCGAAGGCATTGCGCAGGTCGATGTCGCCGCGCTCGGTATGCACCTGCAACCGGCGCGATTCATGGACGCCGTAGCTGGTGGCGCATTGCGCGATGACGCCGGAGGGGAAGGTGAGCGTGAAGGCGACGCTCTCCTCGACCTCGGCGAACTTCTTGTCGCCGGGCGTCGAATGCAGCCGAGCGCTGACGGACACCGGCTCCTCGCCCAGGAGCGCGCGCACCCCGTTGAGGCAGTACAGGCCGATGTCGGGCAGGGCGCCGCCGCCGGCGAGATCCTTCCTGAGGCGCCATTGTTCGGGCAGGCCGGTGGTCTGGCCGTTGAACGCCTGGATCATCCGGGGCTTGCCGAACTCGCCCGAGCGGGCGAGGCGCGTCACCTCGCGGTTGAAGGGCTCGTACTGGCAGCGATAGGCGATCATCAGCTTGACCTTGGCCGCCTCGCAGGCCGCGATCAT
The DNA here is from genome assembly GCF_001425565.1 of Methylobacterium sp. Leaf466. Taxonomy (NCBI): domain Bacteria; kingdom Pseudomonadati; phylum Pseudomonadota; class Alphaproteobacteria; order Hyphomicrobiales; family Methylobacteriaceae; genus Methylobacterium; species Methylobacterium sp. Leaf466. Next base: position 63,181 of record NZ_LMRC01000023.1, on the reverse strand, counting down.
CTCCCGCGCCTCGGCCGAGGAATTGGCCATCGGCTTCTCGCACAGCACGTGCCTGCCGGCGGCGGCCGCGGCCAGGACATGCTCGCGGTGGAGGCCGTTGGGCGTCACGACGTAGACCGCGCGGATCGCCGGGTTCTTCGCGATGCGCTCCCAGTCGTCGTAGCCATAGACCGCATCGGGAGCGATGCCGTACTGGCCCGCCACCAGCCGCGCCTTGTCCGGCGAGCCGGACACCAGGGCGACGACGCGGGCCTTCCTGGTCTGGGCGAAGGCCGGCAGCAGCTCCTCCAGGCTCAGGCGCCCGAGGCCGACGACGGCGAAGCCGACGCGCTCGCCCGGCGGCATCGGGGCCGGCGGCGGCGGCGGGGTGATGTCGCCGCCGCCGCGCCAGTTCGGAAAGGTCACCCGCCCGTCCTCGACCACACCGGTATCGGCCGGTCTCGACGGCCCGGCGGCACGGGCCGGAGCCGCCGCACCCAGCGCCACCCCGGTGACTGCCGCCGAGCCGGCCTGGATGAGACGGCGTCGTGAAAGAGTCGAATCGCTCGCCATGAACCTGTGCCGCTTGTTTTGGGAGAGGCTCGGTCAACCTCGGGCGCGGAGGGCGAGTTCCGGCACCGTCGAGATGCTGGAGCGGAAGACGAGGTTGGCATAACGTCGAATTTGGATGGCGGCTTTCGACCGATTTTCTTGAAAAACTCGGATATAGCACAATAGGCGTCATCTAAGGTTGCAATTCGGAGAAAGTTCGTCTCTCATTGCCGGTGCAATCCCAATAACGCGGCGGTCTCCAAGTGATGCGATGGTACGATCTTCTACGTCTGGAGCAGCCCGCGATGCTGCTTTTATCCGGTCCTGGGTTTTTCAGCGAAATCGACCCAAAGCGGTCAGTAGGATGCACATTCAACTCGCGCCAAGAAGGGCTAAAACTAGAACGAGCACCAAGGCCCAGAAGATCAAACCTATCCAGGCTGACATAGTAGCCGAACATAGAAGTGAGCCTTCCTTGGTCTGCTGAAAGCCGAACCAATTAAACCCGAGTTTGTTCGAAAGAATGTCGTCCGCCGTTATGATCCCTAGACTTATGGTTGGGAGAAGCCACCGAGCGGTCCGATGCCCGACCCATTCAAGCAGCACATCGAAGATCAACATATGCAAGTCTCAGAAAATCGCACCCTTCGGCTCCGGTGACGCACCACCAATAGAGTAGCGGACGGCAGTTCTCCACCCATCGCGGACGGTGGGCGTGGGTACCATCTGTCAGATTTCCACCACTAGCACGCCAATTGCTCTTAAGGATCAACGGTGCTCTTGAGGGTCAAAGGCGGGACGTTCGCTTCAGGGCGAAGAGTCAACGTCGGGTTCCCAACCCACACCGGACGTCCAAAGCACCTCCCAAATGTAGACCCTCCACACCGGCAAAATCGCTGCCGCAGCGACGTCACCTCACCCTCACTTCCCGAACCGCTCGAACTTCGGAAAGCTGCGCGTCATCAGCGTGCCGGCGTCGGCGCGGTGGCCCATCCAGCGCTCCAGGAGGGCGGCGTTGGCGAGGCGGGGCTGGCCGCCGGCGTCGCGCCAGGGCAGGCCCTCGGCCAGGGTGAAGACGCAGGCGTCCGACAGCGTGGTCTGGCGGCAGCGTTGCAGGCGCACGCCCTTGCCGCGCACGAGTTCGGGCATCTCGGTGATCGGAAACACCAGGAGCAGCCGGTCGGCGCTGCACACGGCGACGTGGTCGCCGGTCTGTGCGGGCACCAGCAGGGCGGCGGTGGCGGGCGCGTCGAGGCCCATCACGCCCTTGCCCTTGCGGGTGTTGGCGACGAGGGCATCGGCCGGCGCCAGGAAGCCGCGCCCGTCGCTGGCCGCCACCAGGAACCGGCCGCCGGGCTGGTAGGGCAGGGCGGCGACGATCTCGGTGCCGTCGTCGAAATCCACCATCAGGCGGATCGGATCGCCGAAACCGCGCCCGCCGGGCAGCTTGGCCGCCTCCAGGGTGAAGACCTTGCCGTTGGAGGCCAGCACCAGGATCTTGGCGGTGGTCTCGGTGGGAAAGCTGAGCTTGAGCGCGTCGTCGCCCTTGAAGGCGACCCCCGACAGGTCGGTGACGTGGCCCTTGAGCGCCCGGATCCAGCCCTTGGTGGAGACGATCACGGTGATCGGCTCGCGCTCGACCATGGCGGAGGCGAAGTCGATGCCGGCGGTGTCGGGCGGGTTCTCCAGGGTGGTGCGGCGGGCCCCGAGCTTGGTCTCGGGGCCGAAGGTCTTCTTCACCGCGCGGATCTGCTTGGTGATGTCGGACCATTGCAGCTTGTCCGAGCCGAGCAGCTCGTCGAGGCCGTTCTTCTCCTTGGTGAGGGCGTCGCGCTCGCGCTTGAGCTCCATCTCCTCGAGCTTGCGCAAGCTGCGCAGGCGGGTGTCGAGGATGGCGTTGGCCTGCACCTCGGTGAGGTCGAATCGCTTGATCAGGGCGGGCTTGGCCTCGTCCTCCTCGCGGATGATGCGGATGACCTCGTCGAGGTCGAGGTAGACGACGAGCAGGCCGCCGAGGATCTCGAGGCGCCGCTCGATCTGGCCGAGGCGATGGCGCGAGCGGCGCTGGAGCACGACGCGGCGGTGGTCGAGCCATTCGCGCAGGGCTTCCGCCAGGCCGATCACCCTGGGGACGAGGCCGCCCACCAGCACGTTCATGTTGAGGGGCACGCGGGCTTCGAGCTCGGTGAGCCGGAACAAAGATTCCATCAGGATGACCGGATCGACGCTGCGCGAGCGCGGCTCCAGCACCACCCGCACGTCCTCGGCCGATTCGTCGCGCACGTCGGCCAGCAGCGGCAGCTTCTTCTCCTGGAGGAGTTCGGCCAGTTTCTCGATGAGCCGCGCCTTGGGGATGCCGTAGGGGATCTCGGTGACGACGATGGTCCAGGTGCCCCGGCCGAGGTCCTCCTTGGCCCAGCGGGCGCGCACGCGAAACCCGCCGCGCCCGGTGCGGTAGGCCTCGGCGATGGACTCGGCGGAATCGATCAGGATGCCGCCGGTGGGGAAGTCCGGCCCCTTCACGAAGGTGAGGAGCTGGCCCGAGGTCGCCTCCGGGTGCCCGATCAGGTAGAGGGCCGCGTCGCAGAGTTCGGCGGCGTTGTGGGGCGGGATCGAGGTCGCCATGCCCACCGCGATGCCCTGGCTGCCGTTGGCGAGCAGGTTCGGGAAGGCCGCCGGCAGGACGATGGGCTCCTCCTCCTGGCCGTCGTAGTTCGGCCGGAAGTCGACGGAATCGTCGTCGAGCCCCTCCATCAGCAGGCGCGCGACCTCGGTCATCCGCGCCTCGGTGTAGCGCTGGGCGGCCGGGTTATCGCCGTCGATGTTGCCGAAGTTGCCCTGGCCGTCGACGAGCGGATAGCGCTGCGCGAAGTCCTGGGCCATGCGCACCAGGGCGTCGTAGGCGGCGGTGTCGCCGTGGGGGTGGTACTTGCCGATGACGTCGCCGACGATGCGGGCGCATTTCTTGAAGGCCGAGGTCGGGTCGAGCTTCAGGAGCCGCATGGCGAACAGGATGCGTCGGTGGACGGGCTTGAGCCCGTCGCGGGCGTCCGGCAGCGCCCGGTGCATGATCGTGGAGAGCGCATAGGCGAGGTAGCGCTCTTCCAGCGCCGACTTCAGTTCGACGCTCTCGATGCCGTCGCCGGATCGCGGCTCGAAGGGTTGGCCCATCAGGGACTCCGGGGCGTGTGTTTCACGTGGAACATAGCATGAACATCAACGGTCCGCGGCTTTGCCGAGCGCGACGAATCGCGCCCGCTCCTCCGGCGGCCTCAGGCCGCGCGGTCCCCAGACGTGCTGGTCGAGGAAGTATCCCGTCAAGGTAAACCCCTCCGTAACGGATCGCGCGTCGGGGGCTGCGATGCGCGCGTCCTCGCCGCGTGCGCGCAGGAAGGCCGGCAGGGCGAGCAGTTTTTCGCGGTAGGGCTCGCCGGCCGAGGCGCTGACGGCGCGTCCGCTGCGGGGCGAGACGTAGATCAGGGCGTCGTTGCCGCCGGTGGCGGCGCAGGCCGACAGGTCGAGGCCGAAGCCGAGTTCGGCGAGCATGGCGAGTTCGAACCGCACCATCAGGATCGGCGCCACCACCTCGTCCTGGAGGTGCGCCAGCAGCACCTGCGCCGCCGCGTAGAGGTCGGGATGGGGGTCGCGCTCGGGCAGCAGCCGCAGCAGGGCGGTCATGTGGCCGATGCCGTAGAGGGCCAGCGCCGACCCGATCAGGTTCAGGCCGGTGGCGGCGATCGGTTCGACCGCGAAGGCGCCGAGACTCTGGTCGAGGCGTGCCCGCCAGGTCACCCGGACGTGGTTGCCCGGCTGCAGCACCGGCTGCATCCGCCGCGAGCGGCCGCCGTGGACGAGGCCGAGGTGGCGGCCGTGGCCGGGCGTCAGCACGTCGAGGACGATGGCGGTCTCGCCGTTCCGGCGCAGGCCGATCACAAGCCCTTCGTCGGTCCACTGCATCGTCAGCCAAAGCCGCCGCGCTTCAGGCGCACCACGGTACGGTCGAGGGCGCCGAGGTAGGCCGAGCGGTCCCGCGCCGAAAAGGGTTTGGGCCCACCGGTGATGGCGCCGGCCTCGCGCAGGTCCTGCATCAGGTTGCGGGTGGCCAGCGCCATGCCCACGGAGTTCTCGCTGAACGGCTTGCCGGTGGGGGCCAGCACCTCGGCGCCCGCCTTCACGCAGCGGCTGGCCAGCGGCACGTCGGAGGTGATCACGATGCTGCCCGGCCGCGCCCGTTCGGCGATCCAGTCGTCGGCGGCGTCGAACCCGTCGGAGACCACCACCCGCTCGATCCAGTCGGCTCGGGGGAGCTGCATGTAGCTGTTGGCGACCATCACCACCCGGAGGCCGTAGCGTTCGGCGACGCGGTAGGTCTCGTCCTTCACGGGGCAGGCGTCGGCGTCGATGTAGACGACGATGGCGCTCATCGGGCCGAGGCCGCGATCCGGGAGGGGACGACCTCCTCCGCCCGCCCCTGCGCCGCGATCGCCTCCGGCTGGGCGGGGGCGCCCCGCTCGAGGGTCGAGACGCTGAGCGGGGCGCCGCGCCCGCGCAGGGCATGGGCGCCGAGCGAGCGGGCGCTGATGCCCGGCGGCAGGCCGCCCAATCGTGCGAGCAGGTCGTCCGAGATCAGGATCTCGGTGCCCAGCGGCCGGCACAGGGTCTCGATCCGGGCGGTGACGTTCACGGTGTCGCCGAAATAGGCGATCTTGTGCCGGTCGACCCCGACTTCGGCCGTCACCACGGAGCCGCCGTGGAGGGCGGCGCGCAGGCGCGGCACGGTGCCGAAGCGGGCCTTCCAGATCTCCGCCTCCGCCTCCAGCCGGTCGAGCACGTCGAACACGCAGGCCACGCAGCGCCCGCGCTTGAGGCCGCGCTCCATCGGCCAGGTGATCATCGCCATATCGCCGATGTAGTCGTCGGTGGAGCCGAGGTTGCGTCGCACCGGCTCGGCCATGGCGGCGAAGATGGCGCCGAGATAGGCCTGGGCCTTGAGGTCGCCGTGGGTCTCGGCGAAGGCGGTGGAGCCGACCACGTCGAGGAACAGGAAGATGCGCTCCTCGCGCACCGGCCGGTGGTACCGCCCGACGAGGAAGTTCACGAACACCTCGCCCCCGATGAGGTCGCGCATGCGGATCACGAACACGAGCAGCGCCGAGACGGCCAGCGAATAGGCCAGCACCCGCGGGGTGATCCGCACGGCGTCGGCCAGGCTGTCGTGGGTGAGCCCGAGGGCCCAGACCACGACGCCGCCGACGGCGATGCCCAGCGCGATCATCAGGACGTAGGCGATCTCGGCCGCGGGCACGTAGAACCAGGCCGGGAGCCGGCGCATCCGCGCCTGGAGGCCGGCCAGGATCAACCCCCGGTCGAAGGCCAGCACGGTGCCGCCGACGGCCAGGCCGTAGGCGAGGCCGGCCAGCGGCGTCGCCCCGGCGGCGAACAGCATGTTGTAGAGCAGCCCCGCCCCGCCGCAGGCGAGGAGGATCACGACCCAGAACCAGCGGTGCTGCGGCAGCATCAGGACACCGCCCGAGCGGGCCGGGCCCCGACGCGTGCGCCGCCCGGCCGGCCGTCGCGACGTTGGAGCGGGGCGGGCAATCTCACGGTCGGTCCTCGGTGATGCTGCGATACGCCGCCCTGTGCGTTGCATCCAAGCCGGTTCCTTGATCACCGGCGCATGATGGCGTGAATAAGGCCGCGGGGCGTCCCGGGGTCGGCGATGGACGGAGCCTTGAACCGATGGCGGAACGGGAATTCGGACGGGGCGGACCGCGCGTCCCGGTGATCGGGCAGGGCACCTGGGGCATCGACGCGGGCCCGCGCGACCAGGCGGTGGCGGCGCTGCGGGCCGGGCTCGACGCGGGCCTGACCCATATCGACACCGCCGAGATGTACGGCGGCGCCGAGGCCATCGTCGGCGAGGCCATCGCCGGCCGGCGCGACGCGGTCTTCCTGGTCTCGAAGGTGGTGCCGGACCACGCCACCCGGGCCGGCGTGGTGAAGGCCTGCGAGGCCTCCCTCGGGCGCCTGGGCACCGACCGGCTCGATTGCTACCTGCTGCACTGGCCCGGCCGGCATCCCCTGGCCGAGACCATCGCCGGGTTCGAGGACCTCAAGGCGGCCGGCAAGATCCTGGCCTGGGGCGTGAGCAATTGCGATGTCGCCGAGCTCGACGAGGCGTTGAAGATCGCCGGCCCCGGCGTGATCGCCTGCAACCAGGTGCTGTACCACCTCGGGCAGCGGGCGATCGAGCATGCGGTGATCCCCTGGTGCCGGGCCAACGGCGTCGCGGTGGTGGGCTACTCGCCCTTCGGCAGCGGCTCCTTCCCGCGTCCCGCCACCACCGGCGGCCGCGTCCTCGCCAAGGTCGCCGCCCGCCACCGCACCACGCCCTACGCCGTCGCCCTGGCGTTCCTCACCCGGCTCGAGGGGGTGTTCACGATCCCCAAGACCGCCCGGGCGGACCGCGCCGTCGAGAACGCGGCGGGCGCCGCGCTGGTTCTGGACCGGGACGACCTCATGGCCATCGACGCGGCTTTTCCGCGTGGGACGCAGCCGCGTAGTTTGCCGATGCTTTAGGGTGAAGCTCGATCGGTGTGGCGGCCGAGCGACTGGAATGGGTGGCAAACGGACCTCAGCCCTTCGGCCAGAAGCAGACATTCCGCCTCCAAGCGAACATTGCGGTTGCGAGCGCCATTTTTCTGGTTGGCGGAACAGCTAACAAGGTACGTAAACAGGGCCGCCGTAACACGACTTCGATCGGCTAGGGTCAAGGGAGGATGCGTTGTCGCGATCCGGGTTCCGACCACTCGTATTCGACGTTGAGCAACCGGATACGATAAAAGCGAGGATCAAGGTCGCGATAAGGTTTTTTCGCATCGTCTTCTCCCCATTTTTGGCGAGTATTGCGCGGAAAATGATACGGGTCTGCTGCGTACAAAGCACATACACGAGCTTTGTCGGGTGGGCTGATCGGCTCCAGGCGTTAGGGCTGCTCCAGCCAAGCGCCCGAAAGCGGAATGTCCTGACTTCAAGGAAGGGTCGGAGGCGGAACGTCCGTTTCAGGGTGAAGGGTCGGGGTCCGCTCCCCACCTAACCCGGCCATCGAGCAAACGGACGGGTCCCGACCCTGAGCAGACCTTGGCCCCTTGGTGCTGGTCGTTCTTCCATCCACGCCAGGGCCAAAGACGTTCAGGTCAGGGTCGAGAAATCGCCCTTTGTGGTGCCTCTTCAGACCGGGCATACGCGGCCTGCTCGTGAAGGAGGGCCCACCTTGAACGCGGATCGATCGATGGTGCTGACGGCACGCAGGTATCTGCGCCTGCTTGCGCTCCCCCTCTTGCTTCTGGGTTCAGCTTCTGCGCTAGCGGAAGGGCTGGACAAGAGCCGCATCGACGCCGCGGCCCGCACCTTCATGGAACGCACCAGTGCGCCCGGACTAGCTGTCGGCATCGTGACACCAGATGGCGCGAAGGTGTTCTCCTATGGCGTCGCCTCGATAGAGACTGATACGCCCGTGGACGAACGCACACTGTTCGAGGTCGGGTCAATCAGCAAGACCTTCACCGTGGCGCTGGCCTCCTACGCCGCGGAGATCGGGGCACTTCAATGGGATGCCGCACCCGGCCGATACATCCCCGAATTGAAGGATAGCGCCCTCGACCGGGTGTCTCTCCTCAACCTCGCGACCCACACGACCGGGGGTATGCCGCTACAATTACCCGATGACGTGAGGACCGACGCCGATCTCATTGCCTACTTCCGCACGTGGACACCGCCGTCGCCGCCGGGGAGCGTGCGCACCTACGCCAATCCCAGCATCGGTCTGCTCGGCGTGGTGACGGCCAGCGCGATGAAGGGCCAGTTCGCCGCGCTCGTGCGAGAGCACATCACGGGCCCGCTCGGACTTCAGCACACCTTCCACGACATTCCCGAGGGCGAACAGGCAAACCACGCCCAGGGCTACACGCGAGACGGCAAGTTGGTCAGGGTCTCGATGGCTCCTCTCGCCACCGAAGCCTACGGCGTTCGCACGACAGCGCATGATCTGCTGCGATTCGTGGAAGCGCATCTCGGGCGGATCGAGATGAGCCCCACGATGCGACGTGCGCTCTCGGCGACTCAGGTCGGTCAGTTCCAGGCCGGACCGATGACGCAGGCGCTGATCTGGGAGTGGTATCCACTCCCGGTCTCGGATGATGACCTCATGGTCGGCAACGGTGACGCGATGGTGCTGAAGCCCACTCCGGTCACGCGCCTCAGCCCGCCGCAGGCACCGCCTGCCGACAGTCTCGTCACGAAGACGGGAGCCACCAACGGGTTCGGGGCCTACGTGGCCTTCATCCCAGGCCGCAAGATCGGGCTTGTGCTGCTGGCGAACCGCAACCATTCGACAGCCGTGCGGCTCACCCTCGCCAAGCAAATCTTCGCGGCGCTGAACATCCAGGGGATCCCCGCTCAGTAGATGGCGCGGAAGCCAATCCTCAATGTTGGCTTTCCACCCGACCCGGACGTAGCTCATCCCCACCAAGCCGCCGCGAAGCGGACCTTCCGATGGTCTGCGAAGGGTCGCAAGCAGCCATCGCAGAGGCAACCTGATCGAGGTCAGATCCTCAGGCGCTGCGCCGCCGCCCTTCCGCTTCGACGGGATGGCTTATACGGTTTCCGCTTGGATCGAGCGGGAACCGCATCACCGAGCCCGCGCGGCGCCTGAGCGAAGCCCATGTCCGCATCACGAAGTGATCAACCGGAAGTGGTATTACTGCGTAGAAGCGCATCGCCCCGCCGCTACTCCCCCACCCCGAAAAGCTTCTCCAAAAAGTTGCGGTCGTCCTGGCTCGGGCCGCGGGCGCGCTGGTTGGCGGCGGCGACCTTGGCCGGGGCGGGGGGCTGTTCGCCGAGCAGGGCGCCGATGAGGCCGCCCGGCGTGCTGCCGGTGACGGCGGGCGCCTCGGCCGGGCCGCGCTGGCGCCAGCGGCCGGCGCCCGGCAGCATCGTCGGGCTCTGGCCCTTGAGGGCGGTGGTCATGTAGGTCTTCCAGACCTCGCCGGGCAAATTGCCGCCCGAGACCTTCTTCGTTGGCTCGCCGTCGTCGTTGCCGAGCCAGACGCCGGTCACCAGGGTCGCGGAATAGCCGATGAACCAGGCATCGCGAAAATCCTGGCTGGTGCCGGTCTTGCCGGCGAGATCCCAGCCGGGGATCTCGGACTTCCTGGCGGTGCCCGAGACGAAGGTCTCGTGCATCATCGCGTTCATCATCGAGACGGCGTTGGGCTCGATCACCCGGCCGAGGCCGCCCTCGGGGCGCTTGTACAGCACCTTGCCCTCGGCCGATTTCACGCTCGACACCACGTAGGGAATGACGCCGGTGCCGCCGTTGGCGAAGGCGGCGTAGGCGCCCACGAGTTCGAGCGGCGTCACCTCGGAGGTGCCCAGCGCGATGGAGCCATTGGCCTGGAGCGGTGAGGCGATGCCGAGGCGTTGGGCCGTCTGCACCACCGCCTTCGGGCCGACCTCCTGGCCGAGGCGCACCGCCACGGTGTTGAGGGAGAGGGCCAGCGCCTCGCGCAGGGACACCGGACCGCGATAGTCGCGAGAATAGTTCTCGGGCGACCAGCCCTTGATGCTGACGGGCGAATCGTCGCGCACGCTGTCGGGGGAGAGGCCGCGCTCCACCGCCGCGAGGTACACGAACGGCTTGAACGCCGACCCCGGCTGGCGCTTGGCGGTGGTGGCGCGGTTGAACTGGCTCAGGGCGTAGTCGCGCCCGCCGATCAGCGCGCGGATCGCCCCGTCGGGCTTCATCGAGACCAAGGCGCCCTGGGCGACGTTGTAGCGTGCGCCCTTGAGGGTGAGCTCGTCCACCAGGGCCTTCTCGGCCGCCCCCTGGAGGCCGGTGTCGACGGTGGTCTGGACGACGATGTCGCTCTCGAACTTCGGCACGTAGTCGTCGAGGACGTCGATCACGAGGTCGGCGACGTAGTTGGCCGAGCCGCCCCCGCCCGAGCGCGCCGGCCGGGCCGGGTTCGCCAGGGCCAGCTTCACGTCGGCGGGCTTGGCGAAACCCAGGTCCTCCATGGCGGCGAGCACCTGGGCGGCCCGCGCCTGGGCGGCGGGCAGGTTGCGGTTGGGTGCGAGCCGCGAGGGCGCCTGCACGAGGCCGCCGAGCATGGCGGCTTCCGCCAAAGTGACGGCCTTGGCCGGCTTGCCGAAGTAGCGCTGCGCCGCCGCCTCGACGCCGTAGGCGCCGGCCCCGAAGTAGACCCGGTTGAGGTAGAGTTCGAGGATCTCATCCTTGGTGTAGGTGTGCTCCAGCCAGAGCGCCAGGATCGCCTCCTGGATCTTTCGCGAGGCGGAGCGTTCCGGGGTCAGGAACAGGTTCTTGGCGAGCTGCTGGGTGAGGGTCGAGCCGCCCTGCGAGACGCCGCGGCGGGTGACGTTCTGCGCCATGGCGCGGGCGATGCCGACGGGGTCGACGCCCAGATGCGAGTAGAACCGCCGGTCCTCGATCGCCACGAAGGCGCGGGGCAGGGTGGGGGGCAGTTCCTTGATGCTCACCACCCGGCCGCCGGTCTCGCCCCGGTTGGCCAGCAGCGAGCCGTCGCTGGCCAGGATCGCGATGTTGGGCGGGCGCTTGGGCACCTTGAGCTGGTCGATCGGCGGCAGGCGCGAGGCGTGGTAGGCGATGAGCCCGGCCAGCCCGATCACGCCCCACAGCCCCAGTACGACGCCGGCATAGACGATCCGCCCGAGGAAGGAGCGACGGCGCCGCCCCTTCTTGATGGCCGGGGTCCGGCGCGGGGAAGGCTTCATGTCCGGCTTATCCCTGCGCCCGGCCCCGCCGGCGCGATCGTCCCGCGACAGGCGCAGGTCGAGCCGCGACGAACCGGGATGGCGTCCCTCCGGCACGTCGAAATTCGGTTCGCCCCTGTCGCCGCGTCCGCGTCCATTCGCCATGCGCCTTCGTCGTCCCCCCGAAAGGTCTCGCCCCGACAGGTCTCGCCTCGAAAGGTTCGGCCGGATCGGCGCCGCGACGGGCCGGGGCGCGAGCCCCCCGATGCCGCATCGCGCGCCGAATGGACCCGCAGACGCAGTGGTAAATGCGGCAGGTTTAAGGGGTCTTAAGCATCCGGTTCCCGAGGCTCGGGCCGGGCGGACGACCCGCGCGGGCCGGTCAGAGCGGTCGCTGGCGGAAGTGCGCGCCGATGGTCTCGTCGTCCCGCCACGCCACCATGCAGATCCGGGCGCCCTCGATGCAGGGCGCGGTGAGGACGAAGGTCTGCGGCACCGCGTCGGTACCCGGCAGCGTCAGGCGAACCCCCGACTGGGAAAGGTCGTAGACGATGCAGGGCAGGGAGGTGTGTTCGTCGACGGCGATCGAACCGACCTCGTCGAAACGGGAGCGCGGGGACTGGCGGCGGTCGAGCATGTCGAGGATCCTGTCGCGTCTGATCCTCAGCATGTCACCCGTGCATTTAAGGAATGGCGCGGGAAAAGCGTCGTCTTGTCGGTATCATGCCGGTTCGGCCCACCCCGCGATGCGGTGGCGGACCGGGGGCTCGCGGGCCGCGAATTGCCTCGCGGCCGGGGCTTGCGGCTGCAAAACCCGGCCGTTCGGGTATAATGGGGCCATGGACAACATCATCCGCCCCACGTTCGGAGCGCCGCGCCCCGAACCACAGCGTCCCGAGCCGCGCATCCAGGTCACCACGGAGCGGGTCTACGGCGAGGCCCACGGCTACCGGGTCTGCCTCGTGCGGGGCGACGACGCCCCGGAGGGCGACGTGCTCAAGGTCGCCGTCGGGCTGACCACGGGCATGGAGGTCAGCACCGTCGCGATCCTGCCGGCGACCGAGGCCGGCGAGACCGACGCCGAGCTCGTCGCCCTGGCGGTGCTGCGGGCGCTCAGCCTCGTGGAGGTCGAAACGGTGCCGCCCCGCGGGGCCTGAGACCGGCGCCTCGCCGGCCCGATCGATCGATCTACGCGATCGAAAGCATCGCAACGTTCCATTGGAGTGCATGAGTGCGCGGTGCCATCGTGGCGTTCCGAAAGGAACGTCCATGACGATGCCGCGCCCGATGCTCGTAGTCCCCTCCGCGCCACCGTTGCGGCTGCGCCCGTTCGCCGCCCTCGGTGCCATCGCCCCCGGGCTCGGCCTGTGCCTCGCGGTGGCCGCCGCGGCCTCGGCGGCGGCCGCGCTCCAGGTCCGGCTGTGGGGGCGCCCCTGGCTCGACGCGGTCGTGCTGGCCATCCTGCTGGGAACGGCCTTGCGGTCGCTCCGGACGCCGTCGGCGCGGTGGCAGGCGGGGATCGACGTCTGCGCCAGGACGGTGCTGGAGATCGCCGTGGTGCTGCTCGGCGCCTCCCTCAGCCTGGGGACGCTGACGGCGGCGGGGCCGGGGCTGCTCGTCGGCATCGCCGGGGTCGTCGCCGTGGCGATCGCGTCGGGCTACGCCATCGGCCGGGCGCTCGGCCTGCCGCACCGCATGGCCACGCTGATCGCCTGCGGCAACGCGATCTGCGGCAACTCCGCCATCGCCGCCGTGGCGCCGGTGATCGGCGCGGACGCGGACGACGTGGCCGCCGCCATCGCCTTCACGGCGGTGTTCGGCGTCCTGGCCGTGCTCGGCCTCCCCGTGCTGGTGCCGCTGCTCGACCTGTCGCCGGAGGCCTATGGCGCCCTGGCCGGTCTCACCGTCTACGCCGTGCCCCAGGTCCTGGCCGCCACGGCGCCGGTCTCGCTGGCGAGCGTCCACATCGGCACCCTCGTGAAGCTGGTGCGCGTGCTGATGCTCGGCCCGGTGGTGCTGGCTCTGTCCCTGCGCACCGGCGGCAAGGGCCGGCCGAACGGCCTCCCGATCCGCCCCCTCGTGCCTTGGTTCATCCTGGGCTTCCTCGCCCTGGCGGGCCTGCGCTCGGCCGGGGCGATCCCCGAGCCGGCGCTGCCGCCGATCGCCGACGGTGCGGCCTATCTGACCGTGGTCGCCATGGCGGCCCTGGGGCTCGGCGTCGACATCCGCGTCGTGGCCGGCGCCGGGCCAAGGGTGACGCTCGCCGTTGTCGGCTCGCTCCTCGTGCTCGTCGCCCTCAGCCTCGGGCTTCTGGCCATCCTGGGAATCCACTGACCGAAGCGACAGCGCGCTGCGGATTCGCCTCCACCGCGTTCTTTTTAGCGAACGCTATGCCCTTGGATCAGACGGTGGTTTTCGTCGGTGCTGTGGCCGATGACCGGGATGGCGTCACGTTTTCCTCGGTTTCGGGAGAAAGTTCTGGCGGATCGCCGCCCGGGATATCAGCGCTCTCCCAAACGGCGTTCTTTCGAAAGGACGTTTCATTGACGGTGAAGCGGGACCTCGCGACAATCGGGGCCATCGAGACGCGGGCGAGCGGCGGCGTCGCCGACGCCCCGGTCCGTCCCGACGTCGTCCCGTTCCAGTCCGAAAGGCACGCCCCGTGGCCCGTCCCAGACTCGTCGGCTTCAGTGCCAACATCCAACGGCCCTCCAAGACGCGCGCCATGGTCGAGGCGATCGCCGACCGCGCGGCGGGGGAGGTCGCCCTCGACGTCCGCCTCTTCGACATGGTCGATGCCGGCCCCGCGCTGGGATCGGCCTGGTCGCGCGACGCCCTGTCCCTGCCCGCCCGGAGGATCGTCGAGGCCATCGAGGAGGCCGATGCCCTCGTGGTCGCCTCGCCGGTCTACAAGGGCGCCTACACCGGCTTGTTCAAGCACCTGTTCGACCTCGTCGGGCCGGACGCCTTGATCGACACGCCCGTGGCGATCGCGGCCACCGGCGGCGGCCCCCGCCACGCCCTCGTCGTCGAGCACGCCTTCCGTCCGCTGTTCGGCTTCTTCGGCGCCCAGACGATCCCCACCGCCGTCTATGCCAGCGACGCGGACTTCCAGGACGGCGTGCTGCGCGACGACGGCGTGATCCAGCGCGTCGCGGACGCGGGCGGGCAACTCGCCCGCGCCATCCTGAGCCGGTCCGCCTCCGTCGAGGACAGCCTCGCGCTCCGGAGCGCCGCGCGATGATCGACCGGCGCCTCCTCCTCGCCATGGGCCTGTCGGCGGCCGCGGCCTCGCCCCTGCGGGCCGCCGAGACCGGCGTCCTCCGCATCGGCTACCAGAAGAACGGCATCCTCGTCGTCGCCAAGCAGCAGGGGGTGATCGAGGCCCGCCTGAAGCCGCTCGGGGTCACCGTGCGCTGGTCGGAGTTCTCCGCCGGGCCGCCGCTCCTCGAGGCGCTCGGGCTCGGCAGCATCGATCTGGGCCAGACCGGCGACGCCCCGCCGGTCTTCGCGCAGGCCGCCGGCGCCAACCTCGTCTATGCCGCCGCACAGCCCGGCGGCGGCTCGGGTTCGGCGATCCTGGTGGCCGCCGCTTCGCCGATCCGCACGGTCGCCGACCTCAAGGGCAAGCGCGTCGCCTTCGCCAAGGGGTCGAGCGCCCACAACTTCATCGTCGTCGCCCTCGAGAAGGCGGGGCTCGGCTACGGCGACATCGAGCCGGTCCATCTCACCCCCGCCGACGGGGCGGCCGCCTTCAGTCGCGGCGCCGTCGACGCCTGGACCGTGTGGGACCCGTATTTCGCCATCGCCGAGCGGGCTCCGACCACCCGCATCCTCCAGCGCGTCTCGGACCTGATGGAAACGCACAACTACTTCCTGGCCAACGCCGACACCGCCCGGCAGCAGCCGGCGGTCCTCGCCGCCGTCCTCGACGTGCTGGCGGAGGTCGCTTCCTGGTGCGAGGCCAACCGCTCCGAGGTCGCCGCCGCCCTTTCCAAGGTGACGAACGTGCCCCTCGACGCCTCGCAGCGCGCGGTCGAGCGCATCCGCTTCACCATCGCGCCGATGGCGCCGGGAACGATCGCCGACCAGCAGCGGGTGGCCGACCGCTTCCACGGCCTCGGGCTCATCGCCAGGCCCGTCCGCGTCGCGGACGCGGTCTGGACTCCACCCGCCGACGCCAGGTTCGGCCGAGGATGAGCGCCGTGTCGTTCCCTCGCCTGCGCGTTCACGCGGCCCGCTTCGTACCTTGGCTGGTGCCGGCGGCGATCATCCTCGGCTGGCAGGCCGCGGCCTCGACCGGGCTCGTCTCGACCCGGTTCATGCCCGCCCCCACCGACGTCGTCGCGGCCGGCTGGCAGGCGGGACGCAGCGGCGAGCTCTGGACCAACCTCTGGGTCAGCTTCCTGCGCGCGGCGAGCGGCTTCCTCGTCGGCGGGACGATCGGGTTCGCCCTGGGCCTCGCCAACGGCCTGTCGCAGCTCTCCGAAAAGCTCACCGACACCACCCTGCAGATGGTGCGCAACATCCCGCACCTGTCGCTGATCCCGCTGGTCATCCTGTGGTTCGGCATCGACGAGGAGGCCAAGCTCTTCCTCGTGGCCATTGGCGTGTTCTTCCCGATCTACGCCAACACCCTGCACGGCATCCGCTCGGTGGACCCGCAGCTGGTGGAGATGGGGCGGACCTACGGCATGTCGCCCCTGACCCTGTTCCGGCGCGTGGTGCTGCCCGGCGCCCTGCCGTCGATCTTCGTGGGCCTGCGCTACGCGCTCGGCATCATGTGGCTGACGCTGATCGTGGCCGAGACGATCTCGGCCTCCTCGGGGCTGGGCTACATGGCGATGCAGGCGCGCGAGTTCATGCTCGTGGACGTCGTGGTGCTGGCCATCGTGATCTACGCCCTGCTCGGCAAGATCGCCGACACCCTGACGCGGGTCCTCGAGCGCACCTTCCTCGCCTGGAACCCGGCCTACCGGACGATCTGACGACGCGATGCCGGGCGGCGCGTGCCCGCCCCAGCCGACACAAGCCCCCTTCTCCTCGCCTCGACCAACAGCCGGACCCCGTCCATGACCGCAACGACCCTGTCGCGCACGATCGACGCACCGACCGTCCGCACGGCCCCCCGTCCGCAGGAGACCGGGCCCGCGGCGTCGGCCACCGGCGTCGCCGTCACCCTGCGGGGCCTCGCCAAATCCTTCGGCGGGCACCGGGTGATCGAAGGGCTCGACCTGCACATTCCGGCCGGGCAGTTCGTGGCCGTCGTCGGGCGCTCGGGCTGCGGCAAGAGCACCCTGCTGCGTCTCGTCCTCGGCCTGGAGCAGCCCAGCGCCGGCCGCATCGCGTTCGACACCGCCGGGGCCCTGCGCGCACCCACCAAACGCATCATGTTCCAGGAGCCGCGCCTGCTGCCCTGGGCCAAGGTGGTCGACAACGTCGCGGTGGGCCTCGGCGAAGGCGTCCCGCGGGCCGAGCGCCGCACTCGGGCGCAGGCGGCCCTGGCCGAGGTCGGCCTGACCGAGAAGGCGGGCAACTGGCCCGCCACCCTGTCCGGCGGCCAGCGCCAGCGCGTCGCCCTGGCCCGGGCCCTCGTCAGCCGGCCCGGCCTGCTGGCCCTCGACGAGCCGCTCGGGGCGCTGGACGCCCTCACCCGCATCGACATGCAGGACATGATCGAGCGGATCTGGCGGGCGCAGGGCTTCACCGCGATCCTCGTGACCCACGACGTCGCCGAGTCCGTGGCGATGGCCGACCGCATCCTCGTCGTCGAGGACGGCCGCATCGCCCTCGACCTCACGGTGGACGTCCCCCGTCCGCGGCGGCGGGGCGACGCCGCCCTGGCGGCGCTGGAGGGCCGCATCCTCGATCACTTGCTGCGTGAGCGCGCGCCGGCTCGCACCTGAGCTCGCCGCGCGTTCCCGGCCACCCCAACGGAGAATCCCCATGACCGCCGAGACCGACGTCCTCTGGTTCCTGCCCACCCACGGCGACGGCCGCTACCTCGGAGCCCAGGAGGGGGCGCGCGCCGTCACGCAGTCCTACCTCCGGCAGATCGCGCAGGCGGCCGACGAGCTCGGCTACTACGGCGTGCTCCTGCCCACCGGCCGCTCGTGCGAGGACTCCTGGGTGGTGGCCTCGTCCCTGGTACCGCTGACCAAGCGCCTGCGCTTCCTCGTGGCCGTGCGCCCGGGCCTGCAGGAGCCCGCCATGGCCGCGCGCATGGCCGCGACCCTCGACCGGATCTCGGACGGGCGCCTCCTCATCAACGTGGTCACCGGCGGCGATCCGGTCGAGCTGCGCGGCGACGGCGTCTTCCTCGACCACGACGAGCGCTACGTCGTCACCGACGAGTTCCTGCACATCTGGCGCGGGCTGATGGCGGGCGAGACGGTCTCCTTCGAGGGCAAGCACCTCAAGGTGGAGGAGGGCCGGGTGATCTTCCCGCCCGTGCAGAAGCCGTATCCGCCGCTGTACTTCGGCGGTTCCTCGCCGGCCGGCATCGCGGTCGCCGCCGAGCATTGCGAGGTCTACCTCACCTGGGGCGAGCCCCCCACCGGTGTGGCGGAGAAGATCGCGAAGGCGCGTGAGGCGGCGGACCGGAAAGGAAAAACCTTCTCCTACGGCATCCGCCTCCACGTCATCGTGCGCGAGACCGAGGGCGAGGCCTGGAATGCCGCCGAGAACCTGATCTCGCGCCTCGACGACGCCACGATCGCCAAGGCGCAGGCGACCCTCAAGCGGCAGGATTCGGTGGGCCAGAGCCGGATGATGGCCCTGCACGGCGGCGACCGCACCAAGCTCGAGGTCTCGCCCAACCTCTGGGCAGGGGTCGGGCTCGTGCGCGGCGGCGCCGGCACGGCGCTGGTCGGCTCGGCCGATCAGGTCGCCGACCGGATGAAGGAGTACATCGATCTGGGGATCGATCGCTTCATCCTGTCGGGCTATCCCCACCTGGAGGAAGCCTATCGTTTCGCCGAACTGGTCTTCCCCAAGCTCCCCCTGCGCGCCACCACCGGCGTGCCCGCCAGCGGCGCGCGCAACGACGGCCCGTTCGGCGAGGTCATGGCCAACGACATCGCCCCGAGCCGGCGCATCGCCGCCCACTGAACGGCAACTCAGCCGGGGCGGCGGCGCCTCGCGAAGCGCAGGAGGTGCCACGCCAGGAGCAGCAGCGGCACGCCCAGGGCCAGCCAGGAGATCGGCGGACCGGCCTCCTCGAACAGCAGCGCACTCAGGAGGCCCGCCACGGTGAGGACTGCGACGAGGGCCGGGATCGCGAAGACGCGCCTCACCTCGCCTCCGCCAGGGCGAAGGCGGCGGCCCCGGCGCTACGCCGGCGGGTCCACCAGAGGTAGAGGCCGCTGCCCAGCACGACGATCGCGACGATGTCGAGGGCCGCCCAGATCAGCTTGAGGGGCATCCCGCCGTAGTCGCCGAAGTGCAGCGGCTGCGACACCAGGATCGCGGTGAGATACCACGGCAGGGTCCGGGTGTCGGCCACGGCCCCGGTACCGGCATCGAGGAGCACCGGCTGGAGCAGCTTCGAGGTCAGCGGCGTCGAGCCCTTCAGGAACACGCCGTAGTGGCGGGCAGTGCTGAAGCCGCTGCCGGGGAAGGCGATGAAGGCCGCCTCCATGCCCGGTGCCGCCTCCCGCGCGGTGGCGAGCACGCGGTCGAGGGAAGTGTTGGCCGCCACCGCCGGCTCGCCGCGGTGGGCCTGCGTCATCGCATCGAGTTCGGTGGCCTTCCAGCGCCCGATCAGCGGTTCGGACAGGGTGTTGATGACGCCGGTGAGCCCCACCACCGCGAGCCAGGTCGCGGTGACGATGCCCATGAGGTTGTGGACGTCGAGCCAGGCGGTGCGCCGCCGCGGCCGGATGGTGCCGAAGGCCAGCCGCCGGGTGAACGGCCAGTACAGCACCACCCCCGACACGATCGCCGCCACGAGCAAAGCGCCCATCGCGCCGAGGAAGAGCTTGCCGGGTAGGCCGGCGAACAGGTCGACGTGGAGGCGCAGCACCACCTGCATCAGCGCGCTCGACGCCGGCCCGAGCTTTTCCGCCCGCGCCGCGTCGTAGTTCACGGTGATCGAGTCGTTGGGGTGGCTGCCGGCGGTCGCGTTGAGGATGACGAAGGCGAGGCCCGGCTCGTGCTCGTCCCAGCCGATGTACTGGATCACCCGGCCCGGATGATCGGCGAGCGCTCTGGCCGCCAGGGTGTCGACGGAGGCCGGGGCGCCCGCCGTGAGCGGCGCCGGCGCGGCCACCCCGAGCCAGCCGTCGATCTCGTGGTGGAAGATCAGCGGCAGCCCGGTGAGACACAGGAGCAGCATGAACACGGTCGAGACGAGGCTCGTCCAGGTATGGACGACGGCCCAGGCACGGGTGGTGGCTGGTTTCATGCGGTCACCGATATCCGCCTAGTGTGTTCACGCGGAAGGCGCTCCCCTCCCCACCAGGAGGAGAAGAGCGGCGCGAGCCAGACCACCGGATCCTTTTCTCTGCTCACCCTCTCACCAGCGGTAGCCGAGGCTGGCCGTGATGCGCCGCTGCTCGCCGTAGAAGCAGGCGGTGGCGGTGGAGCAGGACGAGACGAAGCGGCGGTCGCCGGCGTTCTGGATGTTCAGCGCCGCCCGCCAGCCGTCGCGCTCGTAATGGACCGCGGCGTCGAACAGCACGTATTCGGACACCCGCAGGGTGTTGGCGACATCGGCGAAGGACTCGCCGACGTAGCGCACGCCGCCGCCGAAGCCGAAGCCCTTCCACTCGCCGAAGGGGATCGTGTAGTCGCCCCACAGCGAGGCGAAGGTCTGCGGGATGCCCACCGGCACCTTCCCGAGGTCGAGGGTGGTGCCCTCCACCGTCTTGAGGTCGTAGCTCGTCACCGCCGCCACGACGTTCAGGCCCTCGACGAGGTTGGCGGTGAAAGAGGCCTCGACGCCGCGCGAGCGCACCGCGCCGATCTGGAGGTTGGTGAAGACGTTGGCCGGGTTGGGCGTCAGCACGTTCGAGCGCTGCAGGTCGAAGGCCGCCACCGTGAAGAAGCTGTTCCACCCCACCGGCTGGAACTTGGCGCCGACCTCGATCTGGTCGCCGCGATCGGGCTTGAACGGGTTGCCGGAAGCGTCGGTGCCCACTGTCGGGTTGAACGAGGTTCCGTAGGTGACGTAGGGCGCCAGCCCGTTGTCGAAATTGTAGATCAGGCCGAGGCGGCCGGTGAAGGCGCTGTCGTCGCCGCGCACCGCCGTGCCCGCCAGCTTGTTCACCACGTCGTTGGTGACGAAATCCTGCCGGCCGCCGATCAGGAAGGTCAGCCGCTCGGTGAGGCGGATCTGGTCCTGGGCGTAGAGGCCGAGCTGCTGCAGGTTCTGGTTGGCGACGAGGTAGGGCAGCGGCCGGGCCGAGGCCTGGAAGTAGCGCGGCGACAGGATGTTGATCGAGGGCACCGGGAACGTCGAAGCCTGGTTGTCGAACAGGCTGTAGTTCTTGTAGTCGATGCCCATCAGCACGGTGTGGCCGAACAGCCCGTCCGAGAAGCGCGCCTCGGCCTGGTTGTCCACCGCGAAGGTGCCGGCGTGCGGGGTGGTCAGGAAGCCGTAGCGGGCGAGCTCGGTCTGCGCGGTATTGGCGTAGCCGTTGCCGACGTAGCGCTGGTCCTGAACCTCGGTGAACGAATAGCGAAGGTTCTGGCGAACGGTCCAGACGTCGCTCAGATGGGTCTCGAACTCGTAGCCGACGTTGGCTTGATTGCGGCTGTAGCCGTCGACGAGGGGGTCGCTGGAGTTGAAGCGGCGGTCGATCCGGATGCCGAGCGCCTGGGGCCGGACGGTGCCGAGGTAGGGCAAGAACTGCGCGATACCGCCGGCCTCGTCGCGCTGGAAGCTCGTGAGCAGGGTGAAGGTGGTCGCCCCGTCCGGCTTATAGGTGAGGCTGGGCGCGATGTAGTAGCGGTCGTCCCCCGCCAGGGCGACGGGGGCGTCGGCCTTCTGCACCCGGCCGGTGACCCGGTAGAACCAATGACCCGACTGATCGACCGGGCCGCCGACGTCGAACGCCGCGTAGACCTGGTTGAACGAGCCGCCGCCGACCTCGACGTAGCGGAGCGGGTCGAGGGGCGGGCGCTTCGAAACGATGTTGACAAGGCCGCCCACCGGGCTGCCGCCGAACAGGGTGGCGGAGGGGCCGCGCAGCACCTCGATGCGCTCGGCGCCGAAGGCGTCGACCTTGTAGTTGGCGAACCCCGTCTGGAAGAGCTGCAGCCCGTCCCGGTACAGCCCACCCTCGGTGGCCGAGAAGCCGCGGATGATGAACCAGTCCACCCGCGGGTCCTGGCCGAACTGGTTGGCGAAGATGCCGGGCGTGTAGCGCA
This sequence comes from Methylobacterium sp. Leaf466, assembly GCF_001425565.1. NCBI lineage: Bacteria > Pseudomonadati > Pseudomonadota > Alphaproteobacteria > Hyphomicrobiales > Methylobacteriaceae > Methylobacterium > Methylobacterium sp. Leaf466. The sequence goes on along the minus strand of NZ_LMRC01000023.1, from coordinate 41,488 downwards.
CCGCCTCCGAGACCGTCTGGGCGGCCTGGGCGCGGATCTGCTCGGTGCCGACCACGCTGATCGACTGGGGCGTGCGGATCAGCGGCGTGTCGGTTTTCGTGGCGGTGGCGCTGGTGGTGGCGACGTAGCCGCTGACCGGACCCTTGGCCGTCTCGATGCCCCGTGGCGTGCCCGGTGTGCCGATCCCCGCCCCGCCGCGGCCGTCGCCTTCGATGCGCAACTCGTCGAGGGTGACGCTGCCGCCAGCAGGCGCGCGGGCCTCCTGCGCCTGCGCGACGCCGACGGCCAGCGGGATCGACGCCGCCAGGGCCGACCGGCGCAGGGCGCCGAGGGCCGCACGTCGCACGAGGGGGTGGGATGGCATGGGAAGGCTCCGCATTCGGCAGCCGAACGGGCTCGCGCGATCGGCGAGGGGCTCGGGCTCCGTTCTTTTGAATGAAACTAAAGTACTGTTTTAAAAGGCATTTTCGAATCGCGTTTTATGTATGCACCGCACCGAAGGCAAGCCGCGTCGCTCAGGCGTCCGGTTCGGGGCGGCCCGCCGTGACATTCGCGTATCACCCCGGTCGACTCAGGGATCCGCATCCGTTCATGATATGTTTCGAAAGACAGCGGCAGGGTCCGCGTGGCAGGGAGAGTGTGATGACCAGCCAGGCCCCGACCCGTATCCTCGGCATCGACCCGGGCCTGCGCCGAACCGGCTGGGGCCTGATCTCGGTGGTCGGGACCAAGCTCGCCTACGTCGACTGCGGGGTCGTGACCTCGGACGGCGACCTGCCGCTGGCCCTGCGCCTGCGCGAGTTGCACGAGGGGATCAGCCGGATCGTCCAGGGGTTCGCCCCCGACGAGGTCGCGGTGGAGGAGACCTTCGTCAACAAGGACGCTCAGGCGACGCTCAAGCTCGGGCACGCGCGGGCCATCGCCCTGCTGGTGCCGGCCCTGGCCGGCCTGCCGGTGTTCGAATACGCCGCCAACCTCGTGAAGAAGACCGTGGTCGGCTCGGGCCACGCCGACAAGGCGCAGATCCAGGCGATGGTGATGTTCCTGATGCCCAAGGCGGAGTTCAAGACCGCCGACGCCGCCGACGCCCTCGCCATCGCCGTGACCCACGCCAGCCATCGCGGCGCGCATGCGATCCGGCGGCGGCACGCGCCCGGCGCGGTGGCCGGGCCGGGGGCGGCGCGCATCGCGGCGGCCCTGGCCAAGGCGGTGGCGAAAGGCTGACGGGCGCCGAGGTCAGGGCGTCGGGGTCGCGGCCTTGAACTCGCCCTCGAGACGCAGGGTCACCTCGTCGCCCACCGCCGGCAGGAAGGCGGTGATGCCGAACTCCGACCGCTTGATCACCGCGCGTCCGTCGAAGCCCACCGTGTAGCGCCGGTCGATCGGGTTGACGCCGGACTGGTTGAAGGTGGCGTCGAAGGCGACGGGCCTGGTGACGCCCTTCAGGGTGAGATCTCCCGTGACGCGCGCGGTGGTGGGGCTGGTGGGCTCGATGCCGGTGCCGGTGAAGGTGGCGGCGGGAAAGCCCGCGACGGCGAAGAAGTCGGGCCCGCGCAGGTGGGCGTCCAGCGCCGCGTTGATGCCGCTGATGCTGGCCATGCCGATGGTGGCGGTGAGGCGGCTCCTGGCGGGCTCCTTCGGGTCGAGGTCGAGCTTGGCGGCCACGTCTGTGATCTGGCCGTAATAGGTGGAATACCCCAGGTGGCTGACCGACCAGGTGATCTTGCCGTGCGCCGGATCGAGGACGTAGGCCCCGGCACGGACCTTGGTGGGGTCGGCGCTCGGAGCGGCGTCCTCCTGCGCGCGGGCGCCCGCCGTGGCGAGCAGGACGAGGGCGATCACGGGCAGGCGCATCATGCGGGCATCCTCGAAGAGCGTGTCTGAGTGTGGCTGGAAGTCCTGTGGGGGTCATCTACAGGAACGTGCGGCGAGGGTAAGGGACAACGCATGATCGGCAAGCTGAAGGGCGTGGTGGATTCGCTCGGCGAGGACGTGGTGATCCTCGACGTGAACGGGGTCGGCTACGTGGTGCATTGCTCCGCCCGCACGCTCCAGCGCCTGCCCGCCGTCGGCGAGGCCGCCGCCCTGTCCATCGAGACCCATGTCCGCGAGGACATGATCCGCCTCTACGGCTTCCGGTCCGACGCCGAGCGCGAGTGGTTCCGCCTGCTCCAGGGCGTGCAGGGGGTGGGGGCCAAGGTGGCGCTCGCGGTGCTGTCCGTCCTCGAGCCGCCGGCGCTAGCCACTGCCATCGCCACGGGCGACAAGACCGGCATCAGCCGGGCACCCGGCGTCGGACCGCGCCTCGCCGCCCGCCTCGTCGCCGAACTCAAGGACAAGGCGCCGGCCTTCGCGTCCCTCGACCCCGCCGTCCTCGCCCTCGCCGGCGCCGTCGAGGACCGGACCGCGCCGCAACCGGCGGCCGATGCGGTCTCGGCCCTGGTCAACCTCGGCTACGCCCCGGTCCAGGCCTCCTCCGCCATCGCCGCCGCCCTGCGCGAGGCCGGGGAGGGCGCCGAGACCAAGGTGCTGATCCGCCTCGGCCTGCGCGAACTCGCCCGCTGACGGATTGTCGCCGGCCGGCGTCGGCCGGGTTGTGCCCGCGCCGGTATCCCTTCGTCCTGCGTCCACACCGATGCGGACCCTGCGTGCGGCTCATGGCTCGGCATGAGGGCCCCCAATCGGCTTGCGGGCCGCGCAGAGACCCGCTAAGTTGTTGAAAGAACAGTAGATTTCAATCGTTCTAAAAAGACGGGCAAGTGAATGTCGGTGCTCAGAAAAGGCCGGTCCGTAGGGGTGTCCTCCCCCGTGCGTCTCGCTTGAGGGGCCGCATATGATCGTGTGTTCCTGCAACGTCCTGTCCGACGGCGCCGTGCGCGCCTGCCTCGACCGGGGTGCCGACTGCCCGCGCACGCCGGCCCAGGTCCACGCCTGCCTCGGCTGCAGCCCCAAGTGCGGCCGATGCGCCCGCACCATCCGGGCGATCATGCAGACGGCCCTCGCGGAGGCCGCGCATACCTGCGCGACGGGTTGCGCAACCGGCTGCTCTCTGGTCAAGGTCGCACCAGCGGAGGCGGACATCGCCGCGTGAGCCGGGCCCGGCTCTCGCGGCGATGTCACGCCTCGTAGGCGTGACGCTCAGGGAGACGGGCACATGAAGGGTGATACCAAGGTCGTCGAGTACCTCAACCGCGGCCTGCGCAGCGAGTTGACGGCGGTCAGCCAGTACTGGCTGCACTTCCGCATGCTGAACGACTGGGGCTACATCGACCTCGCCAAGTTCTGGCGCAAGGAGTCGATCGAAGAGATGAACCATGCCGATCGCTTCGTCGATCGCATCCTGTTCCTCGACGGCTTCCCCAACCTGCAGGAACTCGATCCCCTGCGCATCGGCCAGAACGTCGAGGAGATCATCGCCTGCGATCTCGCCGCCGAGACCGAGGCCCGCGCCCTCTACCTCGAGGCCGCGCAGTACTGCGATTCGATCAACGACCGCGTCTCCAAGCAGCTGTTCGAGGCGCTGGCCGCGGACGAGGAAGGCCACATCGACTTCCTCGAGACGCAGCAGACCCTGATCTCCCAGATCGGCCTGCCGCTCTACGCCCAGAAGCACATCGGCGGCCTCGAGCCGATCGCCCCGGAAGCCGACTGAGCTTTGGCATCACGGCCCGCGGCGCCCCGGCGCCGCGGGTTCAATCGACGATGACCCGGCGGTAGATGTCCCGCAGGGTAAGAGACGCACCGATCGCCGGCAGGTCGAGGGTGGCGTCGAGCCCCTCCAGGGCGCGGTAGCCGCTCCAGCTGCCGTCGGTGCGATCGAACGCCTCCACCCTCGCCCGGTCGCGGGTGACGAGCACGTAGTGCTGCAGCGATGCGAGCCGCTGGTAGACGCGCCATTTCTCGAAACGGTCGCGTGCCTCGGTACCGGGCGAGAGCACCTCGAACAGCACGGTGGCGTCATCGACCGATGTGGCGCCCGGTTCGAGGTCGCCGCAGACCACGAGGACGTCGGGCAGCATCGCCGCGTCGAGCGCACGGTTCTTCATGAAGAAGGTCTCGGTGAAGGTCTGGCAGGACGAGCCCGCCGCCACGAACCCGTTTTCGAGGTGCCGCGCGATGTTCTGGACGATGCGGCCATGCTCCCAGCGGGCGCCGACCATCATCCGCACGACCCGGCCGCCGATGAGCTCCCAGCGCTCGTTGCGCGGCTTGTCCGCCAGCATCTCCTCGAAATCGTCGAGGCTCATCGTCTCGAAAAGCTGTGACGCGTCACCCATGGCGGACCTCGCAAGCGAGCGGCGCCGGGCTCGCACCCCGGCGGCCGCAAGTGTAGCGCGATCCTCGCGGGTGTGCGACATCCGGCGGCCTGTCCCCCCTCGATCGAGGCCGCGCGAGCCCGCTTGACCAAGCCCAAGGCCCTTCTCACCCCCAAGGCCCTCCTCACCCCCGAGCGCCAGATGGCGGACGACGCCGAGACGTCGATCCGGCCGCTCAGCCTGTCCGAGTTCGTCGGCCAGCGCGCGGCGCGGGCGAACATGGGCATCTTCATTGAATCGGCGAAGAAAACCGGCTCGGCCCTCGATCACGTCCTGTTCGTCGGCCCGCCGGGTCTCGGCAAGACCACGCTGGCGCAGATCGTGGCGCGCGAACTCGGCGTCAATTTCCGCTCGACCTCGGGGCCGGTGATCGCCAAGGCGGGGGATCTGGCCGCCCAGCTCACCAACCTTGAAGAGCGCGACGTGCTCTTCATCGACGAGATCCACCGTCTCAATCCGGCGGTGGAGGAGATCCTCTATCCGGCGATGGAGGACTACCAACTCGACCTCATCATCGGCGAGGGGCCGGCGGCGCGCTCGGTGAAGATCGAGCTGCCGAAGTTCACGCTGGTGGGCGCCACCACCCGTGCCGGCCTCCTCACGACGCCGCTGCGCGACCGTTTCGGCATCCCGATCCGGCTCGAATTCTACGACGTCGACGAACTCGAGCTGATCGTGTCGCGCGGGGCGCGGGTGCTGGGCCTGGGCATGTCGGCCGAGGGCGCCAACGAGATCGCCAAGCGCGCGCGCGGTACCCCGCGCATCGCCGGGCGGCTGCTGCGCCGGGTGCGCGATTTCGCCATCGTGGCCGATGCGCCCACCGTGACGCGGGCCATCGCGGACCGCGCGCTGCAACTCCTCGACGTCGATCCGGTCGGCCTCGACGTGATGGACCGCAAGTACCTCACCATGATCGCCACCTCGTTCGGTGGCGGTCCGGTGGGGATCGAGACCATCGCGGCGGCGCTGTCCGAGCCCCGCGACGCCATCGAGGACATCATCGAGCCGTTCCTGATCCAGAAGGGCTTCGTCCAGCGTACCCCGCGCGGCCGCATGCTGACGCCCCACGCCTTCAAGCACATGGGCTTCGCCGAACCCAGGCGCGATCCGGGCACGCAGTTCGGCCTGTTCGGGGGCGGGGAGCCGGATGCCTGAGGGGGCCCCGGTCCGGATCACCCGCCGCACCCTGCTCGCCGGCCTCGGAACCGTGGCGCTGGCCGGCGGCGGGACGGCGGCCTACGCGACGGGGATCGAGCCGTTCCGGCTCGCCGTCACCCGCTACCGGATCAAGCCGCTCGGGCCCTGGCCGGAGGGCTTGAGCCTGCGCATCGTCGCCCTGGCCGACCTCCATGCCTGCGAGCCCTGGATGAGCGTGGCGCGCATCCGCGCCATCGTCGAGACCGCCAACGGGCTCGGCGGCGACGTCATCGTGCTGCTCGGGGATTACGTCTCGGGCATGCGCCTCGTCACCCGCTACGTCGATGCCGCCGAATGGGGGCCCGTGCTGGGCGGGCTGCGTGCGCCGCTGGGCACCTACGCTATCCTCGGCAATCACGACTGGTGGGAGGACACATCCGCCCAACGGCGCGGGGCCGGCCCGACCATCGCCGGAGATGCGCTACGGGCCGCCGGCATCCGCGTGCTGCAGAACGAGGCGGTGGCCCTGCGGGCCGGCGGGCACGAGGTCTGGCTCGCGGGCCTGGGCGACCAGCTCGCCTTCCTGCCGAGCCGGCGGCGCGGGCATCCCCGCGTCGGCGTCGACGACCTCGGCGCGACCCTGGCGCAGATCCCGCAGGACAAGCCGGCGATCCTGCTGGCGCACGAGCCCGACATCTTTCCCGAGGTACCGGCCCGCGTCGCGCTGACCCTGTCCGGCCATACCCACGGCGGTCAGATCCGCATGTTCGGCTACGCCCCGGTGGTGCCGTCGCGCTACCGCGGGCGCTACGCCTACGGCCATGTCCGCGAGCAGGGCGACCTCGTGGTCTCGGGCGGTCTCGGCATGAGCATCGCCCCGGTGCGCTTCGGCATCCCCCCGGAGATCGTCGTGGTGGACCTGTCCTCGCAGGCGCCGGCATGAGCGCGCACCGCCTGTCCGTCCGCGTCTACTACGAGGACACCGACTTCTCCGGCTTCGTCTACCACGCCAACTATCTGCGCTACATGGAGCGCGGGCGGACCGAACTCCTGCGGGCGCTGGCCATGGAGCAGGCCGACCTCCAGCGCGAGGCCGACCTCGTCTTCGTGGTGCGCCGGATGGGGCTCGACTTCCTCAAGCCCGCCCGCATGGACGATGTGCTCGACGTGGTGACGATGCCGGGGGAGCTGCGCGGCGCCTCGATGCCGATGACCCAGGAGGTCCGGCGCGGCGGCGAGGTCCTGGTGAGGGCCGAGGTCGTCGTGGCCGCCGTCCGCAATGGTCGCGCGGTCCGGCTGCCGGATGCCCTGAGGCAGGCCCTGTCCCGCCAGCCCGAACCGTGAGGCCTATTCTACCCGCTGCCAGCCCGGCCCGAACAGGCGCTCCTGCGGCTTGAAGCGGGCCTTGTAATCCATCTTGCGCGAGCCATCGACCCAATAGCCGAGGTAGAGATACGGCAGGCCGAGCGCGGCCGCCCGGCGGATGTGGTCGAGGATCATGAAGGTGCCGAGCGACCGGGCAGCCTCGGCGGGATCGTAGAACGAATACACCATCGACAGCCCGTCCGAGAGGACGTCGGTGAGGCACAGCGCCAGCGGCGCCCCGGTGCCGCGTCCGTTGATGGCGGTGTCGGGGCCGCGCCGGCGATAGGTCACGAGATGGGTGTCGACGTGGCTGTCCTCGATCATCATGGCGTAGTCGAGCACGGTCATGTCGATCATGCCGCCGTCGCCGTGGCGGGCGTCGAGGTAGCGACGGAACAGGGTGTACTGCTCCGAGGACGGCCGGTTCGGCTCGGGCGCGCCCACGAGATCGGCGCTGCGCTGCAGGATGCGCCGCTGGCTGGCCGAGGCGACGAAATCGGCCACCACCACCCGCACCGAGATGCAGGCCCGGCAGGTCTCGCAGGCCGGCCGGTAGGCGATGGTCTGCGAGCGGCGAAACCCCCCTTGCGTCAGGATTTCGTTGAGGTCGCGGGCGCGGCGCCCGACGAGATGGGTGAAGACCTTCCGTTCCTCCTGGCCCGGCAGGTACGGGCAGGGCGAGGGCGCGGTGAGGTAGAACTGCGGGGTGTCGCGCGGATGGCTGGTCACGCTGGCCGTGGCCCTCGATGGACCCGGCGCGAGGCACCGGATCGCTTGAGTGTAACGGCAATACGGTCGCGCTCAATGGCCTTGCGACTCGCCGTCCTCACCATGTCGTCACGGGGCGCGCACGACGGCGAGGCCGAGGAGCAGGTCGTGGCCGAGACGGCGGTCGGAGCGCATGAAGCCGAACAGCATGTCGACGAACCAGAGCAGGAAGGTCGAGATCGCCACGTAGAACAGGAGCGCGTGGACGCCGGCGGTGATCACGTCGACCCGGGTGCCTGTCTCGGGCGTCACCACGCGCAGGCCCATCATCCGCATGCCCCAGGTGGCCTGGCCGGCGCCGCCCACCGTGATGGCGCTGTAGAGGATGCCGCTGGCCGGCAGCACCGCGAACAGCGTCCAGCCGAGCCCGAACGTGATGACGCCGATCAGCGTGATCGCCACGGTCAGCAGGGCGGTGAAGCCGAAGATGAACAGGATGTCGAGGAGATAGGCCACGAACCGGGCGCCGAGGCTCGCCCGCACGTACGGCAGGCGCGCCGGCAGGCCGTAGCCGGGGGTGCCGAGGCGGTCGGAATAGCCGGTCGGGTTGTCGAGCATCACCGCGCTCCCTCGTGGGGCGATTGCGAAGGCCTTGAGATGGGAGCCGCTTCGGCCGGTCTCAAGATCCCGCTCAGGGCTGCGGGTCGGCCGCCACGGCCTCGGAGGTGTCGAGGTAGTAGTGGCGCAGCAGGTAGAGGGCCGCTCCGCTCACCGGACCCTGCTCGGTGGAGATGGCGTCGAGCACGGCGCCGGTCCCGAACCGGCAGACCAGCCAGCGCTGGCGGCCGTCGCGCTGGCCAAGCCCGTAGTCCACGCGCACGCTGTCGGCCCCGGGCCCCTGCGCCACGCGCAGGATGGTCACCGCCCCCTCCGGAGGGGCCAGGGCCGGCACCGCCCTGCGGCAGGTGGTGGCCCGCTGCCGGTCCACCGAACTCGAGCAGCCGGCCGGAACCAGAAGGAGGGCGGCCAGCAGCGGGCCGGCCGGCCTCACGCCCGGTCGCGCAGCCGCTCGGCCACCCGCGGAGCGTAGTAGCTGAGCACGCCGTCGGCGCCCGCCCGCTTGAAGGCCAGCAGGCTTTCGACCATGGCACGCTCGCCGTCGAGCCAGCCGTTGCGGGCGGCGGCCTCGATCATCGCGTATTCGCCCGACACCTGGTAGGCGAAGGTCGGCACCCCGAAGGCGTCCTTCACCCGCCGGATGATGTCGAGGTAGGGCAGGCCGGGCTTCACCATGACCGAATCGGCACCCTCCTGGATGTCGAGGGCGACCTCGCGCAGGGCCTCGGTGCCGTTGCCGGGGTCCATCTGGTAGGTGCGCTTGTCGCCGACCAGGGCGGCGCTGGTGCCGATTGCGTCGCGGAACGGACCGTAGAACGCGCTCGCGTACTTGGCCGCGTAGGCCATGATCTGGACGTCGCGAAATCCCGCCTTGTCGAGGCCCGAGCGGATGGCGCCGACACGCCCGTCCATCATGTCCGAGGGAGCGATGATGTCGGTGCCGGCCTCCGCCTGGATCAGGGATTGCTCCACCAGCAGCGCCACGGTCTCGTCGTTGAGGATGGCGCCGTCCTCCAGAAGTCCGTCGTGGCCATGGCTGGTGTAGGGGTCGAGGGCGACGTCGGTCATGATGCCGATCTCGGGCACCGCCGCCTTCACCGCCCGCACCGCCCGGCACACCAGGTTGTCGCGGTTGAGCGATTCCGAGCCGGTGGGATCGCGCAGCGACGCCTCTGTGTAGGGAAAGAACGAAATCGCCGGGATGCCCAGCCGCGCCGCCCGCTCGGCCTCCCGCACCACCTCGTCGACGCTCAGGCGCTCGACGCCGGGCATCGAGGCGATCGGCTCGCGCCGCTTCTCGCCCGCGATGACGAACAGCGGCCAGATCAGGTCGTCCACGCTCAGGCTGTGCTCGCGCACCAGCCGGCGCGACCAGTCGCTCTTGCGACTGCGCCGGGGCCGCTGGGTGAGACTCAAGGGCCCCCCTGGGCTCGTCGCGCGCGCGCTCTCGACGGCAAGCGGGCGCGGGGTCGGGGACTCGTCGGTCATGGGCTGAGCCTCGGATCGATTGGGCTGTGCCGGAGGGGCCTATCACATCCGCCGAACGCCCGGTAACCCGGGGCCGATGCCGGCGGACCGGCCCTTTCCGAGGGTCCGATTGACCGGGGCGCCAAGAGTTCGTCTAACGGCGCCTGGACGGGCAAGAGGGGTCCGCGGGGAGTCCGAGTGGGGTCGATGACGCAAGGGGCCGAGCGAGGGGCCGAGCGAGGGGCCGAGCCGGAGATCCTGTTCGAGCGCCGCGGTGCCGCGGGTCTGGTGACCCTGAACCGGCCCAAGGCCCTCAACGCGCTGTCCCTCGCGATGATCGCGGCGCTGCATGCCGCGCTCGACGCCTGGGAGCGCGACGCCGCCGTCACCCGCGTGGTGATCCGCGCCGCCGGCGGTCGGGCCTTCTGCGCCGGGGGCGACATCCGCCGGGTCTACGACCAGTGCCGGGCCGGGCAGGACGAGGCGGTGCGCGCGTTCTGGTCGTCGGAATACCGGCTGAACGCCGCGGTGAAGCGCTACCCCAAGCCCGTCGTGTCCCTGATCGAGGGGATCGTGATGGGTGGCGGCGTCGGGATCTCCCTGCACGGCAGCCACCGCGTCGCCTCCGGGAACTACGGGTTCGCGATGCCGGAGGTCGGCATCGGGTTCTTTCCCGACGTCGGGATGACCTACGCGCTGCCCCGGCTGCCCGGCCGGGCCGGCACCTATCTCGCTCTCACCGGCTCGCGGATCGGGATCGGAGACGCCCTCGCCCTCCGCCTCGCCACCCATCATGTCGCCCCCGAGGCCATCGCGGCGGTGGTCGCGGCCCTGGCCGAGGGCGGGCCGGTGGACGATGTCCTGGCCACCCATGCCGCGCCGCCGCCCGCGCCCGGACCGCTGGCCGCGGCCCGCGGCCTCGTCGACGGGGCCTTCGCCGCCGATTCCGTCCTCGCCGTCCTCGCGGCGCTGGACCGGGCGGCCGCCGGCTCGAGCATCGCCAACTCGACCTTCGCGGCCGAGACGGCGGCTTTGATCCGCAAGCGCTCGCCCACCAGCGTGGCCATCGCCCACGAACAGATGCGGCGGGGCGTCGGGCTCGACGTCGCGCAGGCGCTCGCCCTCGAATACCGCCTGGCGATGCGGGTCACGGCCAGCCACGACTTCTTCGAGGGCGTCCGCGCGGTTCTCGTGGACAAGGACGGGACGCCGGCCTGGTCGCCCGCGACCCCGGAGGCCGTCGACCCGGCCGCGATCGCCGCCTTCTTTGCGCCGCTCGACGGTCCGGAGCCCGATTTCGGCCCGGCGATGGGACGGGACCCGAGACCGTGAAGGGATTGATCAAGCTGGGCTCGGCCCGCCAGGCCCGCGGCGGCGAGCGCAATGCGGACAGGATCGAACGCGTCGCGGCCCCCAGCCAGACCGGCTGGGACATGGTGCTGGTCTGGTTCATGCGCCTCGTGGCCCTGCTGTGGCTGGCCAAGGGGGTGTGGTCGTGGATGCGGATCCTCGACGTCTGGCCGAACGCGGCACCGTTCGAGGACGAGCCGTTCGGCCGCCAGACCGTCATCGTCTATTTCTCGGTGATCGACTTCACGGCCGCCGTCGGCCTGTGGCTCACCAGCGCCTGGGGCGGCGTCGTCTGGCTGCTGGCCGCCACCAGCGCCATCACCCTGGCGCTGTTGACGCCGCAGCTGCTGGCGATGTCGATGCCGCTGATCGCGATACAAGGTAGTATTGTCGTGATCTACTTCATCTTGTCTTCACTAGCGGCGAACGAGGCTCGGTAAATCGAATCTTACGGTAGTGGTTTCATCTTGCATTTACCCAAGCGGGTAAATTGCAAATTCATCTTGTCGCTTAAACTGCTTTTCATTCGGCCGATCTAGGTTGGGTTCATAGGCGGTGCCGATCAAGCCGGCGCCCGGCACCCGAACTCCCGCGAGGCACCCATGTCATCCAAGGCCGCCAAGATCGTCGACAGCACCCCCTCCGCCGAGGCCGGCACGTCCGCGGGTTCCTATCTGGAGGCCCTGCACCTCGTCGAGCGGCTGCACCGCCGCCTCCTCGACGTCATCAAGGACGAGTTCGAGCGCCGCGACCGCGAGGACGTCAACAGCGTCCAGGCGCTGCTGCTCTACAACATCGGCGACAAGGAACTGACCGCGAGCGAGCTACGCACCAAGGGCTACTACCTGGGCTCCAACGTCTCCTACAACGTCAAGAAGCTCGTCGAGGCCGGCTATCTCCACCACGCCCGCTCGAAGACGGACCGCCGCTCGGTGCGCATCAGCCTGACCGAGAAGGGCAAGCAGGTTCACGACATCATCCAGACGCTCTACGACAAGCACGCCCGCACCATCCAGCCGATCGGTGGCATCTCGGACGACGACTTCGGGCGTCTCAACGTCGCGCTCGGACGCCTGGAGCGCTTCTGGACCGACCAGATCCGCTACCGGCTCTAATCCCCGGGGCAGCGGGCGCCGCCACGCACGAAGGGCCGGACCGCATCTGCGGTCCGGCCCTTCGTCGTTTCATTGATCGGGCATGAAAAAGGGCGGCACCCTCGCGGGTGCCGCCCCATCGGCCTGTCGGCCGACCGACCTTCAGTTGAAGGTGTCGATCTCGGCGGACTCGTAGCTGGTGACTTCCATGCCGACGCAGATTTCCGAAACGATGGGGGCAGACCAGGTCATGATGATATCCTTGGAATGATGATGAATGACGGTGAACCGGTGCGGGACGCTCCGTCACGGAGCGTCGACGCCTCAGTTGAAGGTGTCGATCTCGGCGGACTCGTAGCTGGTGACTTCCATGCCGACGCAGACTTCCGAAACGATGGGGGCAGACCAAGTCATGGCGTTTTCCTCTGAAGGGGTGTTGGGGAATTCGAACGTTACGAGTCGTCCCAGGCGGGAGCTCGAGACCGTCAGTTGCGAGACCCTCAGTTGAAGGTGTCGATCTCGGCAGACTCGTAGCTCGTCACTTCCATGCCGACGCAAACTTCTTGAACGATGGGGGCAGACCACGTCATGGCGAAACTCCTTCTCGCTAACGACCCTGATATAGGCGATCCGTTGGGCGCAATACAAGTGGGCGCTACACTTATATTTCTCATAGGATGGCGATAAGATGCAAGCCTGATGCGGCGTTCATGCAATATACCACCAGACCGACGGCGGTCGGTGGCCTTCCGTCGGAGGCGGTGACGTCTCGCCCTGCGCTATGGTTCCATACGCGACGTCACGCCAACGTTGTCGCGCGATTCCGTGGCAGCCATCGCATCCGTTCACGGCGTGGGCGGGTGTCCCTCCGGGGCCGGTTCGCCGCCGTCGCGTTCCGCCTCGGCCCGGGCGAGGAAGGCGTGAATGTCGGTCCCCAGCATCAACGGCAGGTAGGCGCCGAGCTTGTCCTCCGGCCAGGACCACCAGGCCGTCGCGAGCAGCCGGGCGACGGTGTCGTCGTCGAACCGCCGCCGCATGACCCTCGCCGGGGTGCCGGCCACGATGGCGAAGGGGGGCACCACGCCGCGCACCACCGACCGCGCCGCGACGACGGCGCCGGTGCCGATGTCGCTTCCCGACAGGATCATGGCGCCGGTGCCGATCCAGACGTCGTCGCCGATGACGATGTCGCCGTGGCTGGCGTGGTCGTCCTCGCCCGCCGCCGCGCTCGGCCAGAGGTGGGACAGGGTCTTGAACGGATAGGTGGTGACGAGGTCCATGCGGTGGTTGGCCAGGACCATCACGACGTCGGACGCGATCGAGCAGTAGCGGCCGATCCTGAGTGCCGCCGCCCCCGCTTCCAGGACCGTCGGCCGACCGTAGGTATGCTCGCCGATCTCCCAGCCGAACTCCGCGATCTCCCAGGCCATCAGCAGGCGGGTCAGGTTCGGGAAGATCTTGGTCTGCGGAATGGACATCTCGCCTCCGGACACGCCGGGGGTGTCCCGGGCCGCGTCGCCGGTGCGTACCAGATCGGCGGGAGCGCGGCCATTCGTGCCGGGAGCGGGTCCGCGCAGGCGCACCCCGGTCCCGCGCGACCTCGGCGTCCTTTGGATCAGGAATTCGCGCGAACCAAAAATTCGCGCGAACCCAAAATTCGCAGTCCCTTCAGTTCGTCGCAGGCACCTCGTGTCAGGTCCGGGTGGTCGCGTCGGCCAGCCGGAGGTCCACCGCGCGAAACCGCTTGACGCCTTCATCCGTCGGGTGCACAGGCGCGGCGCTCCCGGCACCCGCATCCGACGATGCGGGCGGGGACGATACGGACCCCAGACCCGAACCCCATGACCAGCGACAGTCACAGTCGATCGATGCCGCCGCACGGTGTCCCGGCCGCCATGGCCGCCTGAAGGCTCGCACCGGGCCGGGGCGGCCCCGGCGACCGGCGCCCCACGGCGGCCGCGTCCCCGCCGTGCGAGGTTAAGCCCATGAACGCCCTTCAAGTCGCCGACTCGCTCGGCTCCGTCGATCCCTCCGTCCTGGCGGCCCGCCTCTCCGACGAACGCGCGCCCGACATCGTCGAGGCCCTCAACGAGGAGGCGCCCGAGGTCGCCGCCGCCATCATCCTCGGGCTGCCGCACGACCGGGCCGTCGAGGTGTTGGACCAGCCCGAGCTCGATGCCGCTGCCGACATCATCGAGATGCTGCCGCGCGACCGCGTCGCCTCGTACCTCTCGGGCATGGCAGCCGACCGCGTCACCGACGTGTTCCGCGAGATCGAGGAGCCGGGCCGCTCGGATCTGCGCGCGCGCCTGGACGCCGAGACCCGTGGCACCGTCGACCGGCTCAGCGCCTACGGCGAGGAGAGCGTCGGCTCCCTGATGACCACCGAGTTCGTGGCCGTCCCGGGGACCTGGACCATCGGCCAGACCCTCGCCCACCTTCGCAAGGTCGAGAAGACCCGCGAGACCATCTACGCGATCTTCGTCCTCGACCCGCGCACCCAGGCCCTGACCAAGGCGGTGCCCCTGCGCCGGCTGATCAGCGGCGATCCCGACGACAACGTCCTCAGCGTCGCGCCGGGGCGCCATCCGCTCGCGGTCTCGCCCACCGCCAGCCGCGAGGAGGCCGCCCGCCTGATCTCGAAATACGATCTCCTTGCCCTGCCCGTGATCGATGCCGTCGGCCATCTGATCGGGATCGTCACCGTCGACGACATGATCGACGCCATGGTCGAGAAGCAGACGCGCGACGTGCAGCGGTTCGGCGGCATGGAGGCGCTGCCCGAGTCCTACATGGACATCGGCTTTCCCACGATGATCCGGAAGCGGGCCGGCTGGCTCTGCGCCCTGTTCCTCGGCGAGATGATGACCGCCACCGCGATGCAGGGCTTCGAAGGCGAACTCGAAAAGGCCATCGTGCTGACCCTGTTCATCCCCCTCATCATGAGTTCGGGGGGCAACTCCGGCTCGCAGGCGACCTCCTTGCTGATCCGGGCGCTCGCCCTCCACGAAGTGCGCCTGCGCGACTGGTGGAAGGTGGCGCTGCGCGAACTGCCGACCGGGCTCTTGCTCGGGGCCATCCTCGGCCTGATCGGCATCGTCCGGATCGTCGTCTGGCAGAAGGCCGGCCTCTACGACTACGGCGAGCACTGGATGCTGGTGGCGGCGACCGTGGGCGCGGCCCTCGTCGGGATCGTCACCTTCGGCTCGCTCACCGGATCGATGCTGCCGTTCGTGCTGCAGCGGCTGGGCTTCGACCCGGCCACCGCCTCGGCGCCCTTCGTGGCGACGCTGGTGGATGTGACCGGGCTCGTGATCTACTTCAGCGTCGCCATGGTGATCCTGAAGGGGACGCTGCTGTAGGGGGCCCTACCAGCCGCGCCGGTCCTCCGGGGTCGGCCGCCGCCCCTGGGGGGTCAGCCCGTCGATGACGCCGGGCAGCGCCTGGGCGAGCTGGGACAGCAGCGTGTCGCGGTCGAGGCCGGTCCGGCTCGCCAAGGTGTCGACGGTCTGAGGCCCGAGGGCGTCGGCGAGCCGGTTCGGCTCGACCGGCCGGTTCTGGCCGGACCCGATCCAGGATTCCATGACGTCGCCGAGCCCGCCGCGCTGGAACCGGTCGACCAGCCCGTCGAGGCCGCCCGGCCCGTCGCCGGAGCCGTCCGGCCCGTCGTGACGTCCCATCCGATCGGACGAGCGTCCCCCTCCCCCAGGTCCGTCGAGCATGCCGGAAAGGTCGCCGAACTCGCCGCCGCCGTCGCCGCGGCGTTCGGGCTCGTCGTACCGGTCGGACCCGCGATCCCCGCCCTGTGCGAACCCGCCGAGGTCACCGTCGTCGCGCGGGCCCTGCCGCTCGCGCCGGTCCTCCTGTGGCGGCTGGCGGGCGCCGCCGCCGCCGAAGATGTCGCCGAGGCCGCCGCTCATCCCCTTCTGCATCAGGAGCATCAGCAGGGCCTGGACGATCGGGGACATCGCGCCGCCGAGGCCGCCGGGGAGGCCGCCGCCGAGGCCTCCGGGAAAGCCGCCGCCCTGTCCCTGTCCGCCCTCCTGGCGCTGGGAACCGCCGCCGCCCATCATCTGGCCGAGCACGCCGCCGATGACCTGATCGAGTAGGCCCATGTCCGTCGCTCCTGTTGCCGCGTCTCCGCCGGTGCCGGCACGGATGTGCCAGCGCCGTCTCGTGTCGCCTACTCGCGCCGGCCGCCACCGGTGCCGGCACGGTCCTTGGCGGGCAGATAATCGAGGGGGTTGGTGTAGCTCGCCTTGCCCTTGCGGTCGGAATTCATCACCGCCGTGGAGGAGGTGATGGCCTCGGGGGGCGCCACCTGGCCGATCGGGCGATTGCCCTCCCGCTGACGGACCTCCTCCGGATCGGGCAGGGTCGCGGGCGTCGGCTGGTCGCGGCGGCTCTCGACGGTCTGCGCGAGGGCGGAGCCCCCGAAGCCCAGGAGACCCACCACGATGGGGACGGCCAAGGCTGCCAGGCCGGCGGCGGGGCGGGAACCGGGACGGGTCGTCATCGACATCTCCATTCATCGCGTAGCGACGCTGATGAACAGGAAAAGCCCGGTTTGCCCGGCCGGTTCCTCCTAGCCGTCACGCGAGCGTGAACCGCCGCTGCCGCGGCCTCGGTATTTCGGCTTCTGCCCACCGAGCCCCTGGGTCGAGCGGGCCTTGGGCCGCTCCTGCCAGACCGGCGCCACGCCGTCGACCGGCCGTTCGCGATCGGTGCCGGGCCCCATGTCGTCGAGGCTCGGCTTGGAGATGCGGCTGCGCTTGGCTCCGTATTTCCCGGCCTCGCGCTCGACGTCGCCCTGGCGCGCCATCGGGTCGTCGGAGACCAGGAGCTCGGTGGCCTGGAGGCGCTTGAGCTCGTCGCGCAGGCGCGCGGCCTCCTCGAAGTCGAGGTCGGCGGCGGCCGTGCGCATCCGCTTCTCGAGGTCGGCCATGACCGCCTTGAGGTTGTGGCCGATGGTGACGGCGTTCTTGGCCAGCCCCGTGTCCACCTGGACGTGGTCGCGCTCGTAGACGCTGTCGAGGATGTCGCTGATGCCGCGCTTGACGCTCTGGGGCGTGATGCCGTGTTCGGTGTTGTAGGCGACCTGCTTGGTGCGGCGGCGCTCGGTCTCGGCCATCGCCCGCTCCATCGAGCCGGTGATGTGGTCGGCGTAGAGGATGCAGCGGGCGTCCGCGTTGCGGGCCGCCCGGCCGATGGTCTGGATCAGCGACGTCTCGGAGCGCAGGAAGCCCTCCTTGTCAGCGTCGAGGATGGCGACCAGCGCGCATTCCGGGATGTCGAGCCCCTCGCGCAGCAGGTTGATGCCGATGAGCACGTCGAAGGCCCCGAGCCGCAGGTCGCGAATGATCTCGATGCGCTCCAGCGTGTCGATGTCCGAGTGCATGTAGCGGACGCGGACGTTGTTCTCGTGCAGGTATTCGGTGAGGTCCTCGGCCATGCGCTTGGTCAGGGTGGTGACCAGCGTGCGATAGCCGGCCTGGGCGACCTCGCGGACCTCGCCCAGAAGATCGTCCACCTGGGAGCGCGCCGGGCGGATCTCGATGACCGGGTCGACGAGGCCGGTGGGGCGGATGACCTGCTCGGCGAAGACGCCGCCGGTCTGCTCCATCTCCCATTTCGAGGGTGTGGCCGAGACGTGGATCGACTGCGGGCGCATCGCGTCCCATTCCTCGAACCGCAGCGGGCGGTTGTCGAGGCAGGACGGCAGCCGGAAGCCGTATTCGGCCAGCGTCGCCTTGCGGCGGAAGTCGCCCTTGTACATGCCGCCGATCTGCGGAACCGTGACGTGGCTCTCGTCGGTGAAGACGATGGCGTTGTCGGGCAGGTATTCGAACAGGGTCGGCGGCGGCTCGCCCGGCTTGCGCCCGGTGAGGTAGCGCGAATAGTTCTCGATGCCGTTGCAGGCGCCGGTGGCCTCGATCATCTCGATGTCGAAGGTGCAGCGCTGCTCGATGCGCTGTGCCTCGATGAGGCGGCCCATCCGGGTCAGTTCCTCGACGCGCTGGTTGAGCTCGGACTTGATGCCCTTGACCGCCTGCTGCAGCGTCGGGCGCGGCGTGACGTAGTGGGAGTTGGCGTAGACCTTCACGAACTTGAGCTCGTTGAGGGTCTTGCCGGTGAGCGGATCGAACTCGGTGATCTTCTCGATCTCGTCGCCGAACAGGCCGATGCGCCAGCCGCGGTCTTCCAGGTGGGCCGGCCAGAGTTCGATGACGTCGCCGCGCACCCGGAAGGTACCGCGGGCGAAATCGGACTGGATGCGCTTGTACTGCAGCGCCACGAGGTCGGCCACGAGCTGGCGCTGCTCGATGCGCTCGTTCAGCGACACCGTGAACGACATCGCGGTGTAGGTCTCAACCGAGCCGATGCCGTAGATGCACGATACCGAGGCGACGATGATGACGTCGTCGCGCTCCAGCAGGGCGCGGGTGGCGGCGTGGCGCATCCGGTCGATCTGCTCGTTGATCGAGGATTCCTTCTCGATGAAGGTGTCCGAGCGCGGCACGTAGGCCTCGGGCTGGTAGTAGTCGTAGTAGGAGACGAAATACTCGACCGCGTTGTCGGGAAAGAAGCTCTTGAACTCGCCGTAGAGCTGCGCCGCCAGGGTCTTGTTCGGGGCCAGGATCAGGGCCGGGCGCTGGGTCGCCTCGATGACCTTGGCCATCGTGAAGGTCTTGCCCGAGCCGGTGACGCCGAGCAGGACCTGGTCGCGCTCCGCCTTCGTCACGCCGTCCACCAGTTCGGCGATGGCGCGCGGCTGGTCTCCGGCCGGCTCGAACTCCGATTGCAGCCGGAAGGGCACGCCGCCCTCCGACTTCTGCGGCCGGTCGGGCCGGTGCGGCGCCCAGGTCTTCCCGTCCTTGAAGAGCGGGTTGCCCTCGGTGAGCAGGCGCGACAGCGCGTCGACGGTGGCCGAGACGCCGTCGGCGGCCAGGGACGTCTCGGGTTCGGCCGCATCGCCCTCGCCGAGGCCGAGGGCCTGGGCGAGCCGCGGGTCCACCTCCGCCGCGTCGGCGACGACGAAGCCCGATTGCGGCGCCTCGCCGAACCCTTCGGGCGCCTTCGCCTTCCGCTTCGCCGGGGCCTGTTTGCCGGATGCGGCTTTCGGAGCCTCGATCTCGGGCAGCCGGTTGCGATTGAGGGCGGGGCTCAGGAGTTCGGCCAGGAACGGGTCGAGGGGCTTCAACTCGGGCTTCGACGCCTTCGAGTACGACGGCTTGGAAGCGGACGATTTGGAAGCGGACGATTTGGGCTTCCCGGCCGCCGTCGTCTTGCCTGCCGATCCCTCGGCGGATGGGGTACGGGGCGTCTTGGGTGCAGCCATGACCGCAATATGGCGCCCAGCCGTTCGGAGTGGAAGGGCAGGGCGGTGTCGGGCCGTCGGCGTCAGCGCATGACCTGGATCGCGGCCGGGGTCAGGATCACGACGAAGAGCACCGGCAGGAAGAACAGGATCATCGGCACCGTCAGCTTGGGCGGCAGCGCGGCGGCCTTCTTCTCGGCCTCGTTCATGCGCATGTCGCGGCTTTCCTGGGCGAGCACGCGCAGGGCCTGGCCCACCGGCGTGCCGTAGCGTTCCGCCTGGATCAGCGCCGTGGTCACGGACTTGACGGCGTCGAGCCCGATGCGGTTGCCGAGGTTCTCGTAGGCCACCCGCCGGTCGGGCAGATAGGACAGCTCCGCCGTCATCACCGCCAGTTCCTCGGCCAGGGCGACGGACTGGATCGCGATCTCGGAACTCACCTTGCGGAAGGCGTGCTCCACCGACATGCCGGATTCGACGCAGATCAGGCTGAGGTCGAGGGCGTCCGGCCAGGCCGCCCGGATCTCGGTCTGCCGCTTGGCGGTCCGGTTGGACAGGTAGATCTCCGGCGCCTTGATGCCGAGGAAGGCCGCCACGATGACGATCATCACCCGGATCAAGACCGGCTGGTCGAGGACCTGCAGCACGAACAGGTAGAAGATGCTGAGGACGAGGAGGACGATCGGCATGATCAGGCGGAAGAACAGGAACCCGGTCTCCGCCCCCGGCGACCGGAAACCGGCCGTCAGCAACTGGCGCTTGGCGCTCTCGGTCCCGAGCCAGCGGCTGAGGTTGAACTGCTCCACCACGCGTTTCATGTAGGCCTTGGGCGCCACCCGCAGGGAGGCCTTGGCCCCCAGCTTCTCGCGTTCGCGCCGCCGGATCTCCTCGCGCTCGTTGCCGACCATCTTCATGCGCTTGTTGAGGCGGTCCGGCTCCATGATCGGCTGGAGAAGGGCGAACACCGTCGCCGCCGAGGCGATGCCGACGAGCACCATCGCCATGAAGCGGGGGTCGATCAGTTTGTCGGCGATGGCGGTGATCATGCTGGCGGTCCGTGCGGACGAAGGTCGGTGGGCTGCGCCGGGCGCGGCGCGGGACGGGGGCGGTTCGCGGCGACGCGGTCCGTCCCCGGCCGGCGTCAGACGTCGAAGTTGATCATCTTCTTCATCGTGAAGACCCCGAGCGACATCCACAGCGCCGAGACCACCAGGGCGACGCGGCCCATGTCGGTGGTCCAGAGCAGCGAGATGTAGTCCGGGCTGGAGAGGTAGGTCAGGATCGCCACCACGAACGGCAGGGCCGCGATGATGCCGCCCGAGGCCTTCGCCTCCATGCTCATCGCCTGGATCTTGCCGGCCATCTTCTTGCGGTCGCGCAGGACGCGCGAGAGGTTGCCGAGGGCCTCAGACAGGTTTCCGCCCGAGCTCGATTGGATGCTGATGACGATCGCGAAGAAGTTCACGTCCGCCACCGGCACGCGCTCGTAGAGCTTCTGCATCACCTCGCCGATCGGCAACCCGAGAGTCTGGGCCTCCACGACCTGCCGGAATTCGGAGCGCAGCGGATCTTCCGTCTCGCGGGAGATGATCCGGAAGCAGTCGCCCAGGGGGATGCCGGCCCGGATGCCGCGGGTGATGATGTCGATCGCCGTCGGCAGTTCCTTGATGAAGGCCTTGATGCGTCGCTTGCGCAGGTGGTTCAGCATCCATTGCGGCAGGCCGAGGGCGCCGGCGAACACCGCCCCGAGGGCGGCGATCGGCGTCTTGGTCACGAGGAAGATCAGCAGGGCGAAGACGATGCCCATCGCGGCCGAGGCGAGGTAGAACTTCTGCTTCGACCAATCGAGGCCGGCGCGGGCGATCTTGAGATCGAGGCTGACCTTGCCGCCGCTGGCCTTGGCGTCGATCTCCTTGAGGCTGCGCGCCACCTGGTCGCGACGGTTGACCGTGGCCGCGCGGGCGGCCGGCGTCGTCACCACGCTCATGGCCTTGCGCCGCTTGTCGGCCCGGTTCTCGCCGGCGATGTAGGGGGCGAGGAACGCATAGGCGACGCCGCCGGCGGCGATCGCCATGAGGGCGCCGGTCAGGGCGAGGTTCGTCCCGTTCATGGCAGGGTTCTCATGGCAGGGAACTCATGTCGGGCGGACCGGCGCGGGTCACATCGGATCTCCGTCGAGGGCGGCGGCGGCGTCGAGGGCGGCGGCGAGCGCCTGGTCCTCGCCGTAGTATCGGGCGCGCTCCCAGAAGCGCGGGCGGCCGATGCCGGTGGAGCGGTGCCGTCCGATCAGGCGTCCGTTCGCGTCCTCGCCCCTGATGTCGTAGACGAACAGGTCCTGGGTGATGATCACGTCGCCTTCCATGCCCATCACCTCGGTGATGTGCGTGATGCGGCGCGAGCCGTCCCGCAGGCGCGTCGCCTGCACGATCACGTCGATCGAGCCGCAGATCATCTCGCGCAGGGTGCGCGAGGGCAGCGTGAAGCCACCCATGGTGATCATCGATTCGATACGCGCCAGGGCCTCGCGCGGGGAGTTGGCGTGGAGCGTCCCCATCGAGCCGTCGTGGCCGGTGTTCATCGCCTGGAGCAGATCGAAGGCCTCGGGTCCGCGCACCTCGCCGACGATGATGCGTTCGGGCCGCATGCGCAGGCAGTTCTTGACGAGGTCGCGCATGGTGACCTGGCCCGAGCCCTCCATGTTGGCCGGGCGGGTCTCGAGGCGCACGACGTGGGACTGCTGCAGCTGCAGCTCCGCCGCGTCCTCGCAGGTGATGATGCGCTCGTCCTCGTCGATGTAGCGGGTGAGGCAGTTCAGGAGCGTCGTCTTGCCCGAGCCGGTGCCGCCGGAGATCACGACGTTGCAGCGTACCCGGCCGATGATCTGGAGGATCTTGGCGCCCTCCGGCGAGATCGCGCCGAACTTCACCAGCTGGTCGAGGGTCAGCTTGTCCTTCTTGAACTTACGGATGGTGAGGATCGGCCCGTCGAGGGCCAGCGGCGGGGCGATGATGTTGACGCGCGATCCGTCCGGCAGGCGCGCGTCGCAGATCGGCGAGGATTCGTCGACGCGCCGGCCGACCTGGCTGACGATGCGCTGACAGATGTTCATCAGCTGCTGGTTGTCGCGGAAGCGCACGTTGGTGAGCTGGATCTTGCCGCCGACTTCGATGAAGGCGCGGTTGGCGCCGTTGACCATGATGTCGGCGATGTCGTCGCGGGCCAGCAGCGGCTCGAGGGGGCCGTAGCCGAGGACGTCGTTGCAGATGTCGTCGAGCAGTTCCTCCTGCTCGGCGATCGAGAGGACGATGTTCTTGAGGCCGATGATCTCCGAGACGATGTCGCGGATTTCCTCGCGGGCGGTCTCGGCGTCCAGGCGCGAGAGCTGGGCGAGATCGATCGCTTCGATCAGCGCCCCGAAGATCATGCTCTTGGTGCGGTAGTAGTCCTCGGACTTCTGCGCCTCCTGCACCGCGACCGGCTCGGGCCGACGCGAGGATTCGTGACGCGTGCCGTCCTGTCGGGACCCGTCCGGGCGCGTCACGTCTTGGCGCTGCGCCGGCTGGGGCTTCTCCTCGCGCACGGACACCGGCACCTGCGTGCGGGCCGGGCCCGGCGCTGGGGCCTGCGCGGCGGCCGCGCCGTTTCTCCTACCGAACATGACGGCAAACCTCGGCGGTCATCGTGATACGGGCGGTCATCGTGATGCGGGATGCCGGCTTCGCGCCGTTGGGTGTGCCCCGGGCGCGACGCCGTGGCATCGCGGGATCGACGACCGCGGGCATCACGAGGCCTTGCGCCGGGCGATCTTGGCCAGGAACGGCTCGAGCAGGTTCGCCCGGCCGCGCTTGACCTCGGGACGGCCGGTGAGCTTGGCGGCGAGGTCGGCATAGACCTCCGACGCCTTCGCGCCGGGCTGGATCTCGGCGATCATCTGGCCGTTGTTGGCGGCCGTGCCGAACAGCGCCGGATCGAAGGGGATGCTGGCCGTGAGCGGCGCATCGAGGGCCTTGGCGAAGTCGGCCGCGCCGATCTCGGGGCGCTTGGGCACGCCGACGCCGTTGAGGACGATGCGCGGGCGCGCGTCGTTGGGGCGGTTCTGCTGGAGCAGGGTCAGCAGGTTCTTGGCGTTGCGCAGGGAGGCGAGCTCGGGAGCCGCCACGATGACGATCTCGTCCGCGGCGATCAGCAGCCGCCGCGTCCAGGCCGACCATTGGTGGGGGACGTCGAGGATGATGCAGGGCACCGCCGCGCGCAGCAGGTCGACGAGGTTGTCGAAGGCCGGCTCGGACAGGTCGGTGGTGCGGTCGAGGATCGCGGGCGCCGAGAGCAGGCTGAGGTTGTCGCTGCATTTCGAGAGCAGGCGGTCGAGGAGGTTGCCGTCGAGGCGCTCGGGCGCGAACACCGCCTCTGCGATGCCCTGGGGCGGGTCCTGGTTGAAGTTGAGGCCGGCGGTCCCGAAGGCGATGTCGAGGTCGGCGATCACCGTGGCGGTGCCGTGGCCGCGGGCGATGGTCCAGGCGAGGTTGTGGGCGATGGTCGAGGAGCCGACGCCGCCCTTGGCTCCCACCACCGCGATGGTGCGGCCCACGGGCTTGGCGCCGGGCGCCGTGAACAGGTCCGAGATCGACTGGATCAGGGTGATCGGGTCGACGGGCGCCATCAGGTATTCGCTCACCCCCCGCTGCAGGAACTGGCGGTAGAGCTGCACGTCGTTGACGTGGCCGATGACGATGACCTTGGTGCCCTCGTCGCAGACCTCGGCCAGGGAATCGAGGCATTCGAGGGGGCGCGACTTGGCCCCTTGCGTCTCGATGATGATGACGTTCGGGGTGGGGGCGTGGCGGTAGGCTTCCACCGCGGCCGGCCCGCCGCCCATCTGCACCTTGACGTGGGCCTTCTGCATGCGCCTGTCGAGGCAGGCGGCCTCGATCATGCCCGCCGCGTCCTGGGTCTCGCAGAAGGCCTGGATCGTGATGCGTGGCACCGGTGCGATCAGGCGCTCGGATGTCTCGTGCAGGTCCGCCATGGTCGGTGATCCGGTTCAGGTTGCCGCGGTGAAGACGGCGAGGCTCGCGGTGGTCCCGACATGCGCGACCCGCGTCTCGCTCAGTTGCCGACCTGCGACTTCACGCTCGTCTGCCCATCTTGATTCCATCTGGTTGACGGATCCTTGCCTTGGCGCAGTTTTCCGATGTCCAGGGTGCGCCGGACGGAGTCGACCGGACCCTCCGGGCGGCCGCGCACGAGGTCGACCGGGTCGGCGACCTGGGCGGCGAAGTTGGTCTGGGACGCGCAGCCGAAGTTCCAAGACGGCTCGTTGCGGTTGCTGGTGACGGGATCGCTGACGCCGAGGTCGCCCGGCCAGGTGCCGCACTGGCTGGCGACCTTGGCCTCCATCCGCTGGAAGCTCACCCGCACCGGCGCCGACAGCGCGGGGTTGGCCACCGCGTAGTTCTCGACCACGATCTGGCGCGGGGGCACCCCGCCCTCGGCCGCCACCCGGCGGATCGACGCCGCGGTGCGCTCGACTCCCGCGCCCACCGCCGGCGATACGCCGCGGGGCATGTCGAGGACGAGGACGCCGCGGCCGAAGCGGCGGAATTCGAGGACGAAGGCGTCGAGGTCCGCCGTCTGGCGCGGGTCGAGATGGCCGGTGCCCGTCACGAAGACGTCGAGGCTGCGCTGGTTGTCGGTGAGCACGATCGGATGGCGTGCCCGGTAGTCCGCCGGCGCGACCGAGCCGGTGGTGATCACCCGCTCCGAGCGGCAGGCGCCCAGCAGACCGGGCAGGGCCACGAGGGCCGTGAGGACGAACGCGGTCTTGACGGGTTTCGAGGTCATCGGTCGAGATCCTGGTGGCGCCGGAGCGTTGACGGGAATGGCCGCGCTGGGCCTGGAGCCGGACGGGGCCGCCGTCAGTCCGTGATGAAGCCGACCCGGCCGCGATAGGTCGGGCCGAGCGGCGCGGCGCCCGCGCCGCCGTAGAGGCGGTTGACGCGCCCGAGCAGGATCGCCTGGCTGTCGGAGGCATCGACGAACCCGTCGTCGGGGCGCGCCACCTGCTTGGCCTCCATCGGCTTGGCGATGTAGGGCGTCACCATGATCATCAGTTCGGTCTCGTCGCGCTGGTAGTCGCGCGAGCGGAACAGGGCGCCCAGGATCGGCAGGTTGATGAGGCCGGGCAGGCCGGTGATGGCCGCCCTGTTCTTCTGCTGGATCAGGCCGGCGGTCATCATCGTGGCGCCGGAGGCGAGCTCGATCGTCGTCTCCGAACTGCGCACGGTGAAGCCGGGCACCGCGGTCGTCGTGCCGCTGAAGTTGATGTTGAGGGTGTTCTGCTGGTCGATCTCGGTGACGTCGGTCCCGACGCGGATCGAGATGCGGTTGTCGGCCAGCACCACCGGGGTGAAGCTGAGGCTGACGCCGTAGGGCTTGAAGGTGATGCTGGGCTGGCAGCTCTGGACGCCGGTGGTCGACGCCGAGCAGGCGAGGGCGCCGGGCACCGGCAGCTGGCCGCCGGCCGTGAACTTGGCCGCCTCGCCGGAGATCGCCGTCAGGGTCGGCTCGGCCAGGATGCGCGAGACGCCGGCCTGCTCGAACGCCTGCAGCGTCGCGGAGATGCCGTTCCCGGTGAGGTTTCCCAACGCGTCGGTGGCGCCGATCACGCCGCCGATCCGGTTGCCGGCCGGAAACCGGCCGCCGTTGATGCCCAGCGGCGCGGTGTTGGCCAGGCGCAGGCCCGACCAGCTGCCGCTGACGTTGATGCCGAACTGCTTGAGCACCGTGCGCGAAACCTCGACCACGGTGACGCGCAGCATCACCTGGTCCTTGCCGCGGATGGTGAGGTTGTTGACGACCGTGCCGCGCAGGCCCCCCGCTCCCCCGCCAGCGCCGAGGCCGACGAAGGCGTTGGCGATGTCGAGGGCCTGGGCGGCCTCCGCCGCCGAGTTGACCGTGCCCGTGAGCAGGATCGAGTCGCCGGCGGCGCGCACGTCGAAGCGGGCACCGGCGATGCTCTGGTTGAGGGTCTGGCGCAGCACGTTGAGGTCGCGCGCCACGGTGACGTCGAGGGCGGTGATCTGGCGCCCCTCGGCGTCCATGATGAAGATCGAGGTGGCGCCGTTCTCCATCCCGATGATGAACACCTTGCGGGTGGAGCGGACCACCGCGTTGGCGACCTTCGGGTTGGCGACGAACACCTCCTTGGCGTCCCGCGGCAGATCGATGATCAGCGAGCGTCCGATGGTCAGGTCGAGCTTGCGCGAGGTGGCGGATTCGTCGCTGCCGACGTCGAGGACCGGTGCGGCGGTGAGCACCCCGGCGGGGCGCGCCAGTGCCGGGCCGGCTGCCGCGATGGCCCCGGCCAGGGCGACGGCCGCCACGAGGGCGTGACCCGTCGCGACGCGGCCGATGACGACTGGGGCGCGGGAATCGCGCTGCGACGGGCCACGGGATCTGCTGGTCATCGACGAATCCTTCGTGACGTTTCGGCGAGACATGACGTTTCGGTGAGACATGGCTCAGCGCCGCGATTGCTGTTTCGAGACGCCGAAGCGCACCACCGTGAGGGCCGCGTCGGAGCGCGTCTCGACCGGCGCCTCGGCCTCCGTCGTGGTTCGACCGGAGTCGACGAGGCTGCGCAGCGACAGGGACAGGGAGCCGACCTTCTGCGCCAGGGTGACGAGTTCCGCCTGGGCGGGCGTCAGGGCGAGGGTCGCGGTCTCGCCGGTGACGACGGTGGCGCCGTTCTTCTCCTGGACGATCTGGCCGATGGCCAGGACCCGCACGTCGGTCAGCAGGGTCTCGGAGACTTGGCCGTCGCCGGAATTGCCGGGTTCCTCCTCGCGGAAGGTGCGGATGAGGTCGACATGATCGTTGGGGAGGATGAAGCCGCCGGCCGAGCTCGACCCGCGCGTGTCGATGACCACGGCGACGGCGCGCATGCCCGCGGGCAGGATCGCGGCCATGAAGCCGCCGTCGGACCGCGCCAGCTTCTGCGGCCGCACCGGCTCGCCGGGAAGGAAGGCGGTGCGCACCACCGATCCGGCGATCTCCTCGAGGCCCTTGGGCGAGGCGGTGCGGGTGATGTAGCCGGCGGTCACGCCCTGCTCCGGCCAGGCCTGCCAGCGCAGGTCGGCCGGCCGGATGGTCTGCCCCATCGGCAGCTCGGCGGCGGCCACGAGGACCTCGACCACGGGCATGCTGGGCGGCGGGGGGGCCGAGGCGATGGGTTGCGGCGCGGGCGCTTCGCCACCGCTCATGAGGTAAGCGGCGGCGCCACCCGTGGCGAGGGCAATCCCGAGGACGGCAAGGCGCGCTGGTTTCATTGCCGGGCTTCAACCTGCTAGGGCGACCACTCGCCGCCGATCAGGACGATGCTCCGGGAATCCTCAAATTACGGTTAACACTTGGTAGGATCCCTGCTGGGTCTTCGATGCCGACTTGACACCGGGCCCCGGCCGATCCCGTGCGCGGACGCGATCCGTCGAGCGGACGTGGATGACATCGCGTCGACGGCGTCGCAATGCGGATGTCGACGTCGCGCAGGGGATGCCGGATCACCGCGGGAGGGGCGGTGCACGGTCACGCCCGGCCAGCGGCCGGACCGATGGTTTCACGCGGCGAGGGCGCGCGACCAGACTAATGTCTCGGGAAGCACCACGAGGGCCGATGCCGCCAGGGCGATGCCGTAGGGAACGCCGGTCTTGCGGTCGTGGAGGTGCAGGACGAAGGGAAGACGGCCGGCGATGAAGGGGAGCGGATAGCTGCGGGACACCAGGAGCAGCAGCGTCAGGGCACCCCCCGCGATCGAAGCCACGATCAGATAATCGACCAGGTGGTCGAACCCGAGCCAGAGGGCGGTGGCGGCCGCGAGCTTGGCATCGCCGCCGCCGATTACGCCGAGGGCGAACAGCGTGAAGGTGACCGCGAGCACTAGGCTGCCGGCGCCGACGTGCAGCCCGACTTCGGTCCAGGTGAAGCCGCAGGCGGCCGCGAAGGCGAAGAACCCGACAAGCAGGATGAGCGACACCCGGTTGGGGATCGTCATCGTCAGGAGATCGCTGGAGGCCGCGTAGGCCATCAGGAACGGGAATACGACGAGGAGTCCCAGCGTGCCCATGGCGGTCTTCCCATGACGTGGAGGTCGGCGACGGATCGGGCGACATGGAGACGAAGAACGGAAACGAGGAAAGGACCAGACAGTCGCCTGGCCCCATCCATCACCCCAAGACCGGACGATCGCACGAAGCGATCGTCGGATGTCCTGCTTACGGAGCGCCGATCTTGGTGCTGATCTTGACGAAGGTCGCGTTCAGGTTGGTGCCGATGGTGGTCACGGCGGTGATCACGACGACGGCGATGAGGGCGGCGATGAGGCCGTACTCGATGGCGGTGGCGCCGGACTCGTCGGAAGCGAAGCGCTTGAAGATGCTGGTCATGGGGTGCGTCCTTGTTTGACGATCTACGATGCGTCCTCGAAGACCGTCGCGGCTCATTCGGTGACAGGTGCAGATTGTCAGGAGCGCCTTGAGATTAGGTTAAATCGGTCACCGAAACGGGATCGGGCCGGTAGGGACGTTTCTGTGGTAAAATTGCGCTTAATCGCCTGGCGGCGCAGGGGCGGAGGCTAGGTCGAGACTATCGACCCCGCCGCGGGGGTGCATGCCAAGTTTTGGCTACACGAACACGTGATCGGTGGGGCCGCGGGGGGAGATTTTGCGACGCACACTCATGAAGTGCGGTCGTCCTCGCGCCACCGCCCACGGGGCCGTCCGATCGCCGCCACCGCCGGATTTAGCGGTTCGTTCACTCTTCTATGATGTTCTTGCCCGGCACCGTCGTTCCGGTCGCCGCGAGATCGAGAGCAGTCTCGGTCGTCCGGCCCGGACGATCCGGCCGCCGGCACGCTTGGGCCGATCGTCGCCTCCTGACGCAAGAGTCGTGTTTCCCATGTCCGATCGGCTCGCTACCACCTCCCGCCCCTCGCCCGCCCGCCGGGCGTGGCGCGCGGCCCTCGTCGTGGCCGGGGCGATCGCGCTGTCGGCGGTGGCCGATATCCGGGACGGCGCGGCTCAGGGCGTTCCCGCGGTGATCACCGTGACGGTCGACAACGCCAAGGTGATGCGGCTGCCCGAGAAGACCCGCACCGTCATCGTCGGCAATCCCATGGTCGCCGACGTGTCGCTCCAGAAGAACGGCGTCCTGATCCTGACCGGCAAGAGCTTCGGGGCCACCAACCTGATCGCCCTCGACGGGACCGGCGAGATGCTGGCCGAATCCACCATCAGCGTGCAGGCCCCGCAGGCCTCGGTGGTGATGGTGCAGCGCGGGCTCGATCGCGAATCCTATTCCTGCACGCCGAACTGCCAGCCCTCGGTCCAGCTCGGCGATTCCTCCAAGTATTTCGGCGAGGTCAGCGGCCAGGCCGACACCCGCCGCAACCTGGCGACCAGTGGCGGCAAGTAGCGGCCCCGCCGATCCCTCGGCCGGGGCTCGCGGGCATCGGAACCTCGTCGGCAACCGGCGGTTTCCTCCTCCAAGACCTGGAGGTCCCATGCCGAGCCTGACCCGTACCGCCACGCTCCTTCTCGCCGGACTGATCAGCAGTGCGGCCTTTGCCCAGTCCCCGGACGCTCCCCTCAAGGGTCGCGACACCGACCCGGCCCTGCCGCCGCCGAACCAGACCATCCCCGACAAGATCCGCCCCGAATCCGGCGACGCCACCGGTTCGACCTTGAGCGACAAGCTCGAAAAGAGCGACGGCGTCATCAAGCCGCCGGCCGGCATCAGCCCCGATATGACGGTCGCGCCGCCGGTGAAGGATCCGGGCGGCATGCCCGTGATCAAGCCCGGCCAGCTGCCCGGCAACGGCGAGGCCAAGTAGGGGCGGGGCCAAGTAGGGCATCCCGGGCGGTCCGGGCGTCGCCTTGCAATCGACGATGAGATCGCCCAAGACAGCGGCGACATTAAGCCCCGGCCCGGCCCGGGGTTTTTCGCGTGGGCTGAATCAGGACAGGTTGATCACGGATGGCGAATGTCGTCGTCGTAGGCGCCCAGTGGGGCGACGAAGGCAAGGGTAAGATTGTCGACTGGCTCTCCGAGCAGGCCGACGTGGTTGTCCGCTTCCAGGGCGGCCACAATGCCGGGCATACGCTCGTGGTCGACGGCGTGACCTACAAGCTGGCGCTGCTGCCCTCGGGGGTCGTGCGCGGCGGCAAGCTCTCGGTGATCGGCAACGGCGTCGTGGTCGATCCCTGGCACCTCGTGGACGAGATCGCCCGGCTGCAGGCCCAGGGCGTCGAGATCTCGCCGAAATCCCTGCGCATCGCCGACAACGCCACGCTGATCCTGCCGCTCCATCGCGAGCTCGACCACTTCCGCGAGACCTCGGCGCCCGGCCTCAAGATCGGCACGACCAAGCGCGGCATCGGCCCGGCCTACGAGGACAAGGTCGGGCGGCGCGCGATCCGCGTCGTCGACCTCGCCGACGAATCGACGCTTGCCGGCAAGATCGAACGGGTCCTGGCGCATCACAACGCCCTGCGCCGGGGCCTCGGGATCGACGAGGTCGATGCCGAGGGGCTGCTCGCCGAGCTGAAGGCCATCGCGCCGACCATCCTTCCCTATGCCTCCGCCGTGTGGTCGCTCCTCGACGAGCAGCGCCGCGCGGGCAAGCGCATCCTGTTCGAGGGCGCGCAGGGTGCGCTCCTCGACGTCGACCACGGAACCTATCCCTTCGTCACCTCGTCCAACATCGTGGCGGCCCAGGCGGCGACGGGCTCGGGCATGGGTCCCTCCGCGATCGGCTACGTGCTCGGCATCGCCAAGGCCTACACCACCCGCGTCGGCGAAGGCCCGTTCCCCACGGAATTGTTCGACGAGATCGGCGAGACCATCGGCACCAAGGGCCGCGAGTTCGGGGTGAACACCGGGCGCAAGCGTCGCTGCGGCTGGTTCGATGCGGTACTGGTGCGCCAGACGGTGAAGACGTCGGGCATCGACGGCATCGCCCTGACCAAGCTCGACAT
The DNA here is from genome assembly GCF_001425565.1 of Methylobacterium sp. Leaf466. NCBI lineage: Bacteria > Pseudomonadati > Pseudomonadota > Alphaproteobacteria > Hyphomicrobiales > Methylobacteriaceae > Methylobacterium > Methylobacterium sp. Leaf466. Next base: position 10,086 of record NZ_LMRC01000023.1, on the reverse strand, counting down.
CCTCGACGGGTTCGAGAGCATCAAGGTCTGCACCGGCTATCGCCTCGGCTCCGAGATCCTCGACCACCTTCCCGCCAACCAGGCGGCGCAGGCCCAGGTCGAGCCGATCTACGAGACCGTCGAGGGCTGGTCGGGCACCACCGCCGGCGCGCGCTCCTGGGCCGACCTGCCGGCACAGGCCATCAAATACGTCCGTCGCATCGAGGAGCTGATCGGCGCGCCCGTCGCCCTTCTGTCGACCTCGCCCGAGCGGAACGACACCATCCTGATGCACAATCCCTTCGAGGATTAGCCGCATCGCGGAGCGGGTTTCGCAAAAGCGGTCGCCGGGTTCACTTCGAAAACCTGCGGCTCATGAAGACGACGGGCAGGGTGAAGCGGCGGCGTGCCGACGCGAACCTGACTAGGACCACCGGCCCGGACCCTGGCGTTCGGTCCGGCCACGATCCGATGCTCCATCGACGAGCTGAAGGCCGGCCCCGCGACACACCCGTTCGCGTGGCCGCGGGAGAAGCGGACGAAAACGCACGATGGCCGACTACTACCCGTTGCTGGCGCGCGCGCTCGACGCCCTGCCCGACCGTTCCGCGGACCTGCGCAAGGCCGTGTACGACCGCGCGCGCGGGGCCCTGATCGGCCAGCTCCGTTCCATCGTACCGCCGCTCTCGGAGGTTGACATCGACCGTGAGCGGTCGGCCCTGGAGGCCGCCATCGAGCGGCTCGAGGTCGACTACGGCGAGGTGGCGATCGCTCCTGCCGCTCCGGTCCCCGCCGACGATCCGATGCCGGAGCCGTTGCCGCCCGAGCCGCCGGCTCCTGTCCTGCCGCCGGCCGATCCGGTCCTGCCGGAACCGTCGGTCCTGCCCCCGGCTGTGGCCCCCGTCATCCCGCTGCCGCCGCGCGCCCTCAAGCCACCGGTCGCCGTCGAGCCGATTCGCGATACGGACGGGACGCCGCCGCAGCCTGCCCCGGTCGACGCGCCCCGGAACGAAGCGGCCGCGGCCATCGACCCCGCCGCCCGTCTCGACGAGGAGAGCGAGGCCGGGACCCTGCCCGCCGATGCCGCAAACGGCCGGCAGCGGCCGCGCATCGACGTGGTCGCGCCCCGGCGCAGCAATGCCCGCCTGCTGCGCAACGTCTTCGTCGGCAGCGTCCTCGCCATCGTCATCGGGCTGATCGCCACGGCGGCCTACCTGCTGCGGGACCGCCCGAGCGATCTCCAGCCCGTGGCCGGCGACAGCCAGGGTGCCCCCGCCGACGGGGCCGACACGAAGTTCGCCGACCGCATCGGCGGCGAGGCCGCACCCGTCGAGCGCCCCGCCACCGCGCCCGCCGCCAATTCGGGACCGCCCGCCCTGCCGACCCAGCCGGAGGTCGCGGTGGCGCAACGCGCGGTGCTGATCGAGGAGAACCGCGACAACCCGAGCGCGGCGCCCGCGGTCACCCAGGGGAGGGCCGTCTGGCGCCTGGATGTCGTGAACGGCGAGCAGGGCCAGCCGCTCGAGACCGCCGTCCGCGCCACCATCGATTTTCCGGACGCGGGCCTGAGCCTTGCGATGACGATGCGGCGCAACCTCGATGCGACGCTGCCGGCCTCGCATACGATCGAGCTGGCTTTCACGAACACCGGTCCGGCCGGGTCGGCGCGGGCGGTGCAGGATGTCGGCCTGATCCAGGCCAAGGACGAGGAGAACGCCCGCGGTTCGCCCCTGTCGGGTCTGCCGGTCAAGGTCCGCGAGAACCTGTTCCTGATCGGGCTGTCGTCGCTGCGCAACGACGTCGAGCGCAACACCGACCTGCTGCTTCACAAGGGCTGGTTCGATCTCGCGTTGAAGTTCTCGGCCGGGCCGCGTGCGGTGATCACCTTCGAGAAGGGATCGTCCGGCATCCAGGTGATCCAGAACGCCTTCAACCAGTGGCGTCGCTGACGGGGTAATCACCCTGAGCGACCGGTCCGGGTGTGACCGTCACACCCGGACCCGGCACGGAAACGTCGGCTCAGGCGTGCGCGTCGGCCCGGGGTGCCTCGCGGCTGGCGAGGTTGCGCTTGACCGCTTCCTGGATCTTCTCGAACGCCCTCACCTCGATCTGGCGCACCCGCTCCCGGGATACGCCGAACTCTCCGGAGAGGTCTTCGAGCGTGATCGGGTCGTCGGCCAGACGGCGAGCCTCGAAGATGCGCCGCTCGCGCGGATTGAGCACCGAGAGGGCGTCGCGCAGGGCGGACAGACGGTTCTGCCCCTCCTGCTCGCGGGCCAGCACCGTCTCCTGGCTCGGCGTGGTGTCCACCAGCCAGTCCTGCCATTCGCCCTCGCCCTCCTCGCGCAGGGGCGCGTTGAGGGAGGTGTCTCCCGACAGGCGACGATTCATGTCGATCACGTCTTGCTCGGGGACACCGAGCTTGACGGCGATCTGCGCCACCTGATCCGGCTTGAGGTCGCCCTCGTCGAGGGCCGAGATCTTGCCCTTGGCCTTGCGCAGGTTGAAGAACAGCTTCTTCTGGTTGGCCGTGGTGCCCATCTTCACGAGGGACCAGGACCGCAGGATGTACTCCTGGATCGCCGCCTTGATCCACCACATGGCATAGGTCGCCAGGCGGAAGCCCTTGTCGGGCTCGAACCGCTTAACCGCCTGCATGAGGCCGACGTTGCCTTCGGACACCACTTCGCCGATGGGCAGGCCGTAGCCGCGGTAGCCCATGGCGATCTTGGCGACGAGCCGAAGGTGCGAGGTCACGAGGCGATGGGCCGCCTCGCGATCGCCTTTCTCGCGCCAGTCCTTGGCCAGGGTGAACTCTTCGTTCGGCTCCAGCATCGGGAACTTGCGGATCTCGTCGAGGTAGCGCGATAGGCCGCCTTCGTTGGCGAGCACGGGCAATGCGCCTGCCATGGTCTCAATCCTCCTTCGACGATCCCCCGATACGGGCGGATTTCAGGGAGCGCGACACCGCTCCCATTGAGCCGGCGACCTGCGCCCCCATCTCTAGTGGGTAACGGATCGGGCCGGTAGCCGGTTCACGAGTCGAACCGAAGCGATAACGCGCGGAAACGGACTCGGGCCGAAGGTGGCACGAATGGCCGCGCCTGCGAGTGCCGTTTCGCACCGACGCGACGAACGGACTTGACCGTTGCCGTGGCGCCACGGCGCCTCACCTATCGGCCTCCAGGGCCGCGGCGAGGGCCGCGAGGTCGGGCGGGAGCGGGCTTTCGAAACGCAGGGTCTGCCCGGTGCGCGGATGCGCGAACCCCAGCAGCGTGGCGTGCAGCGCCTGCCGCCCGAGGTCGACCAGCGCCGCCCGCGCCCCGGGTCCGAGCCGTGCGGCCTTGGTCTTGAAGGCACCGCCATAGACCGCATCGCCCAGGAGTGGATGTCCGCGATGGCTGAGATGCACCCGGATCTGGTGGGTGCGCCCGGTCTCGAGTTCGCAGCGCACCAGGGCGACGGGGGCCGCCGAGCCGAGGATGCGCTCGACCCGGTAGTGGGTGATCGCCTCGCGTCCCACCTCCGGCCGGACCACCGCGATCTTCTCGCGGTTGCGCTGGCTGCGTGCCAGGGGCGCGTCGATCGTCCCGCTGCGCGGTTCCGGTGCGCCCCAGACGAAGGCGAGATAGGCCCGCTCCAAGGGTCCTGTGCGGCCGTGGTCGGCGAATTGCGCGGTGAGCCCGTGATGGGCCCGGTCGTTCTTGGCGACCACCAGGAGGCCGCTCGTATCCTTGTCGAGGCGGTGGACGATGCCCGGACGCCGGACGCCGCCGATGCCAGACAGGCTCGCCCCGCAGTGGGCGATCAGGCCGTTGACGAGCGTACCGCCCTCGTGCCCCGGGGCGGGGTGGACCACGAGGCCGGCCGGCTTGTCGACGACGATGAGGTCGTCGTCCTCGTGGACGATGGCGAAGGCGACGCTCTCGGCCAGCGGCTCTGCCGCCACCGCGGGCGGGACGACCACCTCGAAGGACGATCCGCGCCCGACCCGGATCGAGGGATCGACGATCACGACGCCCTCGCGGCGCACCTGCCCCGACTTGACCAGGTCTTGGAGCCTGACACGCGACAGGTCCGGCAGCGCCCTCGCCAAAACCCGGTCGAGGCGTTCCGGGGGGGCGTCCGCATCCAGCGTCACACGCCGGATCTCTGAATCCTGCACCGTTGCTCCCTTCGCTCCACGAGGCCGGGCCACGAAACCGCGCGGGGCGCGTTTTTCTCGCCCCCCGGGGCCTTGCTCCCGCCCGCCGCCCTCGCTATAGCAACGCCCTCCGGACGCAAGTCGTCTCGCGCCGGAACAAGCGTCGGGGCCCAGGCCCCGACCCCGCGCCCATCGTCTAGCGGTTAGGACAGGTCCCTCTCACGGATCAGACCGGGGTTCGATTCCCCGTGGGCGCGCCAACAACTTCAGTAACTTAGCTCGAAGTTTTATCTCGTCTCACACCGACGGCTCACATAACGGTGTCGTTCGGTGCGTGGCGCAGATGGCTTGCGTCGATGTGCCAGGGCCGCGAGGGTCAATTCTTGACCACGCTGGACTGGCCCATGCTTCGCCTTCTCAACGCTGCCGTCGCCGATCTTGGCCGGAACCTACAGCGTCACGGGCGTCGGAACGACACCATGCTGGGACGTTGCCACGCTGCTGAATGAGCCGGCCGGTAGGTCGAGGGCAATCTCATGGGCGGCCGGGTTCATGAGCGGCGCTAACCTTCTCCTGAGTTTTTCCAAGACAACCCTGGCCGCGACCTGGCGAGGCTGAACGCCGATTTGATAGCTGGGTCGATCCGGGCCTGCTGCACCGACCACCCCAACGACACGATGCTTTCAGGCGTCGCAACCCTGTTCGGGTCTATGCCGCAGCGTTGCGTCCAGCCTTAAGAAAGACCTGCCGCCTGACAAATCCGCTGCCTCCACCCTCATTTTTGCGGAACAGCCTGACAAATCACGTTTCGTTCTTGACATAATTCGAAGGTCGGCACACATTTGGGCATCAACTAGGTGCCAAGCAAAAAATCATGCCGACTGTTTCCCAAGACGATCTTCTGGAACTGGTCGATGCTGCGCTTGCGGCCGACTACACGCGCGTACGCCGCGCTGGAAGCAAGATCGCCGGAGAACTTGATGACGAGAACGCTGCGCGTGCGTTGCGCGCACTGATCCGCCGCAAGGGCGTGCCGCTACGCGCCTCCGGCTATGCGGAGAGCCTACCCGTCGATGGAAAGTCGCGACTTCCGTTGATCGAGGAGCAGCCTTGGCCGACCACTCCTGTATTCCTGAGCGATACGAACGGCGCGGTAGTCACGAGCTTCTTGGAGGACGTGCGCAACGCCGACCTCTTGTCATCCAAAGGGCTCTCTACACGCCTGTCGATGCTGCTGGCTGGGCCGCCTGGTACGGGCAAGACGCTTCTCGCCGGCCACGTCGCTGCGCAGCTCGGTCGCCCGCTCTACACGGTGCGGCTGGACTCGGTGATTTCATCTCTCCTCGGGGACACGGCCAAGAACATCCGCAGCATCTTCGACTTCGTTCCGGCTCGCGAGGCCGTGTTGTTCATCGACGAGATGGACGCAGTCGCTAAGGTCCGTGATGATCGCCACGAGCTGGGCGAGCTAAAGCGCGTCGTCAACACGGTCATCCAAGGATTGGATTCCCTTGACGATCGGGCAGTGGTACTCGCCGCGACGAATCACCCTCAGCTTCTCGACCCAGCTATCTGGCGGCGCTTCCCCTACAAAGTCGACTTGGGTCTTCCTGATGCCAGCGCACGGGCGGATCTATGGCGCCATTTTCTGTTTGAGGGGAATGTGGTCGCAGAGCAGCTCACGCAGGCGCTGGCAGCGGTCGCCGAGGGCTTGAGCGGGGCTGATATACAGAACATTGCACTATCAGCGCGAAGGCACGCGGCGCTTGCCGGAGGTTCGGTGGATGCGGGATCCGTGGTGTGGGCCGTTCTTCAATCACGCAAGGGTCAGCTCACCCTGCCAACCCGACTAGGCGTGCCAGCAGACCACCGAAAAGAACTCGCACTGCATCTAAGCGGTGCCGCAGTGAAAGCGATCGACATCGCACGGCTTCTAGGCGTCACGCGCCAAACCGTAGGCGCCTACCTGAAGGAGACGGGTCGTGCCGCCTGAGGAACGCCGCGAACGCCCTGCCCTCAATCCGGTCCTAACGCTCCGCAAGGAAGCGGTGCCGGAGACCGTCCAGGGCCGAGGGGCAAGCGAAGCCCATGTCGTCCAAGAGCGACTGAGCACGCAACGCCGCGTCCTGGCTGACAAGCTTGAAGCCATCGCGGGCAGCGGCGCTCCGGCCGCGCACGCTGGGCGTATCCATCTGGCAGTCGAGATGTTCGAGGACTCGTTCGCGCCAAGCTGGACGCCGCGCCCCCTGTTCGCGGACGGCCACCATGTGCAGCTCGTCGCACCCGCTCGCAACGGCTACCTCGTCGAGGCGGAAGTTGCACACCTACAGGCCCTCGCCCGCCATATCCGGCAGGCCTCGGCTGTTGATGCGCGAGTCGCTATCTCTCGGGTGCGCGACATCCGCCCTTACGGCGCCGACGAGCTGCTCCGCGGCAGAGAGATTGGGGCGCTTTGGGATCGAGCTACCGAAGTTGACGGAGGCAAAGCTTTCGTCCTGTGGCTGCTACCATTCCGCGATGAGAGCGCACGGGCGTCGGTAGTCCAGACCCTAATGCGGTTCGAGAGCGAGAGAGCCGTAGTTCCCACCTTCTCAGCAGTGGAATTTCCGCTTGCGCGTAGGGACGGAGCTGAGGCGATTGTGAGCGTCCGGAGAGACGAAACCAATCTTGCTCGGACCGTGCGTCGCTACCGTGGAGCTGGTCATGCCCGAGGTGTGGTGACGGTGCCAAGCCGGGATGCGCTCCAGGCCATCGTGCTGTCCGGTTCGTCGTTCCGCATCGACCCCGTGCCGCGCATAGAGGCAACGTCACCCGGCATCGGTGCTGAGCCGACGCCACCGGTACCAAATGCAGCAGCCCAACCGATCGTCGCGGTAATCGATGGCGGGATGACAGCACAGAGCTACGCTGGCCTAGAAGCTTGGCGAGCGCCCGACCTCGTCCCACCGGTTCAAGCCGATCACGCGCACGGCAACCGTGTCAGCTCTCTCGTGGTCCACGGCTATGCCTGGAACAATCGCTTAAACCTGCCGCAACTTGACTGCCGCATCGGCACAGTGCGCGCGCTTCCCCGTTCGGGTGCGAACTACCCGGCGGATTTCGCACGACTTGTCGACTACCTGCATGCTGTCGCACGGGCACATCCCGAGACACGGGTCTGGAACATCTCGCTCAATGCGGTCGAGCCCGAAGCGGATGCCGACCTAGTGAGCTTCCTCGGTGACGAGATCCGAGTAATCGCTCGCGAACACAACATTTTGCCGGTGATCTCCATTGGTAATCGACGGGCCGGCGGCACGGATCAATTATGCGCCCCAGCCGATTGCGAGGCGGCACTAACGGTTGGAGGCCGGGCACACGCAGGCGACGGGGTGCTGGGCGGTGCTTGCTCTGTCTCTTTGCGCGGCCCTGGGCCGGAAGGGATGCTTAAGCCAGACCTGTCGTGGTTCTCCAACCTTCGCATGATTGGCGGCGGACAGCAGATGGGCAGCAGCTTCGCCGCACCTCTGGTGTCCTCTCTCGCGGCGCATACCTTCGCCAATCTCCGCGATCCGACGCCCGACCTCGTACGGGCGCTGATTATCAACTTGACCGAGCTTGAGGAGCATCACGCGGCGCTCGGCTGGGGGACTCCTCACCACGACCATCTTCCCTGGACTTGCGCACCCGGTTCCGTGACTCTCGCGTGGCGCGCCAAAATGCGTCCAGGCTTCAATTACTATTGGCGAGGTATACCGATCCCGCCTGAGTTGATCCGGGACGGCAAACTCGTTGGCAAGGGTCGTCTGACTGCAATCCTTGATCCAATCGTCTCTATTAGCGGGGGGCCTAACTACTTCGCGACGCGTTTGCAGGCTTCTGTGCAATACACCACTCGCGCAGGGGGAACTAGCAATCTTCTAGGCTCGATGCGCGAGGACCGAGCGCCCGAGCGTGAGGCTAGGGCTGACTTGGCCAAGTGGCATCCGGTCCGCCGCCATATCCGAGATTTTAGCAAGCGCGGCGGCATTACGTTCAGCGGTGACACAATGAGCCTACATGCTCGTGTGTTCGCCCGTGACCTCTTCCAGTTCGACGCGGCCAGCCACCATGAGTTGGGTGAGCAAGATGTATCATTTGTGCTGACCCTCAGCGATGGATCAAACAACAGCAATCTGTACAACTCCATGGCGCAGCAGCTCGGAACCTTCGTTGAAAGTGCCGTTGTGGAGCAGAATGTCGAATTGGAGCAATAGCCGGCGGTCGGCGTGGCGGGGTAGAACGGCGGAATGCGTCCATGGATCTTCTCCTTTGCCCTGCTCCTCGCGTCACCAGCCGTGGCCAACCCGATCGTTGGCCGGGCCAGCGTCACCGACGGTGACACGCTGGTGATCCGCGAAACGCGTATCCGCCTTCACGGTATCGACGCACCCGAGAGCGCTCAGACCTGCAAGGACGCAACCAGCAAGGACTACCGCTGCGGTCAGGCCGCGGCGTTGGCCCTGGCCGATCACATCGGTAAGCGTATGGTGACCTGTGAGCCCCGGGACACCGACCGCTACGGCCGCGTGGTGGCTCTGTGCCGAGCAGATGCTGAGGATCTGAACGCCTGGATGGTCCGAGAAGGCCACGCGATCGCGTACCGGCGCTATGCCGAGGACTATGTGAATGCCGAGCTGACGGCAAAGGCGCTACGGACCGGCATATGGGCCGGCACGTTCCAGGACCCATCCGAGTGGCGCCGCGCCCACCGCGCTGGTGGAGAGGATACCCGGCCAGAGACCGTTACGCCCCCGACCGGCAAGAGCGGCTGCACGATCAAGGGCAACATCTCGGCTGGCGGCCAGCGGATCTATCACTTGCCCGGATCGCGTGATTACGATTGGACGCGCGTCAACGACCGGGCAGGCGAGCGGATGTTTTGCACCGGGGATGAGGCGAAGGCCGCAGGGTGGCGGGCGGCGCGCTAGATCGGCGTCGACAAGGGATCAGCGCAAGAACCCCACCGCCACCGGCACCAGGATCGCGGTGAGGAAGGCGTTGAGGCCGAGCGCGATGCCGGCGAAGGTGCCGGCCACGGCGCTGACCTGGAAGGCGCGGGCGGTGCCGACGCCGTGGGCCACCGGCACCAGGATCGCGGTGAGGAAGGCGTTGAGGCCGAGCGCGATGCCGGCGAAGGTGCCGGCCACGGCGCTGACCTGGAAGGCGCGGGCGGTGCCGACGCCGTGGGCGGCCAGGCCCGCCGCAAAGCCGCGGGCGCGCCGGTCCTCGATCCGCAGGCGGTTCATCAGTGGCGTCACCAGGATGCCGCCGGTCATGCCGGTGAGCATGACGAGNCCCGCCGCAAAGCCGCGGGCGCGCCGGTCCTCGATCCGCAGGCGGTTCATCAGTGGCGTCACCAGGATGCCGCCGGTCATGCCGGTGAGCATGACGAGCACGGCGGCCAGGGTCGGATCGCCTCCCAAGGTCTCGACGATGCCCATGGCGACGCCCGTGGTCACCGACTTCGGGCTCATCGCCACCACCACGTCGCGGGGGATGCCGAGCATGAGCCCAAGACTCATCGCCGAGACGATCCCCACGAGCGARCCGACCACGAGGGCGGCCAGCATCGGCACCAGGGCGCGCATCACCGTGGCCCGGTACTCGTAGAGGGGAATCGCCAGGGCGACGGTCGCCGGCCCGAGCAGGAAGTGGACGAACTGCGCACCCTCGAAGTAGGTCGCGTAGGGCGTGCCGGTCAGCCACAGCACCGTGGCCGTGAGGACGATGGCGACGAGCACCGGGTTGGCGAGGGGGTGCCGGTCGGTGGCCAGCGCGACCCGCTCGGCCACGCCGTAGGCGAGCAGCGTCACGGTCAGCCACAGCAGCGGCGTGTGCGAGAGATAGACCCAGACGGCGAAATCCCCCTTCATCGCGGGTCGTCGCGCGGCGCCATCCGGCGCGCCACCGCCACGAAGGTCAGGGCCGTGGCCGCCAGGGTG